>CP154827.1:0-337500 GCA_039613835.1 Acetobacteraceae bacterium | reverse complement strand
TGGTTTACAACCCGCATTTCTCTCGCGCGTTATCGTCGTGGCGTCGCTTCGGGCGCGACGTGCTGGAGTATTTTGCGAACCAGACCCATTTCAATCTGATATTCGCCCCGCATTACAGGTTGTTCAACCGTCATCGCGAGGAGGGGCAGAAGTTGACTGAGCAATATCGCGCGCATGCGCACATGTTGATTGACCCGGGCAGCATGCGCAGCGTCGACATGACCTATACGCTGGCCGCGGACATTTATCTTGGCGATGTCAGCAGCCAGGTTGCCGAGTTCATCACCCGGCCACGCCCTTGCATCTTCCTGAATGCACATGATACAAAATGGCACAATAATCCAAACTATCGCAGTTGGACGTTAGGCGACGTTATCGTCTCCCCGGCTGAACTTGCCATGGTGTTGCTCAGAAATGCGCGCCATCCTGATACATATCGTGATGAACAAATACGCTATATGCAGGAAACATTCGACCATGATGAAGCCGATTCTACATCCGATGCGGCGCAGGCAATCATTGAATATCTGTCTCGCTCGGTCTAAAAAGACGCGCTTCACGCATTTCAGACAATAATTTATGTATGAGAGGAACGGAACCAAACTTTGGTTGAGGATTGTAAAATAACGAGCCCGGAGGTGCGGCAGGACGCTTCGTTCCTACAGATTCTGGTCAGGCGCGCACCTATGGTGCGTTTAAAACGTTTAGCGATGCGCTGGATTACGCCGCGCTCGGTCAGTCCGGCTATAATGTTTATAATGGCCGCGGACAGTTGATTGAGGCCCTGCCCTATGCCCGTTTACGGGAACAGGCTATTGAAACAGCGCACAAGCTTTTCGCTTGGACTGAAGAAATCTGACCGTGTGGCCATCATCGCGGAAAGTGATGGTGATTTCGCGCGTATCTTTTACGGATGCCAATATGCCGGACTTATCCCGGCCCCCTGCCCCTTCCTGTCGCTTTCGGCGGTCGCGAAGCCTATATCGCCACCCTGCGCGGTATGGTTGAGGCTGCGGACGCAAGGGCCGTCGTCATTCCGGAGCTGATCGGGAGCTGGACAGCAGAGATTGTCCGGGACATGCATCTTGTCTTCGGGGGCAGTCCGGCTGAGCTCCTCGCCCTCCCCGCGGCGGAGACCGGCGCGCTTCCGGAGTTGACCGAGACAGACATCTCCTATCTGCAATTCTCATCCGGGAGCACACGTTTCCCGATGGGAATCGCCGCCACGCAGAAAGCCGGGCTTGCCAACGCCCACGCCATCGCAAAATACGGTTTACAGGTAAAAGATTCCGGGGATCGCTGTGTTTCCTGGCTTCCGCTCTATCACGATATGGGGCTCATGGGTTTCTTCCTGACACCGATGAGCTGCCAATTGACGACGGACCTCCTCCCCACGCGGGAATTTGCGCGTCGTCCTCAGGTTTGGCTTGACCTCATCTCCCGCAATCGAGGGACAATCGCCTATAGCCCGTCCTTCGGGTATGAGCTTTGCGCCCGTCGTCCGCCGCCGTCAGGTCTTGATCTGTCAAGCTGGCGCGTTGCCGGAATTGGCGGTGATATAATCAGGCCGCATATCCTCGGCGATTTTGCTGAAAATTACAAAGTCCATGGGTTTGACAGCAAGGCTTTCGTCGCCAGTTACGGCATGGCGGAAACCACCCTGGCCATCAGTTTCGCGCCGCTTGAACATGGTATTCTCGCTGACACGATTGATCTGAAACATCTTGAGACTGAGCAGTTCGCGTGCGGTGTCAATAATTCAGAATCGCCCAAGCGGACATTTGTCGTCTGCGGCCATGCATTGCCGGGCCACCATATTGAAGCCTGGGACAGTGAGGGCAAAACCCTACCGGACCGAGCCATCGGGACGATTTACGTCAGGGGTCCAAGCATGATGACCGGTTATTTCGGTCGGGAGAAGGAGACGCATGCTGTCCTGTTCCCCGATGGTTGGCTTGATACAGGTGACCTCGGCTACATGCTGAATGGTCAGGTTGTCATCACCGGACGGGCGAAGGACCTGATGGTGATCAATGGGCGCAATATCTGGCCACAGGATATTGAGTGGTCGGTTGAAACCGCCATCACAGGGGTGCGCTCACGTGATGTTGCCGTATTCTCGATCGAGGCGGAAAAGGGCAAGTCAATTTTTGCCCTCGTGCAATGCCGTCTTACCTCCGTCGAGGCGCGTGCGGAAATGAAAGACAATATTGCAAGCGTCATCCGCCGTCGTCACGGTGTTGACGTGGAGGTTGTCCTGGTGCCGCCGCACACCCTGCCGCAAACATCGTCAGGTAAATTAACCCGCGCGAAGGCAAAAGCCATGTATCTGGCGGGTCAGTTTGCGCAAGAGGAGAGTTCCGCAGCCTGACATCGAACCCGGTTCTGTCGCGCTTTACGGACACGTCAAATCTGCGCGCCATGCCGTCACATCACTAAAAGCTTGGGTTGACGCGCAGCCAACATAAAGGATCGAGAGTTGGTCACGCTTAGCGGATTGCCTCGATCCTCGGATACGACGTAGCCTGAAGCGCAATGGAGACAAAATAATGACTGCCACGCCGCGCAACCCGTTTGACGTGGTGATCGAACGCCCCCTCTCGGCCACGATCGGTTTGATTGAGGGGCGGGAAACCCTCCTTTTCGGGACGAATAATTATCTCGGCCTCAGCCAGTGCCCGGAAGCGATCGCCGCCACCGTCAAAACCCTCCAAGAAGAGGGGGTGGGCACAACGGGCTCACGTATTGCCAATGGTACTTAATGGGTTGCATCCCCAACTTGAAAATAAACTTGCCGCATTTTTCAGGCGGTGGCACTGCATAATTTTCTCAACCGGTTATCAAGCCAATCTGGGTCGTATCTCCGCGCTTACGGGTAAGGATGACATTCTTTTTATTGATGCTGATAGTCACGCCAGTATTTATGATGGCAGTCGCCTCGGTAATGCGCAGGTAATCCGCTTTCGACATAATGACCCGGCGGATCTCGATAAACGGCTCAGCCGCGTCAAGAACCATCCAGGCGCCAAGTTGATCGTGATTGAGGGCGTTTATTCCATGACCGGAAACGTCGCCCCGATGCGCGCTTTTGCTGAGGTCAAAAAGAAGCACGGCGCCTGGCTTCTCGTTGATGAAGCGCATTCTTTCGGCGTTCTGGGCGAGAATGGTCGCGGCGTTGCTGAGCAGGATGGCTGTGAAAACGATGTGGATTTCGTCATCGGCACATTTTCCAAAAGTCTCGGGACGATTGGCGGCTATTGCGTGTCGAACCATGACGGCGTCGAGATGATCCGATTGGCATCACGGCCATATATGTTCACCGCATCTCTGCCGCCTGACATTATCGCCGCCTCAGGGGCCGCTCTCGATGCCCCTCAGGCGCAACCCCATTTGCGGGCGCAACTGACGCAGAATGCCTGGCAACTTCATGCGGGGTTGAAGAAACTTGGCCTCTCCGTCAGCCAGCATGTCAGCCCGGTTGTCGCTGTCACTTTGCCGGATATCCCGACAGCCGCGGGTTTCTGGAATCGACTTCTGGAGCTTGGGGTTTACGTCAATCTGTCTCTGCCACCCGCAACGCCGGATGACCGGCCTCTGCTTCGCTGCTCGGTAATGGCCGCCCCACAGCCCGGCCCAGATTGACACTGCCCTCACCGCCTTCGCAAAAGCCGCGCAGGATCTCGGCGTTCTAACGGCTTGACAGGCCACGGAAGACACGCATCTTCCCTGCGGCGTTCATGAAAATGGAAATTCAGGAACGTCGCAGGATGCTTCTCGCGCGCCATAACAGGCGGGGCAGACAGATGAGAGGGTGACGCGCCTCAAAAGGTGAAAGGCGCATGGCCAGACCGCTATGGCGCTGGATTTTGTCCGCCAGATAAAGAGCGCCATTCTCAAAAGTGAAGGCCGCTTTGACAAGGCGCGCAGCATTCAGCCACCACCCGAAGCGCCGCATTTGACGCCATTGTCGCCGTGCTTTTAAAAGCCGCAGCCGCGATATGACCATAAAGCGCCCGCCCTCGTCATTTTCCCGGACAGGAAAACCGAGTTTCGACCAGCTATGCGTCAATATCGCCTCGAACCAGTCAGCGCGCCCCTCAATGATCGACGCCGCGCGGCCCGCATTTTCCGGACGTAATTCATTGCGATAGGTTTCAGAAAAGAGATGGCGCCAGATCTCGGCGGGTTGGGCCGGGCCGGGCAGCAGGCACGCGACCCACTATGCGGCTGTCAGAACCGCCTCCCTGACAGCCATGAGGATTTGGTCAGCCGCGACTGTATCGCGCACCCAGACAAGTCGAGTTGGTTGCGTAAAGCGCGACCAGATGCAGCTATCATAACTTGCCGGGCCGGCGCAACGCGTGAATTGATCGATCGTCATCACGGCGACCTTCGCGCGCATGAGGCGCCCGTTAATTGTCTGGCGCACATAGACGACATTGGGCTGCAGATATTTACCGGCCAGACGGATCACGCGGTTGCGCCATTCCCAATCACTCATGTCATCGACAATGACATAGAAGTCGAGAAGCGCATCCAGATCGTCAGATCGCATCCCCGCACCATAGAACAGCACGCCTAAAGGACGGCATGCGCCCAGCATCTGCGCGGCGAAAGCGGATATTTCCGGCGGAACCGCCTTGATGAGTGTCGAAGACAGGATGGGGGAGAGCGCGTCCATTTCAGTCATGCAGAAACTGGAATTGTGGCCCGTTTGAGAGCGTCACCTGACGCGAAGGGCCGGAACTGAATTTTTCACCGTCAAGGATGAAGTCGCTAGGGCATGTCATGGTCAAGCTGTCGGCTCGATCACTGTGATAGGATGGATGCTGCCGCAACCATTTTGGTGACCGTCCCCGGACGAATAATCTGACAGCACGCCATAAATGTTGAGGATGGCCACTGACATTAAGGAAACGCAAGCCCTGTCGGGGGGGTTTTCCGGCGTTGGTCACCGTCACCGTCCCAGAAAGGCCACATCCCCATCGTCAGACGATCCAGCGCCGTGGAAATGAAGAGAAAACTCGGCCCATCGCTTCTGACGGCCTCATCGCATTCAAGTCGCAGGCGATCGCCATCGAGCCACATATTCCGATATTTGCGGTGCAGAAGCTTCCAGAGTGTTGCGATCAACGTCGCGGCAACGGCCAGATTATGGGGTGCGAACCTCAATAAATGAGGGGAGTGCGCAATTTCAATCGCGCGCTTAAATCCGGTCGTGCCATGAAACATGTCGATCCGCAATTGCGTGCCCCGATCCGTCCAATTGATCCGGAGCGTGCCGCGTTTCTCTTTCGTGAGAGATTGTGGATCATGGAGGAGGCGCTCAAAAGCCTTCCGCCCGCGGGATTTAAAGCCGACATCCCGGGCGATGAGATTGGAGTTGCCGGAGGGGAAAATCGCCAGTTCAGGCAGATCATCCTCACCATAAACATGATATAAGGCCATCATCACGTCGCTGATCGTGCCATCGCCCCCGCTAATGGCGATTGTCCTGATACTCTGTCGATGTAATTTTTCGATGACGCTTCGCAATTCAGCTTGCGTCCGCGGCTCAAAAAAGCGATCAGCCAGGCAATGGCGCGCTCTTTTGGTAAATCTGTCCAGACATTGACGGTTTTTTCGGCTGCGAGGGTTGTTTATAAGAGCGAGAGGCACAGAAAATCTAATCCAAATTCATGAACGCGATCAGCCAAATCTTTACATTCATCATTGATAAATGACGTTTCAGCGGCGCCAGCGCAAGCGCCCTTGCGCAGTGTGTCAGAGCGCCATAGCATAGTTGTCCACATCGAACCAGAAGAGCATTGAAGAAGGCTATGTTATTTCCCCATGCAGCCGAGGCTTTGTGATGGGCCAGGGCAGTGACAAAGCAACGATTGCACATATAGCAGACGTGCACTTGCCGACACCCGGCAAGCTCCCGCTTCGGGACCTTCTGAACAAACGCTGTTTAAGCCTTCTTTCCTGGAAGATGAAGCGCCAATATCGACACCTAACGGAAATTTCATCCCGGATCGTGGCGGATATGGCGCTTCATCGTCCGGACAGGATCCTCAATATTGGCGACATCACCAATCTTGGCCATAAAAGTGAGTTTGAACAGGCTGAAAAATGGATGCGCGCCCTCCCCGCACCCTGTTATTTTGTGCCGGGAAATCATGATATTCTGGTCCGGGAGGATGTCCGTGAAGGGCTGGATCTCATGTCATCCTGGATGGAAGGGTCGGCGCAACAATTCCCCTTTGTCACGAGATTCAGAGACGTGGCCATCATCGGGGTCAACAGCGCCATACCGACGCCGCCTTTCAAAGCGTGGGGCCGCGTGGGAGAGGTTCAGGGGCAGCGCCTTCTCAACGCTCTGGAAACCACGAGGGGTTTATTCCGTATTGTCATGATCCATCACCCTCCCGGATACGGACTGGTCAAGTCCGGGAAACGTCTCAAAGACGTGAGAAAGATTGCCGAAATCATCAAACAGGGCGGGGCGGAACTTGTGCTGCATGGACACTCTCATAACGAGTCGCTTGTGACTGTGCCGGAGACGGAGATCCCCCTTCTTGGCGTGTCTTCAACCTCCATGCACTCTTCCAAGCCATGGCGCCGCGCGTCATGGAACCGTCTCGACATCTCAAAAAAAGAGGGTTTCTGGTCGCTTGGCATCACGCAGAGGCTTCTGGCTGACAATGATGTCATGGAAGACGGGTTTACGCGCCATCTCAAGCTGCCGATGAAAAGCAAGTGAGGAAGAGACCCCTTCGTGAGCTGGATCGCCACCTTCTTCGCCAGCTTATCCCACCTTTCCTGATTTCTCTCGGGACCGTCATGACGGCCCTGCTTCTCGAACGGCTGCTCGTTCTGCTGGATGATCTTGCTTCTGAAGGGAGCTCGCTTGCGACTTTCCTGTCCTTATTGACCGACCTGCTGCCCCATTATCTGGGGCTCGCCATTCCGGCGGCGTTTAGCGTCAGTATATTCATCACCATTCGCAGGATGAGCGACCACAATGAGATCAATGCCCTGATGGCGAGCGGCATCTCCCTCTCCCGCATATCGCACACATATGTCCTGATCGGCATTCTGCTCGGCAGCAGCAGTCTTCTGCTTTATGGCTACATCCAGCCTCTGGCGCGCTATTGATTTCCGTTCCGGCTTCTACTCAGCCGCGCATGCGGCCTGGACGCCGCGTTTCCAGGCGCGCATGTTTGCCACCACAACGGACGGCGCCATGCTGACCACCGAGAAAACACGCGCCAATGGCTCCGTGCTGGAGAAAGTTTTCATCCGCGCCAACGGAACAAACGACACGCTCCATCTTATTTCAGCGCAGAGAGGGTTGATCACGACCCTGCCCTCACGATCTGAAACGCGGCTGGACCTCTGGAATGGCGATATCATCACGGCGCGCCATGGCAATATGCGGGATCTGCATAAAACCCATTTTGAGCATAGTGCCCGGTTTTTCATCAATGACCCGACCGTGCACTCCTTCCGCTCGCGCGGCAAGGATGCGCGGGAACTAACACTTTTCGAATTGATCAGACGGCTGGAGCATTCCCACCAGATCATCTCCCCTTCCGCCGATCCCGATACGATCCCGCGTTCCAATCTGCGCGCGGAGCTTGATTTCCGGCTTGCACAAGCGCTGACAATGCTCTTTATTGCGCCGCTTGCCGCCACGCTGACGATCGGTATCAAAAGACGACGGCCGATAACAGGGATGATTTTACTCGCCATTCTGCTTGTCGGATTTTATCACCTCCTGCAATTCGGTCAGAGTCTCGTCGCCACCGGCGCTGTCCAGGGTTTTTACGGCGTGTGGATACCTGAATTAACTTTCTGCGCCATATGCATTCTGCTTTTCGTCACGCGCTCTCAAGGCGGCTGGCTCCGACCCAAAAAGGTCAAAATCCCGAACGGAATGCCCATCACGCGATGACATCAATATTCAGTCTCCATGGCTCCGTTCTTTACCGTCATCTTATTACCGCGGTCCTCGCACGGACGGCGCTCGTCAGCGCGATTTTCATCTCATTGATGGAAGTTCTGGGCCTCTTGGAGAAAATGTCGTCAATACTTGGCCGACATCAGGGCCTGTCGGGCGTCATTTACTATTGTGCCCTGAGATTTCCCGTATTGCTTGAGTAAAGTGTGCCTTTATCCCCGCTTCTCGGCACGATTTTCCTGCTTGTGCAGATGAATCAGCATAGTGAAATTGCAAGTTTGCGTGCTGCCGGCCTGTCAACGCCGCGCCTGTATGGGCGTGGATCTTAAAACTCGAGGCAGGATGAGGTATCGCTTAATGGCTCGAAACGACAATTTTCTCCGCGCATTCTGGCGCGCCCGTAAAGAGCAGGTGTCTCTTAAAACGGGGTGGAGCTTCGACCTGGGCAAGATGTCCCTTCCGCAGCTCTGGATGGCGCATCTGACGCATCGCACGATATTGCTCTATTTTGGCATTATTGTGGCAGGCGCCTGTGCGTCCATTTCTTTCAGCCATAGCGTGTTCGGCTTTATTGTGCCCGCTCTCGTCGTGATCGCGATCTACCCTTATGCCTGGTACTTCATCCATCGCAGCATTCTGCATGCGCGCTGGCTTTATCGCACCCCTTTCACCGCGGCGCTGTGGAAACGCGTGCATTTTGATCACCACCAAGACCCGCATCTGCTTGACGTGCTTTTCGGCTCACCCGCGACAACGCTGCCGACAATCGCCATCATCGTCATGCCTGTCGGTTATGCGATTGCGGGTTGGCAAGGCAGTTTTTCAGCACTTACGACCGGCGTCGTCGTGACATGCATTTGTGAGTTTTTCCATTGCATCCAGCATCTCGCTTATAAGCCGAAATCCACGTGGGTGCACCGCATCAAGCAGCTTCATGTCCTGCATCACTTCCACAATGAAAAAGGCAATTACGGCATCACAAACTACCTGCCGGACCGCCTCTTTGGCAGTTTCTTCGCCGATGCACGTCAATGGGCGCGCAGCAGCCATGCTTTTGATCTCGGATATGATCTCAAGAAAGCGCAGCGTTATCCCTGGGTGATGGAGCATACGGGCGCGCCGCCGAGGCAGCGCCCTGAAGGCGCGCGCCCCGCACGGGAAGTCCCGACAAACCGTGCAGCATGAGCGCCAGAGCGCTCATCCTTGCCGGATCACGCGGGGGCCCGGGCGAGACGCGCTTGAGAGCGCCATGCAGGTCGACCAAAAAGCCCTCCTGCCGATCATGGGCCGACCGATGATCGACTGAGTCATCGCGGCCCTGCGCGCCTCCCCGGAAATTTCGGCGCTCGCTATCAGCGCCACCCCAACGGAAACGTTACGCGCCTGTGTCCGAGACATTCCCGTTATCGAGACGGGTCATGGGCCGAGCGGCAGTGTCGCCCGCGCTCTGGAAATTTACGATACGCCCCTTCTGATCATGACGGCCGACCACCCGCTTTTGCGACCGGAATGGGTCATGGACTTCATGGCGCAAGCCTCCAGCAACTGTGATTTCGCCATTGCCATCGCGACGCGCGAGGCCATTTTGCGCGATGTCCCGAATACAAAGCGCACCTTCATCCGATTGGCGGATGTGCAGTTCTCGGGGTGCAACATGTTTTACGCGGCCACACCCAAAGCAAAGGCGATCGTCCAATTCTGGCAGAATATTGAGCGCAATCGCAAAAAGCCCTGGCAGCTGGCTTTAGGTATTGGCTGGCCCGTCATCTGGGATATTCTGCGTCGCCGCCTGACGACGGAACGTCTTGCCGCGCATATTTACCGACTGACAGGTGCCGCGATCAAATTTATTTCCATAGAAGATGGCCGGGCTGCGGTGGATGTCGATAAGCCTTCTGACCTCACCCTTGTTGAACAGATTCTCGCAACTGCCCCACATCCCGTCGCTTCCGGCGCTATGACAGATTAACATGAAAATCGCTTATCTCATTAATTCGGTCGAAGGTGGCGGCGCTGCTTTCCCCGTCCCGGATATTGTGCAGGTTCTGAAATCCAGGGGGCATGAGGTCGTTATTTTCGCCCTGACCCCGCGCGACCGCTTGGCAGCACCGAATATCACCGCCGCCGGGATCAGGCTGGAAATCCGTGAGGGCGGCACGAAGGACCACCTGTCAGTCTATTACTGGCTCGCACGCCGATTGGCGGCTTACCGTCCTGACCTTGTCTGGACATCCCTGACGCGGGCCACGCTCCTCGGGCAATTATGGGCCAGAAAGCACCACGTCCCGACCGTGCACTGGCAGCATTCCGCCCATCTCAAACCCGCTAATGCTTTTCTTTTGCGCCGCATCCGACGGTGGACGCATTTATGGATCGCCGATTCGCAATGTGTGTATGACATGGCGCGTCGAAGACTGGGTTTGTCAGAAAAATCCCTGACATGCTGGCCGATTTTCCGCGCGGATGAAAGCCATCCCGTCAGCGCGAAATGGCGCGAAGGCACACCCATCCGCATCGGGACATTGGAACGTCTGCACCCTGTCAAAGGATATAAAACGCTCATTCAGGCCGCCGCCCTGCTGAAGAAAAATCCGGAAATCCCATCTTTCGAGGTTGAGATTGCCAGTGAGGGCATTGAGCGGGAGGAACTGGGAGCGGAAATCCTCGTTTCACAAGCGCCCGTGCGTTTACTGGGCCATGTGGAGGATACAAAGCGCTTCCTCAAACGACTCCATATTTACATGCAGCCTTCCCTTTGGGAAGGTTTCTGCCTCGCCGCGCATGAGGCGATGTTGAGCGGGCTGCCGGTGATTGCCACACCAGCGGGTGAAATACCGCATTCCGTCACACCAGAGACGGGGATCATCATCCCGAAACTGGATGCGCAACGCTTCGCCGACGCGATGGCGCAACTGATGCTGCAAGCTGAGACGCTGCACGATATGGGTCAAAAAGCGCGGGAGCGTGTGTTGGCGCGTTTCGGCGCGACAATCTTCAGCGCGAAGGGCCAAGTCATAATTCAGGGCATTGAGGATTGGATGTCTTCACGGGCTTAGCACTTGTCGGAGCCAAGACGCATTCAGTGCGCCCGCGGCGTCGATCAGTCCGCGGAGGGCTCGAAAGTTTCTTCAGATCGCAGCTGCGATAATTGCGACGAGATATTGACATCGAGCATGATGAGCAACAATGCTGCGAACAGAAACAAAGCGTAAAGCACCCGCGCGATAGGTTTCTTCTCAAGAATGATGGCGCATGTGAAAGCGTACGCACTTGCGCCCTCCGTGACGACGCGCAGCAATTCATCCTCATGTGAGTAAGTGACCGAGATCGCGAATAAAACAAAACCCGCACAGGCGCTTGCGGCTGATTTCTCTCGCTTGACCCAATCCATCACGGTCGGTTGCGGGTGGGGCCTCCCTTTTTTGGCGTCACACGTCATCCTTTTCAGGAAAAGGAAATATCAGGTCACATTTTCGGGCGCATTTATAACGCCTCTTTGGCTTTTGCGGCCCTAACTGCTATGGAACGGCAATTGCAAGACCCTATCAAGACGGTCTCCATTTACCCGAAACAGGCGATATTATGTCAGAAACACCGATCAACCGCCAGGCTGAACATCATTTTGTACAAGATGCGGAATCACCCCCGTTTATTGCACAGCGCCTCGCCTTTGCGCAACCAATTGTCAGAGATGCGGCGGCGCTGGCGATGGCCTTGCGCCCCGCGGCCCCGCGGCCAGCCTCAATGGCCGTCAGGATTACGTGACGGAGGCGGATAAAGCGGTTGAGAAGCTCATCTCAGCGCGCATCAAAGCGCTTTATCCGGCGGATGGTTTTATCGGTGAGGAGGATGGCAGTCAACGCGAAGGTCATTTTACCTAGGTTGTTGACCCGATTGACGGCGCATCCAACTTCGCCCGTAGGCGGGACAGGTGGTGCGTGTCTCTCGGTCTGCTTGAACAGGGGCGGCCGATTGGCGGGATTATTTTCGCACCTGCTTTGGATGAATTTTATCTGGGGCAGACCGGTGTCGGTGCCTGGATGAATGGCCGCCCCTCAAGGCTTCACCCTTGACGGATGGCAAATCAGCCATGATCGAAATGGGTTGGAGCCCATTTGTCACGACCGAAGAATATGCCAGACGCATGTCGCAATTTCTGGGTTTGGGCGCCATGCCACGTTCCTCCGGCTCGGGCGCTTTGGCCGCGGCGGATGTGGCCAGCAGGCGACTGGATGCTTACCTCGAAATCGCCATTAATTTATGGGATGTCGCCGCCGCGCTGGTTCTCCTGACCAAAGCGGGTGCCGTAACGTCCGATTTTTTTGGTGAAGGCGGGGCGACGCGCCCGACGCGCTTCTTGGCTGCGGCACCGGGCCTAGGAGAGGCCCTTCAGCGCGCAACCGACATACCGCTCAAATCTGCCGAATCTTCCTGAAAGGGGATGGCGTCGCCCGGCAAAATGCCCTTATATTGTCAGACTGAAAATGACGCCCGGATTTATCTTTCAGGAAGCAGGGATTAACATGCGAAGAATGACTTTCAAGACCTGTTTATTCACGATGGGCGCGCTATGCGCCATCAACCTGCCCGGCAAAATCCACGCGGCGAGCAAGCAGCAACTCCTCGTTGACCGTGCGGCCCTCGCCGTGCAAAGCATCTTCGTGGAATCCGCCGGTCATGAGCGGGCGGGGCGCTATTTGCGAAGTGCGCGCGCAGTGATGATCTGCCCGTCCCTCTTCCGCATGTCGATCGTCTTTGGCGGGTCAGGCGGCAGGTGTGTGCTGCTGGCACGGGACGCGCAGGGCTCGTGGTCTGATCCGGCATTTTACACGCTCAGTAATGCGTCCTTCGGCTTCCAACTCGGCGTCGAAAGCTCCCAGATGATGTTTTTCATCATGTCGGATCGCGGTTTGCAGGCCCTTCTCGATAGTCAGTTCAAGTTTGAAGCCGGGGCGTCAGCATCCTTCGCCAATCTCGGGAGCGGGATCCAGAGTGGCAGCGCGGGTGCGCGCAACACGGACATTCTCGCCCTGCAGAAATCTTCGGGCCTTTATGCCGGTGCATCGTTGGGCGGTACGAAGCTGACATCGGACAGTAGCGCCAACCGTGCTTATTATGGGCAGCTTGTCGGGCCGGAAAGCATCGTGATCAGTATGCGCGTCAATAATTCGGGGGCCGATCCGCTTCGTCGCGCCTTGATGCAATATTCCAACGCGAAAGCGTCATCGACAAAGGCGGGTCGGCATTCTTCCTCTGACCCGGATGCGGAAAACCCTGCTGGCACAGATGATATCGATACAAACGGCTCGACCTATCACGGCAAAAACAAAAACGACATTCAGGTCCAAAGCCTTCCCGCGCGGCGGTAATGTCACTCCGCCGGGACCGTCCCTTTTGCCGGGTGCGGCAGATGATAGTGGTAACGGCGGACCTCTGCGAGATGTGCCTTGAGGGTTGTGGAGAAGACATGCGACTCATCCCCTTTTGCCACAAAATATAATTCGTCACCTTGCGGGGCGTGGGCAACGGCCATGATGACCGCATATCCGGGCGCGCAGATCGGCCCGGAGGGCAATCCGTCCTGCGCATAAGTGTTATGGCCGTCATTAAAAGCCAGCTCAGACCGCGTCAGCGGATGGGGTAATCCCCTCGCCTTGGGATACATCATAAATGACGGTCGGGACGGATCAGATGCGCCGCGCGGAGTGTCGCGATCGTCATCTGCATATTGCCCCGCGGGATGACGATATCTGCCGTGGCCGGCATGGGGCCGGGCACCCGGTAAATGTGCCGGACCCATAAAAACCCCAGGCACCGCCACCCACCAGAAAGAGGATGACCGTGACAGCGATAAGGCGGCGTGTTAGACGCGGCGCAGGATCAGACACGCGTTGGTGCCACCGAAACCGAAGCTGTTTGAAAGTACAGTATCGACTTTGCGGGCCTGCGCCTCCAGCGGAACGCGATCAATGCGGCTCTCCGTTTGTGGATGGTGCAGATTTAGTGTCGGCGGCACGGTGTTGTCCCGCATGGCGAGAAGCGAGAAAATCGCCTCCACCGAGCCTGCCGCACCGAGGAGATGGCCAACGGCCGATTTGGTTGAGGACATAGCGACCCCGCCGCAAGCGTCACCCAGGAACCTCTCAACGGCCCCCAATTCGAGATCATCGGCCATGGTCGATGTCCCGTGTGCATTGATATAATCGATTTCGGACGGTTGGATCTGCGCCCGCTCAAGCGCTGCCTGCATGGCGCGGAACGCTCCAGCATGACCCTCCGCCGGAGCTGTGATGTGGTAAGCATCGCCGGACATACCGTAACCGAGCACCTCACCGTAAATTTTGGCGCCGCGTTTTTTGGCGTGCTCATATTCCTCAAGCACGACGATACCGGCGCCTTCACCCATGACGAAGCCGTCACGATCACGGTCCCACGGGCGTGACGCCTCATCGGGTCTGTTATTAAAACCGGTCGATAGCGCACGCGCCGCCGCGAAACCGGCCAGGCCAAGGGGACAAAGCGCCGCCTCAGCACCACCCGCCACCATGACATCCGCATCGCCCAACGCGATGATACGCGCCGCGTCACCAATAGCATGTGTCCCTGTCGCGCAGGCTGTCACGACAGAATGGTTAGGGCCTTTAGAACCGAATCGAATGGAGAGATGGCCTGAAATCAGGTTGACCAGAGCGCTTGGGATGAAGAAAGGCGACAGGCGACGGCCCCGCCCCTCATACACAGTCAAGGCGCCGTCTGAAATCGTCTGTAAGCCACCGATGCCGGACCCAACCATAACGCCGGTGCGGCACTGCCCCTCTTCATCCACCGGCATCCAGCCGGAATCACGGACAGCCTCAATCCCCGCCACGAGACCGAGATGGATGAAGCGGTCCATCTTCTTGATGTCTTTGTGGGGAATCCAGTCGCTCAGGCTCAGCCCACCCTCTTCCGTGGGGCCGGACGGTACTTCTCCTCCGATCAGGACGGGGAGATCACCGGGATCAAACGATGTGATGCGTCGGATGCCGGATTGCCCCTCGATGAGCTTTTTCCAGGAATGCTCGACGCCGACAGCGAGCGGCGTCACGAGGCCGATGCCCGTGACCACGACACGCCGTGACTCCGTCGAGGAAGATTTCGCCATCATGGGGATTACGGATCTCCGTTGGACGACGCCCAGAGGACAACAGAATTCTGGGTGCCGCGCAGTGTCATCTTTCTCAGCGCCCTTCCCTTTTCGCCCAGGCGGAAAATGGAAAGGCTTGAAGGAAAGGCATGTCATGCCTATCTTAAGAATCAGTCCTCTCTCTTCTTTTCAATGAAGTCGATCGCATCCTTCACAGTCGCGATTTTTTCGGCATCCTGCTCGGGGATTTCAACGCCGAATTCTTCTTCAAAAGCCATGACGAGTTCAACCGTATCAAGACTATCCGCACCGAGGTCATCGATAAAAGACGCTTCCGGAGTCACTTTACTTTCTTCAGCGCCGAGATGTTCAACGACGATCTTCTGAACCTTACGGGTGATTTCACTCATGTTTATCCGCTTTCTGTGTGCCCGGATCTCGGGCGGTTACAAACCTACCTAATGTCCCAAGTTGGGTCCACCGGGTCTACACCACGTGCAAAGGCCGACATGATGATCGGCCTCGCGGCGTCGGACCCCATGAGGCCCACCTCGTACTGACGCGCCCATCGCGCCGGATGAAGCAGCGGGCGCTTAGCACATCTTGCACCCCTCCGCCAAGTGCTTCCGGCACGAGGGGTGAGGCATGGCACCTTCACGGCATCAACATACCGCCATTCACACTCAATGTCATGCCTGTCACCCAGCCTGCCTCATCCGACGCCAGATAAACGCAGGCAGAGGCCACATCGTCAGGATGGCCCATGCGGCCGATTGGGATGACATTTAAGAGTTTTTCCCGCTGACTGTCAGGTAGGGCCTCCGTCATTGCCGTTTCGATAAAACCTGGCGCCACGGCATTAACGGTTACGCCGCGTGTTGCGATTTCCTGCGCCAAAGATTTTGTCATGCCAATCATCCCGGCTTTGGCGGCAGCGTAATTCGCCTGGCCGCCGTTGCCGGAAATCCCCACTATCGAGGCAATATTGATGATTCGACCCGTACGGCGGCGAATCATGCTTTTCACCGCCGCGCGACACAGTCGGAAAGGCGACTCCAGATCAACGGTGAAGACCTGCCGCCAATCCTCATCCTTCATGCGCATCATCAGCCCATCCCGCGTCAGCCCCGCATTATTCACGAGGATATCCAGCGGTGCCCCGGCTTTCGCCTCCGCCCTGCCAATGAGGGCATCCGCCTCTTCCGCGTTGGAGAGATTGGCCGCGCAGATCACGGGTTGGTTTTTCAATGTCGACGCGACCTCTTTCAGCGCCGGAACGCGCGTCCCGGAGAGCGCAATGCGCGCACCTTGCTGATCAAGCGCCCGGGCGATCGCGGCGCCGAGCCCGCCTGACGCCCCTGTGACAAGGGCGGTTTTGTTTGTAAGGTCAAACATGTGTTTCTCCGTCATATGACGCGCAGAAGCGCATCGATATCCTGCGGGGTCGCCGCGTTGCAGGCTGTCAGCTCGCTATTGATACGTCTGGTCAGTCCGCTCAGCACCTTGCCCGCACCGATTTCAACAACCACGGACACGTCTTTTTCCGGCAGGCTCTCGATTGTTTCCCGCCAGCGGACGGAACCCGTCACCTGCTGGATCAGGAGTTTCCTGATCATTGCGGGGTCGGTCACTTCCGAGGCTGTCACATTGGCGATAAGCGGGACATGCGGCGCTGTAAAATCCTGTTCCGCAAGTGCGTCTGCCATAACGTCAGCCGCCGGCTGCATCAGAGAGCAATGGAAAGGCGCGGAAACCGGGAGAATAACGGCCCGTTTGACGCCGCGCTCTTTCGCGCAGTTGAGAGAGGCCTCAATCGCCGCCTTATGGCCGGAAATCACCACCTGGCCACCGCCATTATCATTGGCGACCTCCAATATGGCGTGTCCGGACGCGTCAACATGTCGACGGGCTTCCTCACAGATCTCAAGAGCCTCCGCCGCTGTTACGCCAATCAGCGCCGCCATGGCGCCTTCACCCGGGGGGACGGCCTTCTGCATCGCGCGTCCGCGTATCCTCAGCAGCCGCGCCACATCCGTCAGGGAAATTGACCCGGCAGCTGCGAGCGCGGAATATTCACCAAGAGAGTGTCCGGCCACGACACGCGCCTTCTCTGCCAGCTGCCAGCCCGCCTCCTTCTGCAGTACCCGCAGGACGGCGAGTGAGACCGCCATCAGGGCCGGTTGTGCGTTTTCCGTCCGGGTCAGCTCATCCGGATCACCCTCAAACATCAAGGTTGAAAGACGCTGCTGCAAGGCTTCATCGACTTCCTGAAAAACTTCTTTTGCTGCGGGGAAAGCCTCATAAAGCGCACGACCCATGCCAACAGACTGACTTCCCTGGCCCGGAAAAACAAAAGCACATTGGCCGACCATGCAGCCACCTCCCTTAGTAACGCGAAATACTCAACGGGTCTTGGCGAAATCCGACCCGCCTGTCAAACCTGAGCGCCGTTTTCAGGGGTCAGGAAGGCACGGAAACGCTTTTCAAATCTCACTCCCTGGTTGCGACTCATTTCATCAAGCATGTTCATGACATGACGCGTCGGGCGGGCTGATTACCTGCCCCAGAAAATGACACCCCATCCCATCATGGTCCCATCATGGGTACGGGATGGGGTGTCATGCGCGCAGATTGGATCAGAATAAGAGGATGTTAGAAACTCACCCCCCAATGTGAACATGGCCTGACGCGGCGCCTGGCGCTGCATCGTGCCAAAACTGTAACCTTTATCCCGATTGAACGGGAAGCCATTCGTCCCGATCGTCCCCATCAGCTTGCAGTTCAGGAGATTATAAATGTCGAACCGGGCCGTGACGGGCGGCATCTTCCCGCCCAGCTTGAATGTATGCTGCAAATAGAGGTTGGTCATCCAATAAGCATAGGCATACATATCGTTCTGGTAGGAGAAGGGGCGACGGCTATAGAAAGTTGAACCCACGCCAGCCTCCGTGCCATTATGGGAATAAATCAGCATCGTGGATAGTGTGATCGGCGGATATCCCGGCTGGCGGAACCTTTGATCGGGAAGACCTTACCATCCGCGAAGAGGTCATTATCATAGGTGAATTTGCTGACACCCAATGTCTGGCGCAGCATGAAGCGACGCGTGATGGGCAGGTTGATGGCGACATCACCGCCGATAATGTGAGAGTGCGGAACAGCTGCCACAGTATTGGTGAGGCTGTTCAGCCCCCCCCATCATCTTCAGCGACCGAGAGCAGACGATTGGAGATCAGGTCGTAATAAGCATCCCATGAGAGGCGCACCCAACCGAGATTATCATGGCCGCCAATAATGAAGTTCCAGTTATTTTCCGGCTTGATATTGCGCGTTGCCGCGTCGAAAGTAGCCTGGTCACCGGCGGTCCAGGCCGAAGCGCTATAACCGATCTGACCTTGCGGGGAAACGCGATAGCCGGATTCATTATTCGCGATATCTACAAAAACATTATGCCCTTTACGCCACTGCCACGAAGCTGACAAATGCGGGAGGAAGTAATTGCGCGTTGATAACGTGCTGCGCGGCGCATCCCCTTCAAACCCACCACCCGATGTGGAGGTTTCCAGCGTTTTGAAACCGACCCCTGCATGCAGATTGGGGGAGAGGGTGATGTCGTCCTGAAGGTAAGCCTGACGCTCCCATGTTGACCATTTGGAATTGGCCTGTGTCTTAAAAGCCGGGCCATATTGAGAGAAATTTCCGAAAACACTCAGTGGTGCCCCAGTGCCGAGAAGCGGCTCATTATACCATGAGGTTAATGCCCGTGAATCCGTATGTTCCTGCCAGAAACCGGCGGACAGGGTGTGATGGCCCAATTTGGCCCGAAAGCTCAGCGTGCCGCCGAGACGTTGATTTTGCGGATGCCAAACCTGCTCGGAGAAGGGTGCGCCGGTGAGAGACGGCGTACCTGAATCTGTCAGCACCTCATGCGTGTCGCTATGAGTCATATAAAACGAAGCGCGACCCGAAAGAATTTTGGAAATGCGGAAATCATGCGCCAGGGAGCCGACGAGATCCTGTGAGGAATGCCCGCTATTGTAAGAGACAAGCCCTGCCAGATCCTTGCATGTAAATCCGTTACCACAATCCTTCGCCGCATTTTCCGGCAGGGAGATATTATAGGCGTAAGCGTAATTCGGCGCGAAATAATCACCCCGCCAGCCAAGCTGATCGTTGATCTGGAAGGACTGATCATTATATTCTGTCACTTTGGCGGTCGAGCCGGAAAAATATGCGGTGAAATCACCCCAGGAGACGTCCTGAACTGCCTTGAGGTGGCCGCGCATCGCCTGTTGATGACCATAAGCCATATATTTCTGACTGTAATTACGCTGAAAACCGACAAGCATTTTCGGGCCATGATGGCCGATTTGCCCGGTATCCGCTGAAATCGTCGTCTGGATCGTCTGGTTGCTCCCGTAAGGCTGCCAGATTGAGGCGTCCGCTTTGTTTTTTGGGTTGCGCATGAAGTAATGCAGGTCTCCGCCATTATCGGATGTGGAAAACGTGCTCACACTGCCAGACCCCGGGGATACGGAAATACCTCCCAGATCCTGTGCAATACCGATTTTAAGCACGTTCGTGCCGGTCAGACCGCCCCAGCCAATGTCATTGAGCAGGATGCCCTCATAAGTCACACCGAGTTCATTCATATGAAAACCGCGCAGATAAAGCCCCGCTGTCGTCATATCCACGCCGAAAGGATCCGTGCCGGAAAGGGAAGCGCCCTCCGTATATTGCAACATATAGAGAGGATTGGAGCCGGGCATGATGAGCTTCCAATCTTTCGGCGTCATGGGGCGCCGATTAGGATCCTTCAACAAGTAACAGCCGGCGCTGACATTGATCGCCTCATCCTTGCGCGACTCGTAGCTCACGCTCTTCTCGGCGCTTTTGCTGCGCGGTGTCGCACGCGGCTTCTTGTCGGGCGAGGTTGAAATCGGGGTTTTGGTGGAGTCCTCCTTCGTTTTCGCTTCGGAAAATGAGGGGGAGATGACGCATCCAGCAATAAGGAAAACACCATATTGCTGCATGATGCGCGACATTTTATTGACGAGCACTTGCATGATTTATTCACCATGATGGCCGCGCGCAGAGGGCCACATCCCACCGCGAGACGGCAGGGAAAGCAAAAGCGCACAACCAGATTTTTTCGATTAAATGGGGGTTCCCGTTCGGAAGGGTGTTCCGGTTAGGGGTATATGAGCGCGATTATCGACTCGGGGGCCACGCCGGCTGCACGTTGCCATATTTCCGTTGCTTGTCAGAGCGGCGCAGCGCTCTCACCGGACGTGGAAAAAGAATCGTCGAGATGGGATCCCATCCGAACTTGAGGGGAAGTTCGATTGCTGTTGCGCCGATCGCTCGATATGCAGTCCATCGAGTGAAAGAAAGGGCATTCATGGGCCTTTCCTCCTGATTGATCGTTTGCCACGACCTGATGCGTTAAGAGGTGACCCGCCAGAACAAGTCACCCACACGCGATCCAGTCATCGAATTGTCTCAAAACCGGTATTGGGACGATGATCCCGTCATGAGCACGACCTGTCAAAGCAGGCATAAACGCTTCAAAAACTTCGGGATTATCGACCTCATCCACCCGATTACGAGTCGAGCGTCCTATAACTTCTAGTAATGAGAGTAGCAATTTAATAAAATTTTTACGCGTTACCGCCGCCACAGTTGATGCTGAAAAGCAACAGACTTAAAACGTGTTTTATATCAGCGCGGGATAAGTCGGCCTCTCTGCCAGGATTCAGCTGCATCCTCAGGGTCAACGCCTTCAACCGTGATCGCGTAATCAAGGGCGCTCATGACCTTTAACCCCAGCATCATTTCAGAAAGCTCATCAAACAGATCCGGGTCACCACATTCCGCGAGATTTTCCGAAATCAGGAGCGGCGCTCGCATCGGCGCACCGAGCGCCGGCAGGCCCGTTTCAATAAGCTGGAAGCAGGCATCAAAAAATGCCGCGTGCGGCTGCATCGCCGCGACGAGCACACGTTGATTTTGTTGCGCCGCGTGATTTAACTGGTGGTAAAGGGTTTCGTCATCAATAATGGTGACGTCCTTATGCGACGTGCGTTTGAAAACCTGTAACGCGTCGGCGTAAAGATAACGGGCTGACTCCGCTGCGTAAATCGCATCACACGTCATGGCCCAGCCTTCCCCGATAGTGACGTCTCCTACAGTCAGCCAGGACGGCAGAGGCTGATAAAGATCACCGACCGCACGATAATTGCCATTGAGGAGATCATCATCCATTGGCAACCAGGTTGACGCATAAATATCAAGCTGGTTCGTGAATAACGCATCCTTCACGTCGCCGCGCGTGAGATCGACATAATCAACCTCGAACCCATGGACCTCAATGACTCGTGCCACGGCGCTTGCACATCCTGCGTGGAGTGCCGTGTGGAGAAAACCAAGTTTGATCACGCCCATTCGTCCATCCTAAATTCATGCGGCGTCGGCGAAGCTGACCTGAATGCGACGCGCTTTCGCCGTGATGAGTAAAGGAACGCTCTGAAAAATCAATCCTCACCCGCTTTGCGCATCGACATGCTGAAACTTGCCTGACACCCGGTTTGCGGAAAAGAGAGCGTCGCGTGACACCCCTCGCCCAGGCCGTATTCGATCATCTGAGACCCGAACCCTTTGCGCAGCGGCGCTTTGACACGCGGGCCTCCAGTCTCTACCCATCTGATAACAAGGCGGGCATCTTCTTCCGCGCCTTCTACCAACCAGGAGAGACGCACCTTGCCGGCTTCATTTGAAAGCGCACCATATTTAATGGCGTTTGTGCCCAATTCATTCAGCAGCAAGCCGAGATAGCCAGCCGTTTTTGCACCCAAGGCAACACGCGCGCCATTAAGCTCAAACCGTGTCAGTGGCGCGATCAATTTTAAAACATCTTGCGCGACGTCTTTCAGCTCAGCCTTTTTGCTTTTGCGGGTCATGCTCGTCGTATTGGCGGAAACAAGCGCATGTACCCGCCTTTCAAACGATCTGACGCTGGCCTTGATCCCGACAATCCCGCAGGCTTTGCCGCGCCAGAGCCTGGACGATCGTCAGCGTATTTTTGAGACGATGCGCCATTTCTCGGTAAAGAAATTCCTGCCCGAGCCGGGCTTCCGTCAGATTGGAGACCGCTTCAACCCAGTCAACAACGATGCGGGTGAAATATGTATCTGCGACGCGCCACACGCGTGGCCGCGAGGATGCGATCACGACGCAGTGCTTCAATCGGCCCTCACAGATTGTGGGGATCATCAGATAGGTGCGCGGCCCATCCGCGGTGTCATTTTGTACCTCCGGCAGCAGTCAGCTCACCTCCCTAAGATCACCGATTGCAAGCACCATCCCGTGAGAGAGATATTGCCATATTCGTTGTCCCTGCAACGGCACGTCCGGCGCTTTCGCCATGCCGCGATGGCTCCAGCCGCCATAATCGTGGCTTTTCTGCCCCGTATGCGCGTCAAAATGGAAACATTACACATAATCAACATCAAGGCTCTCACCCAAATGTCGCGCCGCGATGCGATAAGCATCGACGGCCTGATGGGCGAGGCGCAATTCCTTCCCCAAAAGGGCGAGAAGGTCATAATGCTTGATCGTTGTATCATGGTCGCTTGCGTCAGAGACGATCCCGCAAAGATGGGTAGCGTGCGCATCCTCACCTTTGATGAGCGCGACCCGGTATTGAAGCCATCGGGGGCGCTCCGTGACAACGCCGCCAAGGCGGATTTTATAATCCAGCGTCGCACCATCATGCAGGCCGAGCCCGTCCAGAAGATTGCGGCGGGAGGGTAACCGCGGAATGCAGGGCCTGATGGCGGAGATCAGGAAAATATCGCGTTCCTGCAAGGAGAGCATCCGGCAGAGCGACGGTGATATGCGTACCGTGCCGCTTCTGCACATCCGCTTCGAAAAAACCCACAAGACCATTGCGGTTGACGCGTTGCACCGCTGCTGCCCCCTTATTGACGTCCTCATTTTTTCGCATTGGGGCGTGGCGGAAGCTTCGGACGGCCGGGCGGGGCGCGCGGGTGATGCAGTTCGGGTGAGGGTTGCAGCGAGACTTCGCGCCAGAGAGCGGAGCACCGACATGGCCGCGTCGCTCAGATGATCCTTCCGCGGTTTGCGATCCAGCACACCGAATGCCCCGATCAGCGCACCCCCATCATCAAGGGAAGGATCGCACAGAAACAGTAGTACCACGGGCTTTCCATGAGCACGGCCAGGCCGGGCTCCGACCTCTGCAACAGGTCACACGTCTCGAAAAACGGATTTTTCTGCAGATAATTGCGGAAGTCAGCGGCACGAAAAGGGATCTCCTTCGGCAGCGCACCGACACGTAAAACCAGAGCTTCCTTGTGATCAAGAAAGACCGAGACATAGGCCGCCTCGGCAAGACGCAGTCCCCGCGCGACGCAAAGCAGGTCCCGCAATATGGCTGTTTTCTCATTATCAAGTTCAAGAAGATGACGCCACAAACCAGGGTCACAAATTTGCGGCACGTTGAGCGTGCCGTCGGGTGGCTGCAATCCAGACATGTAAAAAGTCTCCTTTTTAGACATGCCTAGACGCTGCCCGGCACGTGCCCTCCTTTCGCTTTAATCCCCGTTATATAATTACCAGATCACAACCCGCTGCTCGGGCGGAATATAAAGCTTGTCTTTCGGTTTTACGTCAAAAGCATCATACCAATCGTTAAGATTATGCGCTGGCAGATTGACTCGTGCTTTTGGCGGAGAGTGTGGATCTGTAGTCACACGTTTTCTGACGATATCATCCCGCAATTTTTCCCGCCAGACCTGCGCCCAACCGAGGAAAACACGCTGGTCACCCGTCAGACCGTGCACAACCGGTGCCGACTTGCTCTTGAGTGATGCGTGATAGGCGTTAAGCGCGAGGGTGAGCCCACCCAGGTCAGCGATGTTTTCGCCCATCGTCAATTTGCTGTTGAGATGAAGCCCGGGGAAGACCTCAAACTTCTCATATTGCGCGCCGAAGCGATCCGCCAGCACGTTGAAGCGCTTGATGTCCTCTGGTGTCCACCACTGATGCACGCGGCCTTTTTCATCAAACTGACGCCCTTCATCATCGAATGAATGCGTCATTTCATGACCGATCACCCCGCCAATCGCGCCGTAATTAATGGCTGTGTCGCCATTCGGGTCAAAGAAAGGTGGCTGCAAGATGGCTGCCGGGAAGACAATTTCAACCTGTGTCGGCTCATTGTAGGCGTTGACGGTTTGGGGCGTCATTTCCCATTCGGTCCGGTCAACATCCTTGCCCACGTGGGACAGATCATGCTGCCATTTAAAGGCCGCAGCGCGCGTCGCATTGCCGAAAATATCGCCCTTTTTCACTTCCAGCGCCGTGTAATCACGCCATTTGTAGGGATACCCAACCTCGATGCGGAAGTTATTGAGCTTGCGCCCCGCTTTCTCACGCGTTTCGGGTGACATCCAAGGATTATGCCGCAATCTCTCAGAAAAAACCTCTTTGACCTCTCCGACAAGGCTGGTGATGCTGGCCTTGGCGCTCGGCGGGAAGTAACGCTTGACATATTGCTGCCCGATGGCCCAACCCATGGCGGCGGACGTGGCGGTGACAGATTGTTTCCATCTTGCACTCAGTTTCGGCTGGCCCTCAAGCTCATGCGCGTTAAAGTCGAAAGAAGCCTGCACGAAATTATGGCTGAGATAAGGGGCCGCATCATCCGCAGGATGAAACGCCATCCACGCCTGACGGGTCGCATTATCGAGCCCGGCAATGTGTGCCGCCATGTTTCGGATCGCAGCAGGCTCAAGCACAACAAGTTTCTCGGACTTGAAATCCTCCGGTTTGATACCGGCCTCGGTCAGGAGAAGCGACCAGTCAATTTCCGGCACTTTCGCCTGTAGCTGCGCCAGGCTCATCGGGTTATTCAAACGCAGAGGGTCGCGCAGGGCCTGAAGGGGCCATTCCGCTTTGGCAAGTTCCGTCTCAAACGTTACGATGCGTGTCGCTTCCAGCGCGGCATTGGGCCAATTAATCAGCCCCAGCATTTTCTCAACATAGGCGCGGTAGGCTTTTTTCTTGGCCGCGAATTCCGGCTTCAGATAATAGTCTCGATCCGGCATACCAAGGCGTCCCTGACCGAGCGCGATGACATATTTTGTCGGGTCGTCAAAACCCGCCATGATGGAGATTTCAAACGGACTATAGAAAAACTGGTGAGATGCTTTGCCGAAGAGAGCAACAGCCGATTTAATATCATGCGCGTTACGAATTTCGGTCAGATAAGGTTTAAGCGGCGTATTGCCGAGCTGGTTGGCTTTCGCCTCATCAAGGAAGGTCGCGTAGTAAACGCCCAGTTTCTCACTTGTCGTGATCGGAGAGTCCGGCGCGTTCTTACCCGCTTCCATCAACAGGGATTTAACGCGCTCACGTGCTGTTTCCGCCAGAACCTCAAACGCGCCGAAGCTTGAGCGATCATCCGGGATGCGAATATTTTTGATGTAGGTGCCGTTCGCGAAACTGAAGAAGTCATCCCCCGGCTTGACCGATCGGTTCATGCCCGCTGTATCAAAACCCCATCCTGCCGGATAAGGCTTTGTTTCGGCACGACCGAACTGCGCCCCGGCCACGACCAGCCAGGTCGCACTCGCGGCAAGAAGACTCTTTTTCAGAATAGATTTTTTGGTCAAACCAGAGCTCCTGATATTTGTCTTTCATGCCGAGCTTGGCATGTCTGTTATAAGCATTTCTGAAGGTCGCCCCCTGCCTTCAGGATGCGCGTTTTGATTGCGCAACGATTCCCGGAACGATGGCTGGATGATAACCATACTCCGTGCGGTCGACAATCAGCCCGGACATGAAAGCGGAAAAAGCCGCATAAGCCGGGTCATAAAAATGCGGATCTGTCACGATGGGCGGCCCCATGACGAAGTGACGGTCCCCTTCCGATCGGAATTGCAGAATATAAAGGAAGTGTCTTCCCGTGGGGGACAGGCTCGGCGCGCCCTCCCACCCCATTTCAATCATGTCGATCGGGTGACTTCCATCCGGGCGGCGGGCATCCTGCGTCAGGCGCGCGAGGCGTTGGGCAAAAGCCTGTTTCTGCGCCGCCGACACATCATCCCGAAAGGTCAGCAGAACGGCCTCCCTCACCCGTCCCGGCTGCCAGTCCTGTGACGTATATCGCGAAACACCCACCTGATCCATGAGCTGCCGCGCCGCTTCCACGGACGCAGTGGACTCGGCGTCTGCGATCGACCCGGCGCTGTAGCGGGCGATGGGCAGGGCATAAGGGTCATGTCGCCAGGTGCCGCTACATGCTGTGAGGGAAAGCAAATCGCCCAGCGTCAGACACAGCACACCGAGCCTGATGGAACGGCCGGATTGAGGAATGCAGAGCTGAACCGTTTTCTTTCTCATCGACGGGATGTCCTGCTTTTGGGTCAGGCTACGCGGTTTATCTCAGCCTGCCAGTTGTTTCTGATATTGCCGGGATTTGAATTGAATGATCCGGTACATCAGCTTCGCCGCGCCTGTCTGGATGACGGAATGCGGCTTGATCCCGATTGTCTTGAATATCATGCTAACAACGCGCCGAATATGGTTCGGGCGGTAACGTGGCATGGCCCGCGCCATATAATCCGCGATGCAGCGCCCGTAATCATAAGGTGTGCCTTCAGGTATATTCGTCGTATAAAAAGCGGAAGCGAGCTCATCATCCTCGCTTTCAAGCACACGCCCTAAAGCGATCTGCGCCCGACGGATCACCCCCAGCTTTTCCCGCCCGAGATAACGGTGCATGTGGTCATAAAAAAGCTTGAAATGGCGGAATTCATCAGCAGCGATCTGCTTACAGATCGCTTTGAGAACAGGCTCATCCGTGCTGTCCGCCAGGGCTGTATAAAAGGAGGATGTTCCCGTCTCCACCATGCAGCGCGCAATCAGCTCCCCTGTGCTGGAGCCTCGGATGGAAGCATCGACGTCCTTGTCAATTTTATAAGTCTGACGGTAACGCTGAAATGCTGATTTGTAGTCCCATATCGGATCAGCGAGCATGGCCCATTTACCTAATGCGTCGCCATGCTGCACTTCCTCAACCGCCCACGCATCTGCGGCTTTGGCAAAATCCGGGTCGCCGATAAAGACATTATTAAGGTAGGCAGCGTAATCCAGACTATTGCGCTCAACGACAGAAGCGGCTTTGACGATAGGAATAATTTCAGGATCGACCTTCGTTACGTCGAAAGCATCCCAATCCAGTTGCTCAATGCGCCAGTGTTTCATACGATCCCCAAACGTGCCACTTGCGGCGGACACCTCGCCTGATCTAATAACATGCGCCTCGTTGCGCGCAGGATCAAGCGAAGTCTGACAGTGTTAACGCTGGCAAGGGGCGCATGTTGCCTGTCGCGGCTTTGCATGGACGTGACAAACGATGCGTCTCATGATATCGTTAGCCGATTTGATGATGGTTTTCTGGAGCATTCGCGACAATGAATATGGCCTTACACTCGCAACCCGTCACCCGGTCCACGGATATGACCCGAAAATCCGAGATAAGACACGATTGGACGCGTGACGAGGTCGCGGCCCTGCTGACGCTTCCCTTTCCGGAACTGATGTTCAGGGCGCAAACCCTGCATCGCACTTATTTTGACCCGAATGAAGTCCAGATCTCGACGCTTCTCTCCATCAAAACAGGGGGCTGCCCCGAGGATTGCGCCTACTGCCCCCAGAACGCCCGACATGCTGAGCGTCAGCAGGCAGAGCGCCTGATGAGCATTGAGAAAGTGCTTGATGAAGCAAAGCGTGCGAAGGATGCGGGGGCCGGGCGCTTCTGCATGGGCGCCGCATGGCGGTCCCCCAAGGACCATGACCTTGAAACCGTGTGTGAGATGATACGCGGCGTCAAATCACTGGGGCTGGAAAGCTGCGTTACGCTCGGCATGTTAACAGCCGCGCAGAGTGCGGCCCTCAAGGAAGCAGGGCTCGATTATTACAACCATAATCTCGACACGTCAGAGGAATTTTACAGCCAGATTATCTCCACCCGCACCTATCAGGACCGTCTTGATACGCTCGAAAATGTGCGTGAGGCCGGCATTCATGTCTGTTGCGGCGGGATTGTCGGGATGGGAGAGGATGAGAATGACCGCGTCGGGCTGATCATGACCCTCGCCAACCTGCCCCAGCACCCGGAGAGCGTGCCGATCAACCTCCTCATCCGTGTCGCTGGCACGCCGCTTGAGAATGCGGCGCCGATTGACCCCATCACTTTCGCGCGTGTCGTCGCAACAGCCCGGATCACCATGCCCGCGAGCCATGTCCGCCTGGCGGCAGGGCGTGAACTTTTGAGTGACGAGGCCCATGCGCTTGTCTTCATGGCGGGCGCGAACTCGATTTTCTGCGGTGATAAACTTCTGACGACACCGAATCCGAGCGAGCATCGTGATCGTCGCCTTTTGGCGCAACTCGGTATGCGCCCCGCGACAAAAACCCATTAAAACCGCATAAAAAACCGCCCTGCCCTGATTTATCAGACGGCAAGGCGGTTTTTGCAGTGTAAAGAAAGGGGCGCGTGTCACCGCCCCTTTTTGCATTACAGATCCGTCGTGAATGAGAATTTATAGACGCGCGGCAGGCCCTGATAGAGGTGGCCGCCATAGGCGGACGTCCGATAACTGTTATTGGCGATGTTATCGACACCGAAGCGCAATGTCAGCGGTTTCTTACCCGCGAGAAAGACATAGCGCGCGGCAAGATCAGCACGCGTCCAGGCCGGAACACGCTGGGTGTTATTGGCATTGGTCCATTGATGTCCCGTCTACTCAACACGGGCGACGAGGGTGAGTCCTTCAGTTTCGGCACATCATATTTAATGTTACTACTGATCATGTAGCCCGGCACGCCCAGCGATTTCAAGCCATTCTGCGCACCATTCGCCGTGCGGATCTGCGTCGCATGAAGGACGGTGGCACCGCCATTGAAGCGCAGTCCTTTAACAATCGTGCCGTTGATATTGAGCTCAATGCCGCGATTATGCTGCATGCCATTGACGGTATAGACCGACCGCCCTGTGTATCGCCCAGAGGCTCGACATATGAGCTGGGGATGCTCATCTAGAAAAGCGCCAGCGAGGCCGCGAAATTGCGCTGGATATATTTCGCACCCACTTCATATTGCACGGTGCGATAAGGTGGGAAGATTTCCCCAAGATTTACGACATTGCCGCCCGCTGTCGGGCCAGGTGACAGGCCCTCTGACCGGTTGAAGTAGATCGCCGTGTGGCGCGTCGGGTGCACAGTCAGGCCGACAACCGGCGTGAAGGCGCCCTGCGCGTAACGATCCGCCGGACTGGCGCCGTAATTATAGAAAATCTGCCGGATATTCTGATAGCAGAACCCGGCGGTCAGAGCGACACGGTCATGAAAAGCCTTGACGGTATCGGAGAAAAAGAGACTCCAGAGGCGCGTCGTATTATTGAGCTGCGGATTATCGACGTTACCCCCTGAGAAGCTGTAAGGCAGGTGCGCCTGATTTCCGTAAGGGCCGTAAAGGTTTGTGTCACCTTTCGTCAGCGCCATGGAATAAGCGGTCGCCATATTCGTCCATACTGAGGAGCCACCGAGATTCACTTCGTGCCGCAGCGGCCCGGTATCGAACTTCCCACGGAAACCCGCCTGAAGGCTTTCATTGGTGGTGAAGGCAGGGACGTACATCCCGCCATAAGTGGCTGCCCCTGTCTGCACATCTGTCACGGTTGGCTGAGCGTAATCGCCCTTCTCCCACCCGCTCTGCCCCCGAATGACGCGTAGCCCATCAAATGCGGGGTGAAATCATGCTCCAGCCTCATGAGGCCGAAAAGGTAATTGAGGTTGGTGTAGGTCCAGGGCAGTCCGTAATTGGCGGAGGCCGATGGCGGGCGGGGGACTGATGTCAGGGTGGATGACAGCAGCACACCCGGGCGGCCATGATAAACGCCCTGATTCTGGTAAGCGATATCGGTAATCAGCCGCGTATGGTTGGAAACATCATGCCAGTCGAAGGCACCGCCAATGGCAAGAGCGCGGCGTTTTCACCCTCAATGGTGTCATTGCCCCCATCCCCGCCGCATTCAGCCGGAAACCGAACTGATCGTTGCGCCCGAATCGCCGACTGACATCCAGCACGCCACCCCCCTGACCGCGGGAGCCATAATTGCCGGTAAGGCGCGTGATCGGGTCCTTACCGGCCTGCTTCAGTTTGAGATTGACGCTACCGCCGATTGAGGTCCCACCCGGGGCCGCACCATTCACGAAAGCATTGGTGCCGTTTAGCACCTGCACCTGCTCATATAATTGCGGCAGGAGGAGCTGACGGGGCGCAATGCCGTAAAGCCCGTCAATCCCGACATCATCTCCGGCGACAGCCAGGCCGCGAATAATAAACATCTGGGAGAAATTACCGTAGCCGAGAGTCATCCGCACGGAGGGATCATTTTCAAGCACCTCCCCCAGCGTCTGCGCCTTCTGGTTGAGCATGATGCTGGACGTGTAACTGCGCACATTAAAAGGCGCGTCAAGTCCGCTCATATGCCCGAGCACGCCGAGATCGCCACTCTGCGTGACTTCCATCTGATTCTCACGTTTGGCACGGACGACGAGGTTTTCCCGATCCGACGCATTCACGGATGTCACATTGCTGGCTGAAGATTGATGCGTCCCTGCATCGACAGGCGTTGCCGGTGCCGCCTGCGCGGTGAAACCTATTGAGGCGCCCAGAAAGGTAAGGCCAACGCGCGTAAAAGAACGAGAGAATTGGCGGGTATGAGAGGTCACCAAAAGAGACTCCATCGTGAAATGTTTGTTGACAAAGGGTTGAACTGACTTCAACTTCCTTCCAGTTGTCTCAAATGAGAAACAGTTGCAATTAGAAATTAACCAGTTTTTTGCTTTTTTGGACGGTTCGTATAAGTTGTTGCAAGTGAGACACAATCTTAACCAGGCGCATGGGTGGTCTGCGCGCCGGCTCCTTGGCGGGCTGGCCGGTGTGTGGGTGCTCGGGTTTGGCGCGTTGAAGCTCGATCAATGGGTGGCAACACATTATCATTCTCCCTTCGCGCCAAATTTCAGCTATCTGCTGGTCTGTTTTCTCATGCCTGCTTTTCTACTTGCCGTGTTTTCAATTCCGTTTAAACGTCCTGACGTCGCCCTGCCCCACCAGGAAGGCGCAGGTGCCGCGGGACATGCTTTAAGTCAGGCGCATTATTCTCCCCATGTTCAGTGACACGCTGCGCCAACGCATGGGTTGGCTGCATGCATGGGTGGGTTTTATTGTGGGACTTCTCCTGGTTGTGATTTTCTCCTGTGGTGCGCTCACCACTTTTGACACGGAAATCACGCGCTGGATGCAGCCTGAACTCGCGCGCGATCCTTCTCCCGAGATAACTGAAGCCGGGATGAACACCGCGATTGATGAAGTTGCGCAGATGCAGGCGCATGGCTTCATCCCGCTCATCATCCTCCTCTCAATCCGTGACCCGTTTTTGCGTGTCGTGCATTATGATGGCACGAGCTTTATCGGCCCGGTCATTGACCCGACCTCCGGCGCACTGCGCACGCGCCGCGTCACTTATGGCGGCACGTTTTTCTACGTGTTTCACCACGGCTTGTTTCTCCCGAAACCCTGGGGCAGCATCCCGACAGAGATCACGGCGCTGATGCTCCTCGTCACGCTGGGGGCAGGCGTGATCACCCAGCTTAAGAGGCTTCTGCCTGATTTTTTTGCTTTTCCGGCGTCAGGGGCCTTCGGTGCGCTCCTGGACAGACGCGCATATATTGGTTGGTGTGCTGCTCGTCCCGTTTACGGCAATGATGGCTTACACGGGCGCGTCAATCCACGCGATGCGACTTTTCCCCGCCATGCCGCATAGCAAGGTGCGGGAGACAAGAAAGCCCGCCATGCCACCGCAAGCACCTTTGGAGGCGCCCGAAATTTCCCGGTTGCTCCATCAGGCGGAAGGGGTTTTCGGCAAAGGGCAGGTTGGCTTCATCACCTTCACGCAAAATGACATCAAATATTTTCGCAGCGACATGGCCAGCACGGTTATCACCCGCGACGCCTTCATCGCTCCCCTTCCCACAGGTGACGTCCGGCTTGAGCGACATAAAGCGTATATCGCCAATGTCAAAGGCTGGCTCGCCGGGCTCCATTACGCGCGTTGGACCCGATATCCGTTTCGTTTCCTCTATTTCACCGGAGGGCTTATCGGAAGTTGGATGATGTCCGCGGGACTTGTCATCTTTCTCATGAAAAGACGCAGTGCAAACGGGCATCGGTTCAGCTTCAGATTGGGAGAAGCGGCGACACTGGCCGTGACGACAGCGTTGCCGCTCGCCATGCTCGCTTATCTTGCGTCAAGCCGTGTGCTTCCGGGAGGGATGGTGAATACTTGTCATGTCGAGCCGGACATCTTCTTTTCAGTCTGGATCACAGCCAGTGGTGCCGCATCTCTGGATGTTTTCCGGGGGCACTATATCTCGGCCTGACGTCGTCAGCTTCTCGCCATCGCTGTGGCCGGTCTGGCCATCCCGGTTCTTGATTTTTCAACGCGCGACACAGCCTGGCATGAGGCCTCCCTCATCTACCCCATCATTGATTTTATTGCTGCCATGCTGGGCATCCTTGCGCTTGGCAGTGCCCGGCGTCTGAAATCATGATGCATATCGGTTTTGACATATCGGCGTGGGCCGTTTTGCTTCTGGGCATCGCTGTGACCCAATTCAGAGGCCCCATTTCCGTCCGAATGGATCGCCTGCGCCATATCATGAGCGCATTTCTGTGGGTCGCTCTGGCGGCGCTGATATTATCGCTTCACCCATTGACTCTGCGCGCCTTCATCACACTCGTCCTCACGGCTTTGCCAGGCAGCATTATCGCCGCGTCGATTCGCTATGCGATAATGCCATCCCAGCGTTAGGGTCGCCTGGCTCATCTGACGGGATTTGGGCGACATTTTCAGCTTCCAGACTTTGCTGGCTTTGGCGCGTCAGCGCACGCGCGAGGTCAGAGCGCCCCAGTTTCCCCACACTCACGGCCGCGATATCAAGCATCTGGCGCATCACACTGTAATTCCCGGTGAGGTGATTCAACGTGACAGCCTCCTGCGCGGCGTTAAGGCTCTCCGTATAACGCCTCTCTGAGCCAATTCGAAGCTGCGGCACGCAGAAGCGGCCCGGTCAGCTCTCAGGCGCGGGATCCTGCGCGCGCCTGGTCAAGCACGGTCAAAGCTTGCTGCGCCTGCGCTTCATGACCCAACGCAACATGGCTCACCCCACAGAAATATTGCGCCCTCAACCCGAACGCGACAGGCGAGGAAGGCAAGTGACAGGCAATATTCCAGCCTGCGCATAATTCCTTCCCTGATATAAGGCCGCCGCCTGCACGAGCGCCAGACGCGCTGGCGTCCTGAAACCCCTTATCGCCAGGTCTTTTTCCGTAACAGAAACGGAATCAAGCGCGGCCTGCCAATGATGATCCCTTCAATGAACCACGGCGAGGTTAAATCCCGCAGAGCCCAGCCCCGCTTGATCATTACTGAGAAGGGCGTGCTGATAAGCCATGCGATAAGCGGAGAGGGCCTACGCCCGATAGCCGAGATCATATGCGCTGCGCCCGGCATCCAGCGATTGTTGCATTTTCTGATCCACGACGGGTAGCGCGGCGCCACGCCCACAGGCCGTCAAAAGCACCGCACCACTCATGACCATCCACATGCGGGATCGGCGAAGGGCGCTGTGCCTGAAACCCCTCGCGCGATTGAGGAGCTGACGCGTCATGGTGAAATCTCCCCGGCCGGCAGGTCATTCTGAGGGGATGCCGCCCCGCCGCCCAGGAACCAGGACTGCTGAAGCTGATCCGATAATTTGCGCAGACTGTCCGCCGTCATTTGCGCCTGGGTCAGCAGGGCCGGGAGCGCAACACTTACCTGATCAACATTGGTGATGGTGGATCGGATTTGCGGCGTCGAACGCTTGAGCCCGTCCGTAATGTGATGAACGTTGCTGACCGCCCCGTTTGTCTGCTTCATGATCGCGTCAACCTGCTTTCCGAGCGGCCGAATCTGGGCAATTGTTTGTTGCAGGTCCCGCGTCATTCTGTTAGCGCGTGCAAGGAGTTTGCGGTCCATAATCAGCCCGCCAGCGAGCCCCTGGCCGTCTTTGAGGGCAGTCGTCACGGCAGCAAGGTCCGTCACCATTTTCGGCACTTTGAATTGTCGGGACAAGCTGTGCCCGAACATCATTGACGGTTTTGATGATGAGGTCGCCCGGATTTTGCTCCGCCTCCGCCCGCACTGTGGCAAAGGCCCAGTCCAGCGGCGCGCCCTGCCCGCGTGCCAATTCGATGTAACTCGCCCCGGCCACGACGAAGCGCCTTTTGATGACGGCTTTACTGTCATCACGGATGAAAGGCTCAAATTGCGGGTCAATCGTGGCGATGGCGTACATATTGCCATGATCATTGATTTTCACTTCCCGGATGGTACCGATCCGCGTGCCCATGAGTTCAACATCATTGCCAACAGCGAGGCCCGCAATGCCGCTTTGCGGAAGCTGGAAATGCAGACGTCCGGAAGGTGTCAGCCACTCCAGCAACACGCCGGCCTGTATCACCACAAAGATGAAGACACCGATGGCGACAAGCACAAGCCCGCCGACCCACTCATTAGCGTAGCGTAAATTCATTGTGGGATCGCCACTCACATCGGCGTCACGCCGCCCCCAAAAGCCGAGCATTATCCCCCGCCCGCGATCGGTTCCAGACCGTTCTCATAAAGCTGATAGAATTTGGCGCCACGGTCACAATATCGTGACCGTGGCGCCAGGTTCTGCGTGAGGCACAGAAAGCCCGTGCCATAAAGACGTGCCTCCGTCACCTGCTGAAGCACAATATCCGCGTCCAGACCTGTGTCCTCATCTAGTGGATTTTCAAGGATCATCAAAGGCGGGCGCGCAAGAAAAGCACGCACGAGGCCCGGCCTCAATGTCGGCAGTCCTGGCAGGTCAAAAATATGGCATAAATTTTCAGCCTCCTGCACGAGTTGCGCAATGGGCAAAGTGGTGTGGTGCATCTGCTGCAAGAGAATGTTCGTATCCATCGTGAAAAGACCGATCCAGGCCCCCTGATTGGTGTAACGCCCGATACGCCCGCGTAACGCATCTGCACGTTTGGCTGAGAGGCGATCCCACTCAAGCCCCAGGCAAAAGGGTTGAGAAATCATCATCGTGCTGCACATCGAGCGCGGTTAGGCAGGTGCTGAGGCTGAGACTGAAACTACTGACGAGAAATTTCAGTGGGATGACCAGATAATCGATCCGCTGCATTGCCCCTGTCACTTCATAGAGAAACGTCCATAAAGGTAAGGATATTACAGACTCAAACCGGCACACCGCATAGCTTGAGACAAGCGACATCACACTGAAGACAACGCCCAGCGTGAAAGCGCTGACCGTGATGGCCAGTCAGTAAATCGTCTGCGCCACAAGCGCGAACCCGACCAGAGCACCCGTCACAAGCGTGCTGATGAGGCCCCCACCTGTTGCCTGCACCAAATTGTGGACCAGAATTCGAGCCGCACGGTGCGCCGCCAATTGCCGACGGAAAGGGCTTCAATGACGACACCCCAGGCGGCACTAAGCATAATCAACGTCGCCCGCAAAATGCGACGCATCAGGCGACCGATTGTCGCGAGGCGTTGCAGCAGGAAAAGATTGACCTCCGTCATCTTCGGGCGGCCAGAATATGCGTCACGGTCAAACCACGACCCGGCATGAAAAACGCGCCACGCGGCCGGAAGAGGAAGCGATCTTTCAGAACCGCCCAGGCCGCATCGGAAACCTGAATCGACCCGGTTTCCGCAGAAGACATGGCCAGACAATCCGCATTGGCGAAAGCTTCACCCCACAGCGCGTAACCCGCGCCGTCTCTCCCGACATGCGCACCGAGCACCGGCCCGACATCCAGTCCCATATTGAAATTGCGGACCATATCGGCGGCATTCAGGATGCGTTGGGCCGCCTCGCGCAGTTCCAGCAAGGCATCCGCCACGTCACAAACCGATTCCGGGTCAAGCGCCGCGCCGCATTTACCAACGAGGAGAACACGATTACCGGCCAGTTGCACCACGGAAAGCGCGTACGTCTCCGCAACTTCCTCCAATTTGGTGGCCAACCTCTTCAAAAGATCAACGGTCGCCTGAACATTCGGCGCATCCTGATGAATGAACTGAATGGTGGCGACGGGTACGGCCGGGAAGCAACCTGTCTCAAACCCGCTTTCCCCCGCATCCAGAAAAACGACTTTCGCCGCCATGACCGGTTGCGGCGCGGCATCAGCGTCAGCAACACGGCCATCGCCGGATGTCGCGCGTTCATCCTGCGCAATGGCCGCGTAGCGGAGCGCAATCATATCATTGATCAATGGGAGGGATTTTGCCCCATTCGGCTGCGTCATGGCGCCCGTCAACACGATCAGCCCGCAAAGTCCATTCTGACGCCGGATGGGATAAACAGCGTAATCCGTGACATCATCCGTCAGGCCCTCCGCCCGCCAGAAGGGCCTTAAAACATGGTCCGTGTCCGACGTCACATTATCCAAAACGGAGGCGCGCTCCAACGCATCCAGAAGCGGTTGGGCCTCGTCAGGATTGATCTCACGGCCAGAACCATGCTGCCCCGTCGTCGCCTCGTAAGCATCTTCACAAATGAGGCGGCGATCCGCTTCCTGAACCCGCCAGAGCGCCACACGCGATATGCCGGTTATTTCTGCGAGATTCACTCAAAATCGGCACCTGCTGCGCAATGTCGAAGATATTATCATCCTCAACGAGCCGACCGATCAGCCCCTCCACGACGCGTTGGGAATCCCGCAAATCATCGACCTGACGCGTTGCGCGCACGGTGCGGCGCTTCTCACGGAAGAGCAGGCCCGCAAGGCCCGCCGCCAGCGCGATAATCAGGAAGGAGAACGTAAAACCCTGCCATCCCGCAACCGAGATTATGCGCGCATAATCGCTTTCCGGCGCGTGAAGGATGAGGAGCCAACCGGGACGGGTGGCGTCGAGAGACGAATAAATCGTGACATATCTCGTTTTACGCCCCGAGATGATTTTCACCCCCGAACCATAAATGCGGTAAAGGGACAGTGCGCGCAAGAAGACAGGCGTTTGCTTCACATCGATCGCCATTTTATCGAACTGCCAATGCGCCTGCGCGGCAATCTCCAGCAGATCACTCCCGGCGACGACACGCCCTTTCTCATCGAGTATGATCGCCTTGCCATTCTGCCCGATCTTCATTTTTTCCAGAAAGCCGGAAAGGCGCGTGAGAGAGATTAATGGCGATGATCCCGATAATCAGAGCGGCAAGGGCCATCCCCCGCCGGAGACGCCTGTCAATGGAATGATCTTCCGGTTTGACGATCTCGAAACGGCATAAACCTTACCTCCGGTGCAGTCTTCCCGAACAGCCAACTGCACTGAACGCAGAGCATGGCGGGCGAAAATCTCGCCACGGGAAACGATACTTGCAAATTGCTCGCTTCTATCACAGTTTAAAGCCAATGGGCGCGTCAAGCGCGACTGTTGCAATTTAACGTGTATCAAGGCGGTAAACATCATATGGCATGCGCCAGGCTTTCTGACCGACGAATTATTTCAATTGCCGGACCTGATCGCGTCGCATTTTTACAGGGCCTCCTCTCCAATGATGTCACGACATGCGATGCACGCACCTTAATTTGGGCCGCTTTACTGACGTCGAAGGGACGTTATCGGGCTGATTTCTTCCTCTCAGCGCATGATGAGAGATTGCTGCTGGATATTGACGCGACCCGGGCGGATGCGACCTTAACTCAGCTCAAACGCTACAGCTTACGGGCGAAAATCGAGATATCCCTCCCTGACGGGCAGGTTTACGCGGGATGGGACGTGCCGCCCCCCTTTGGGGCCTGCGCCGACCCGCGCCTCCCTCAGGCAGGCTGGCGGAAAATCATTTTCGAGGACACGGACACGCTGCAATGCGATCACGATCTATCGGATTACGCGGCGCGATGTCTGGCTCTGGGGCTGCCTCCTTCTTCCATCTATCAGATTGATGAGACTTTATTGCTGGAGGCGAATTTCGATCTTCTCAATGGCATATCCTGGACAAAAGGCTGTTATGTTGGCCAGGAAATCACGGCGCGTATGCATTATCGGGGCGGCGTCAAAAAGCGTCTCGTCCCTGTTTCAGCCCCCCAAGCCTGCCTGCCTGACCCTGGCGCCATCCTGACGCTGGAAAATGGGCAGGAAGCCGGGGAAATCCGCCTTGCTCGTGGGCAAAGTGGCTTCGCATTGCTGCGCAAACCGTTCTGGCGGAGGTCATTCCGACATAACGGCGTCGAAATTATTCCCTCACCTCCTGCATGGTTTCCGGACGATGACTCAGACATATAAACCGCCCTCCGACACATCCATCTCGGAAATCCTGCAGAAAGTCCGTTTCGACGCGGATGGGCTTGTCGCGGCCATCGCGCAATCCGCGACGGCACCGCATGAAGTCCTCATGTTGGCCTGGATGGATGAAGGCGCTTTGCGGGAGACATTGACGACCGGAAGGTCTGTTACTATTCCCGCTCCCGGCAGAAATTATGGCGCAAAGGGGAGACGTCGGGGCAGGTGCAGATGTTGATGTCAGCGGTGCTCGATTGTGATGGCGATGCGGTTCTTCTACGCGTCGCCTAGCACGGCGTGGCGTGTCATAAGGGACGGCGCAGCTGCTTTTACCTCTCCGTCACGTCCGACGGGACTGGTCGAAAACGCCGCCCCCAAATCGCGCCAGAAAAACTCTATCCCAAAGCATAAGGTGATCATGCTTCTCGCGCGATCTTATGGTGTCACGTTTTCAGATGGACGGAGGAGCGCCATCACCTCATAGGCCACCGCTTCTGCCGGGGTGGCGGGCGCGCCATCCCGATCCGGGGCGTGTAATTGCGACATGATATCTATAAAAGCGGTTTTCTGCGCCGCGCGCGCATCCGGGTCCGTTAGAAGTTGGGTGACGGCAGAAGCGAGATTTTCCGGCGTGCATTTCTCCTGAAGCAGTTCCGGCACGATCTCGCGCCCGGCGAGGAGATTGACCATCGCGACAAACGGGACTTTGATCATCCTTCGGGCGAAATAAGCTGTGAGCGCATGCACGCGGTAAGCCACAACCATCGGCGTGCCGGCGAGCGCGAGTTCTAAAGTCGAGGTGCCCGATTTTGTCATGGCCACCCCCGCCGCTGCAAAAGCGTCAAATTTATCGTGCATATCGACGATGATTCGCGGCGGCTCAGCCCATTTCGCCGTGGCGTGACGCACGACACCCTGCATCAGGGGAGATGTCGGTATAACGGGATAGATCTCGCCGAAGCACGCTTTTAAAATTGCCACCATACGCCCGTAAATCGGCAAGAGGCGTGGCACTTCCGACTTTCGGCTGCCAGGCAGAAGCACGATGATCGGGACATGATCGGCAATCCCATGGCGCCGCCGAAAATGCGCGCCATCGCCCGTATCAGCCCCGGACTGAATGACAGGATGCCCCACAAATGTCGCGGGAATGCCCCGCTCCTTAAACCAACCCTGCTCAAAGGGGAGGAGACATAACAGGCGGTCCCATAATTGCGGGAAGGATTTGGCGCGGCTTTCCCTCCAGGCCCAGACCTGAGGCCCGACATAATGCAGGCGCGGGATGCCGAGATGTTTAATCCGCTTTAAAAGGCGCAGGGCGAAGCCGGGGCTGTCAATTGTGACGATGACGTCAGGCTTGCGCAGGGTGATGTCATTTACCGCCTCATCCAACCGCGCCGAAAGCTTGCGGATACGGGGGAGGATTTCCGCAAGCCCCATGATGGAGAGATCCTGCATCGGGAAGAGGCTATGCAGGCCGAGCGCCTCCATCTGTGCGCCGCCGACCCCGACAAACATCATATTATGGTCGAGCCGTGACAATGCCTCCATCAGCCGCGCGCCAAGAATGTCGCCGCTTGCCTCCCCCGCGAGGAGCCAGACGATGCGTGGACGCGCTGGATGGGTCATCTTGGCCTCATTGCCTCAATTCGGCCCCAACCGCTTTGGTCGCGATATTCACGATTTTTTCGGCAACGGCGTCAATTTCTGCAAGTTTCAGTGCAGTATGAAGGGGTTGGATGGTCACCTCAAGTCCCAGTGACTTCTTATCGTCGGGCAGATTTCCGCCTTCAAACACGTCAAAGAGACTAACAGCGATAATCAGATTTCGGTCAACGCCGCGGACGAATTTCAGCAGATCCTGCGCATCCACCTTTTTATCTACGATAAAGGCGAAATCCCGATGGATCGGTTGCAAGCTGGGAATTTCCGGTGCCTGACGCTTTTTGACCTTTCGGGCCGGTAGGGCGTCGAGATTAAGTGAGAAGACAGCCAATGTGCCGCTACAACCCATTTCACGGACGATCTGTGGATGGAGTTCACCAAAAAAGCCGAGAACCGTCTTGAGTCCCAATTGGACGGCGCCCGATTTTCCCGGATGGAAATAAGGCGGCACATTGCGCGACACGGTCACCGCCTCTGACGGAACGCCCATTTCGTCGAGGAGCGCTATGAGGTCACTCTTCACATCCCACAAATTATATTCCCGCGACCGCGCGCCTGGCCGACGCGCGGTTTCCCCCGCGCGCAATCCTGTAAGCAGCGTCGCCTGTCCGGATGGGGTAAAACCCGGCCCCACCTCGAAAAGCGCCGCACGCGCCGCGCGGCGCGCCTCATTACGGTGCCACGCTTTGACGAGATTAATGAGCGGTGTCGGCCGCATATGGCTCAGATCAACGGCGATCGGGTTGAGGAGCGATAATTTCTCGGATGTTTCACCAAAAAGTGCCGCCTCTTCCGTTGAAACGAAGGAGAAACCTATAGTTTCCGTCAAACCCAGCGCCGCACATAAATGCCGGGCACGCCGCGACGCCATGCGTTTCGCCATGACGGATTGATCCGCCTTGCCAGTAAATTCCGGCAGAGGACGCGGCACAATCTCATCCAATCCGCGTATCCGCAGGATCTCTTCAATGAGGTCTCGCTCCCCCTCTACCAAAGTAACGCTCTGCGCCGCGCGTTCCGTGACGTTGTCATTCAGCGTTGGCGACGGGTCCAGCTTGATGGGGGCAGCAATGTCATGACGCCATGACGGCACATGGACCGTTACAGAGGCCGCATCACGTGCAGAGACAGAGAATCCGAGATGCTCCAGCGTTTCCACCACTTCATCGGCCTGAAGCACGGCACCCCCGAAGCTGTCGAGCTTCTCAAAGCGAAGACGCGCCGTGCGCTGCCAATTGGGCAATTTCCCCGCGGAAACGATTTCGCTCGCCTCACCACCGCAGAGATCGAGGATGAGTTTTGTCGCCGCTTCCAGCCCTGGCAGGACGAGAGCGGGGTCAACACCGCGCTCAAACCGATAGCGCCCATCCGTATGGATGCCGAGGCGGCGCCCCGTCAGGGCGATGCGGACAGGTTCGAACAAGGCGGACTCAATAAAGACGTGCTGCGTCTCGTCGGAAACGCTGCTCGCCGCGCCACCAATGATGCCCGCCAGAGACTGGACGCCCCCCTCATCCGCGACGATCAAATCCTGATCGCTTAGCAGATAAGCATTGCCGTCCAGCGCCTTGAAGGTTTGACCATGGCCCAATGTCATAGATAGTGTGTCGCCGGAAAGCTTCCCGGCATCGAAGACGTGTAAGGGGCGTCCTATATCCATCAGGAGAAAATTGGTTACGTCAACAAGCGCCGATATGGGGCGCAGACCCACCGATTTGAGGCGGTTCTGAAGCCAGGCGGGGCTGGGCTGATTGCGGACATTGCGGATCAGCCGCCCCACAACATAGGGACAAGCATCATCGTGCTCGATCTTCCATTTGATCGTCGATGGACCCTGCCCGTCCACAACTTCTGCGAGCCACGCTTTCAGGCGCCCGAACCCGGCAGCGGCGAGGTCACGTGCGATGCCATAGACACTCAGCGCGTCACCCCGGTTCGGGGTAATGGAGATGTCAATGACCGTCTCATTTAAACCGGCAAACTCAGCGTAGGGCTGGCCCAGCACCACCGCTTCCGGCAGTTCGGCAATGCCATCACTCTCCTCCCCCAATCCGAGCTCACGCAGGGAGCACAACATGCCGCCACTGGCCTCACCGCGGATCTGACCTGATTTGATGGTCATGTCACTGCCGGGAATATAAGTGCCCGGCGAGGCGAAAACGACATGCAGCCCGGTCCGCGCATTGGGCGCACCGCAAACAACCTGCACCTTCTCATATCCCGGCCCCGCCGCCACATCACAGACCTGCAAGCGGTCCGCATTAGGGTGGGGGCGCGTCTCAAGGATCTTAGCGAGGCGGAAACCGGATAATTTCTCAGCCTGATTTTCAACGCTCTCGACTTCAAGGCCGATGCGGTTCAGCACTGCTGTGATCTCCTCAATGGAAGCCGTGAAATCGAGATGTTCCCGCAACCATGAAAGGGTAAATTTCATGATTCAGACCCCCTTACCCGGAACACGCGTCTCAAAGGCGGAAAAACCGTAATGCCGTAGCCAGCGCAGGTCACTCTCGTAAAATGAACGTAAATCGGGGATGCCATATTTGAGCATGGTCAATCTCTCCACACCCATACCGAAAGCGAAGCCCTGCCAGACTTCCGGATCAACGCCGCAATTTGCCAGCACACGGGGCTGCACCATCCCGGCGCCAAGCACTTCAAGCCAGTCCTCCCCCGCGCCTATATTGCCCGTTTTGCGGGACCAGCCAATATTCACTTCCATCGAGGGCTCCGTAAACGGAAAATAGGAAGCGCGAAAACGCACGGGCGGATCCGGCTTATCGAAAAATGCTCGTAGAAACGCGATGAGGCAGAATTTGAGATGTGCCAGCGTGATGTCGCGATCAATCAGGATACCCTCACATTGATGAAACATCGGGGAGTGCGTGGCATCATGATCGGCGCGGTAGGTCCGGCCCGGTGCAATCACCCTTATGGGCGGCGCTTTACTCAGCAGGGTGCGGATCTGCACGCCCGACGTCTGCGTACGCAAAACAGGCTCCGGCGCGTCGGCACGTGGGCGCGGCAGGTAGAATGTGTCATGTTCTGTCCGGGCGGGGTGATGCTCCGGCGTGTTCAGGGCGGAGAAATTATGCCACTGACTTTCAATATCCGGCCCTTCCGCCACGCCGAAACCCATTCCGCCGAAAATATCGATCATCTCATCAATCGTTTGATGGATGGGATGCAGCAGCCCATCCTCGCGACGCGCGACGGGCATGGTGACATCCACGCGCTCCGCTTCAAGCTGGGCGGCGAGAAGATCCGACTCAATCGCTTTTTTCCGCTGTGCGAAGGCCGCGTTGAGCATATCCCGAACCTGATTCAGCGCCGCGCCACGCTGGCGGCGCTCATCCGGTGCGAGCGGGCCAAGCGCTTTGAGCTGCTGCGTCAGCCAGCCGGATTTGCCGAGCGTCCTGACCCTGAGCGCCTCCCATGAAGCCTCATCACCCAGTGTCTCAAGGTCAGCCAGGGTCGTGCTCTTCAGAATGTCGAGATCGTCAACCATCATTCACCCGTCACCACGCAACATAAAAAAAGGGCCGTCCTCAAGCAAGACGGCCTATTTCCCGAACACCAGATTGGGAAATCAGGCCTTGGCGGGCTGCTCAAGCGCCTGCTGGGCCTTTTTAACAATTTCCGCAAATATCGCCGCATCGTCAAAGGCAATCGCGGCAAGAACCTTACGATCAATCTCAATCCCCGCCAAGGACAGGCCGTTGATGAATTTGCTGTAAGTCAGCCCATGCTCACGCACGGCGGCATTGATACGCTGAATCCAGAGACCGCGAAAATCACGCTTTTTATTGCGGCGGTCACGGTAAGCATAACGTAATGCCTTTTCGAGCCGCTCCAGCGCGATGCGGTAATTTATCGATGAGCGCCCGCGATAACCTTTGGACAGCTCCAGAACTTTTTTGTGACGCGCGTGAGTCGTCACGCCCCGTTTGACACGTGCCATGATCTATCTCCTCACGAAAGCCCGTAGGGGGCCCATTGCTTGATTGTCTTCGCGTCCATATCCGTCACGGTCTGCGGACCACGGTTGGTGCGCTTCATTTTCTGAGGGCGGTTGATCAGGCCGTGGCGCTTATTGCCGGGGCCGCACATCACTTTACCCGTCGCGGTGATCTTGAAGCGTTTTTTCACCGACGACTTCGTCTTCATTTTAGGCATTTCAGTCTCCTTAAACTTATCCAGGCTGCACAAATCCCTCTCGGGCGGCAGCGTTCCGCGGCCGGGTATGCCACTTATTTGGCCACGGCCGCGCAGGTGAGGTGTGTCACCTAGCCGAATTCGCCCTCCGAAACAACCTTTTTTGACTCGTCTCACCAGGGGAAGTGCCGCGCCCGGGCGCGGAAGAGGCGCAGCCCGATACGGACCAGATGCACGCTTCACATCTTTGGAGCCATGCAAATGGACCAGCGTGCAACCTTGCTGACGTTGAGCCGCTTAGATGTTCGTCAATCCATGACATCAAAGCCCTGCATTCCCGCGTGAAGGAAATCCCGATGCTGAAAAGACTTTTCGCCTCCTCACTCGCCCTCAGCCTGCTGGTTGCGCCGATGACCGTGCAGGCCAAGACGTGCCGCGACGCCGATACCGGCCGCTATGTTAAATGTGTCAAGAAAAAGCCGGTCCGTTGCCGCGATGATAAAACCGGCCGTTTCGTCAAATGCACCACGCCGCACCCGACAAAATGCCGTGATAAGGGACGCTTCACCGCCTGCACGACAGAAGGCGCGATGACGACCACCCCCCCATCTCTGGATAAAGCGACGTCCCCTGTCATGCCGGATGTGCCGCAACCTGCCATGGCGCACTGAGATGCTTCGGGCTATCCGGCTGCGGCAACGCGCCGGATAGCCCGCGCCATCGCCTCCACCCCATTACCACGATTGGCGGAGAGGGCTTTGACAAGTCCCAGACGATGCAGGAAGTCCGGCGGCGTCTCGCCGATTTCCGCCGCGCTGCGCCCTGAATAGACACGCAGCAAAAGGCCGACGAGGCCACGCACAATGGCCGCGTCCGAAGCACCTGCAAAATGGATCTTCCCGCCTTCATGTTGCGCCTCAAGCCACACCTGGCTTTGACAGCCTGGCACACGATGGGCGTCATCCTGCCAGGCTGCCGGAAAAGCCGGTAATTGCCGTCCCATCTCGATGATATATTGATATCGATCCGTCCAGTCATCAAAGAGCGCAAGCTCGTCAGTGATGGCCGCAATGGCGGCGGCGGCCGTTTCCTCCGGGGGTGAGACGAAAGGTGCCACCATCACAGGATGAACCGGCTGAGATCGTCCCGCTTGGCGAGCGAATCGACGCGATCATGCACCTCTTTTGCCGTGATCTCGATCACCTCATCCTTCCTGTCGGACGCCGCGTAAGAGACCTCCTCCAACAGACGTTCCATAACGGTCGCCAGGCGCCGCGCGCCGATATTTTCCACGCGATTATTGATGTTCGCTGCCGTTTTAGCCAGGGCGTCGATTGCGTCCTCCGTGAATGAAAGCGACACACCCTCCGTCTTCATGAGCGCGATATATTGTTTGATGAGGGAATGCTCCGGCTCACTTAAAATGCGGCGCAGATCATCCCGTGTCAGCGTCGCCAGCTCAACGCGAATGGGCAGGCGGCCCTGAAGTTCGGGCAGCAGGTCAGATGGTTTGGCCAGATGGAAGGCGCCGGACGCGATGAATAATATATGATCCGTCTTGATCGTACCATATTTGGTGGACACGGTGGTGCCTTCAATCAGCGGCAGGAGGTCACGCTGCACGCCCTCGCGTGAAATATCAGCACCGCGCACCCCACCCTCAGCCGACCGGGCACAGACTTTATCGATCTCGTCAAGAAAGACGATGCCATGGTCCTGCGTATGGCGCACCGCCTCCTGCGCGAGACTGTCATCATCCAGGAGCTTATCCGACTCATCCCGAACCAGCAAAATACGCGCGGCGGAAATCGTCAGGCGGCGCTTCTGGGATGCGCGATTCATGATATTTTTCATCATGTCGGAAATATTGATCACCGCGCCGGACGTCAGGCCCGGCATCTCCCCGCCATCGCGACCGCCATCCGGCTGAACGTCAACTTCGACTTCCTTATCCTCCAGCTCCCCATTTCGGAGCCGCTGGCGGAATTTGACTTTGGTGTCCGCCGAGGCCTGCTCTCCAACCAGGGCGTCGACGAGGCGTTGTTCCGCCGCGGCTTCGGCCTTGACCTGAACATCCTTGCGGCGCATGTCGCGCAGCATGTTCAAAGATACCTCAATCAGATCGCGGATGATCGACTCAACATCGCGCCCGACATAACCGACCTCGGTGAATTTTGTGGCTTCGACCTTGATGAAAGGCGATTGCGCCAGCCGCGCCAGCCGCCGGGCAATCTCGGTTTTGCCACAACCTGTGGGGCCGATCATGAGGATGTTTTTCGGGACGACTTCCTCACGCATGGCATCGGGCAGTTGCGCCCGCCGCCAGCGATTTCGGAGGGCGATGGCCACGGCACGCTTGGCATCATTCTGCCCGACAATATAGCGATCGAGTTCCGACACGATTTCTCGTGGGGAGAATTGAGGCGTTTCCATTCCTGATACCTGACTTAAAGCGTTTTAATCGTGACAGAGTGATTCGTGTAGACGCAGATGTCTCCGGCTATTTTCATCGCGCGTCGGGCAATATCTCCCGACGACAGACCCTCAATTTCAATGAGGGCGCGCGCCGCGGAGAGGGCATAATTGCCGCCTGACCCGATCGCGATAATGCCATCCGCGGGCTCCAGAACATCACCATTACCCGTCAATGTGTATGAATGATCCTTATCCGCGACAGCCATCATCGCCTCCAATCGACGCAGATAACGATCCGTGCGCCAATCCTTGGCGAGTTCAACGCACGCTGTTTCCAGGTCATTCGGGTAGCGCGCGAGTTTGGCTTCCAGGAGCTCCAGAAGGGTGAAGGCGTCGGCCGTCGCCCCTGCAAACCCCGCGAGGATGTTTTTGTCTGCGCCAATCACCCGCACCTTGCGGGCATTGCCCTTGATAATCGTCTGGCCCAACGTCACCTGGCCGTCACCGGCCATCGTGACATTGTCCCCGCGTCGCACGCAAAGGATCGTGGTGCCGTGCCATCCGACATAGTCGGGATTTTGATGCGTGTTTTTCATGTTCATCCAGATAGTTGAAACTTGTCGCAAAGCAAGATGGCGGGCACGCTAATTGATGATTGACGCAATCGCATCATCCAGCATCGCCCGCGTGAAAGGTTTCTCAAGCACCTGGTGATGCGGCGGTCGGTGCGTCGCATCGGTATAGCCGCTGATATAAAGGTGTTTGAGATCCGGCTGTTTCTCTACAAGGCGATTTCCGCATTCTTGCCCACTCATGCGGGGCATCATCAGGTCCAATATCGCAAGGTCGAATCTCTGCCCGGCCAGGAGGCAGGCGAGCCCGGCTTCTCCATCCGCCACGCTGACAACTTCGTGACCGCTGCGCCGCAGGAACTGCTCTGTCACCAATCGCACAGATGCTTCATTATCAATCAGCAATATCCTCAGTTGCCGCGTCTCGCTCTGGATCGCCGCCCTGTCGGGCGCAAGCTCAGGCCCCTGTGCCGGGACTTTCGGCAGAAGCAGCGAAATGCATGTCCCCTGCCCGGGCACGCTTCTGACTCTCACAATCTTTTGACGAAGCGATAAATCGTCGATAAACCAAGGCCGGTGCCCCGACCGATTTTCTTTGTGGTAAAAAACGGGTCGAAGATACGGGCGACAATCTCGGGCGTCATGCCGTGTCCCTCATCACAAACCGAAATCACCACGCAATGTGCGGTCGGGGACGAGGTGTCTTCTTCAACATGGATCGCCACGGTGCCGCCATCCTGCATCGCGTCCCGTGCATTGATGCAGAGATTGAGCAACGCCATCTCAAGCTGTTCCGGGTCGCTTTGAGCACAAAGATCATCCGCACGCCGCGCCACATGTGAGAGATCCAACGCACATTTCCCGGTTTCCCCGGCGGCATCGCTTGCGCGATTGAGACTTTAAGACAGCAACTCCCTTAAATTTCGGATCAGCCTGACGACATTGACGGCTTACAGGGCCGGTGACTTCGGTCAGCCGAATTCCAGCAGGCTTCGCGTCAGTGTGGCGCCTTTGCGGGCGGAATCTATGGCGTTTTCGACAAGCTTATGCGGGACTGATGCGTCACCCTCCCCATCGGATGGAAGTATGTCGTGCAAAAGATCAAGTGAACCGAGAATGGCGGTCAGCAGATTATTGAAGTCATGTGCGATGCCGCCCGATAAGGTGCCCAAAGCGCACATTTTATCATCCTGGCGCATCCTCTGCTCCAGCACGCGGCGCTCTGTCACGTCCCTTTCAAAACTGGCCTGCCAACGCTGCGCGGTAGGGAGAAGCGCGCCGTCAACCTGGCGCGGCCAGGGCAGGACGATGCGTGTCCGCTCCAGCCAGCTTGTAACGCCATCGCGCGTGACGGGGACACATTGTTCGAGCTTTCCCCGCATCACCACCTCCCGTCTCAGGGCAGTGATGGCGTCACGCTCCTCCGCTGGGTAAAGCGTTTCCTCCAGCACTTCCCGGTCGCCGTCAGGCTGATCGGCAGCATCGCTCTCAAGATCACGATTTTTATTGTGTCGGATCACGCGGCCTTCCGCGTCGGAAAACACGATATCGAAGGCGACGGCACTTTAAGGTGCTTTGAAGGAGAAACCTCTCTTTGAAGAGAGGTTTCTCAGTGTGAAAACGCGACGCGCTCTCCCGCACCACGGCTTTCAACCCATCTGAATCCCACGGTTTGTGCACATAGAACTGTATCCGGCCCTGATTAAGTGCGGTGATCACCACGGAGAGATCCGCATAACCGGTCAGGAGAATGCTTTTCGCATCCGTCTTATCCTGCACCTGTGACAGAAAAACATCTCCCGTCATACCCGGCATCCGCTGATCCGAGATGATAACCGCGATCTCCGGATGGTCTCTGACAAGGGTAAGGGCATCATGGGGGCTGGTGGTGGAGATAATATCAAATTCACCTTCGAGCAGATCACTCAAAGCAACGAGTATTTCCGGTTCATCATCGACGATCAGGATGAGGCTGCGCGGTGTTTTATCGGGCGACGCGGTCGGATGGGTCATTCAGTTTTTCCTATTGTTTCTAGTCCGGATGGCGTCCATTTGACCCGTATTGTCATCGTAAAGCGCGCGCCTCCCCGCGCCCCCTTTGAGACGCGCTTCACTGACCTCAATATTGCCGCTATGCGCGTCAATGACGCCATAAGCAATGGCGAGGCCCAGCCCCGTCCCCTCTCCCACGGGCTTCGTGGTAAAAAATGGCTCAAATACCCGGCCTTTAATAACGGCAGGCACGCCGGGCCCATCATCTGCGACGCTGATGACGTAAAAAGCCCCTTCCTCTGATTGCTGAAGCGATGTTTCAATCACGATACGGCCCAGAGCGGCCCCTGTGCCGGGCTGACCAGCGCCCCCTCCGCGCGGATCGCGTCCGCCGCATTGCTGACCATATTCATCACAGCCTGATTGACCAGTGCTGACTAGCAGATGAGGGTGCGGGGGGCGGCAAGGTGACGCTCCACGATAATGTCGTCGCCGAACTTATGTGACAATAAAGCGAGGGAGTCATCAATCGCCTCGAACACGTCAATCTGACGGAAAGCGCTTTCATCCAGGCGTGAGAAACGTCTCAGGCTTAGGACGAGGTTCTGGATCCTCTGAAGGCCCATGCGCATGGCGCCGGTGCGATTGATGCATTTTCCGATGAGGTCGGACCGCGCCTTATCCGTCAGCGCCTCAGGTGGGTTGGCGAGCTCATTCAGGACGCGCGCGATTGTCTCCTCATGCGCGATGATAAAGGCCAACGGGTTGTTGATTTCATGCGCGATGCCCGCCACCAATTCCCCCAAAGACGCCATTTTAGCCGTTTGCACCAATTGGGACTGTGTTTCCAGCAATCGCGCATTGGCTTCCGCCAATTCGGCATTCGCCTGGGCAAGGGCCTCGGCTATGGCAGCTTTCGCCGCGACGGCCCGCGCCTCATTCCGCGCCGTCTGGAAGGCGACTTCCCGAACCTGGCGGCGGATTTCCTCTTCCCGCAGCGCATCCTGCGCCAGTTTGCGCTGCACCATGACCTTGATGCGCAATGCGAGCACCTCCGGCGCGGTGTCATCCGGGACGAGGTCATCAACCCCCGCATCGAACAGAAAAGCTGAGGAATGACGCCGGAACTGCTCAGCCTCCACCACATCATGCCGCCGCGCATCGATACTCCGGCAGAAACTGTCACTGTCGCCATGAGGTGCCGTCAGATCGAGAATCAGAAGATCAGGCCCCTCATCCCCGCTGAACCACCCTCCCTGGATCATCTCACTCGACCCGAAAACCGTCGTGACAGTGTGCCCATCCCGCCACAGAAATTCCCCTAAAGAAGTGCCAGCGTCATTTCGCGCCCATCGGGCGGGCCTGTCCACCGCATCATCCTCATCCGCCTCAAGGAGTCGGGTCACAATGACAATGCGCGCCCGCCGGAAGGACCCCGCTGTCTCAGCCTGTAGAAAGTCCGAACCGTCCCGCAAAAGCGCGCGCATCCGCAAAATAATGAGATTCGGATGCGCGGATTTGGAGAGATACGCATCAGCGCCGCTTTCAAGCCCCTCACGCGTGTGGCCCAGCCCCCATCCTCTGTCAGCATGAGGATAGGCGTTGAACGCGACTGGGTATTCATGCGGATTTGCCGCACCATCTTGCCCGCCATTCATGCCCGGCAACTGGTAGTCGGACACGATGAGGTCGGGGCGCGACAGCTCAAAACCGGCAAGAGCAGCCTCACCAGTCAGCGCGCGGACCACGGTAAAGCCTTGCCCCTCAAGCAGTTCGGTCAGCCGGCAGGGCGGCGGCGTCATGAGGTTCCACAAGGAGGATGAGCGGTTTTTCATTCGTCAACGTCATCCAGGCCGGACCTCCTCCCTGCCGCGTCCTGCATCCATGTAACGGCCAAATAGTTTCACATTTGGATCATTGTATTTAACCTTGTCCAAGGCTACCTCTGAGAGAGATTTGAGAGGCAGGGCAAGAAGCCCTTCAGGACAAGTTCGATCATGTTGTTGGGATAATCAAAATGGACCCTGATTTACGCGCCCCCATGGGACACGCGCCACGGGCAGCATCTTCCTACAGCCCGGAACGCCGTTTCATCGGTATTCGCGGCCTGTTTTTCGCGGCGCTTTACTGTGCCGCGCATTTCTTCCAGCAGATTGCCGAATTTTTTGCGCCGATTGCCCTCATCGCCGGTATTATCTGGAAGATCGCGCCTTCTTTAACGAATCTATTGGCGGATAAGGCGAAAATGGTATCCGCGCAGTCTGACATTAATCTGGGCCCGCTCGACAATATCATACCCGCCCATCTTTCATTTTCAGGCCTGACATTGACAGCCTCCAATCTGGTCTTTGACGGCTTTTTGATGATGCTCGTCGCTGCCATCGCCTCAACCGTGGCGGTTTATGCGGGACGGCGGATCTGACCTCACCCGGGATGATGGCAGGTTGCGCATTTTCCTCCCCCCATCGCTTTCAAGACATCGTGCCATGACGCGCCGCCTCATTCTGCTGGTCGTCGCCTTACTGGCCGCCGCATGGTTGACGGGGCTGGTTCTGTTCAGCCTCGATGCCATGCGCAGCCGTTATGATCTCGTCAGATGTGACGGGATTGTCGCGCTGACGGGTGGTGCGGAGCGCGTTGAGGTTGCCATTGACCTTCTCGAACGGGGGTTCGGGCGGGATCTGTTGATCTCCGGTGTCGGTGCGCATACGACCCTGCCGCAATTGCGATTGCATGAGGGTTCACCCCTCTCACTTTTGCCGTCCGATCACACCACGCTTGGCCGACGCGCGATTTCAACAATTGGCAATGCTGCGGAAACGGCAGGTTGGGTGCGGGCGCACCAAATTCATACTCTATTGGTTGTCACGGCAGGATATCACGTGCGCCGCGCCATTATGGAAATCCATCGCGCCGCCCCGGAGGTTGAACTTTACCCTTACCCCATTCAATCGCCCGCCCTGCGACACCCTTCCAGCCTTTATACAGCGCGCCTTCTGACTGTCGAATATATGAAATGGCTCGGCTCGCTATTGCGTTTTTCGCGTGGGGAAAATCTGAAACCTGACATTTGATTATCTTGACACAGCGTGCCACTTTTGCACGTTTGGGAACATTGGTAGGGACACGTCATGCGCGTCGCGCGAAGCATATTTTTCCAGCTCTATTTTTTTATACTGACCATTATCATGGGACTGGGCGCATTGCCTCTCCGCCTCCTCAAGCGCCGGGATTGCGCATTGACCTATGCCCGGCTCTGGAGCCGCCTGACGCTTCTGGGACTCAGCAAAATATGCGGGATTGAAATCGTCATTATCGGACGGGAAAATATTCCCAACACGCCGTGCCTGATTGCTTCCCAACATCAGTCATTTTTTGACGGGTTCGTCTGGATGAACCTTGTGGAAAGGCCGGCCTACATCATCAAGAAGGAGCTGACACGCATCCCCCTTGTCGGCCCGATGCTGATATTATCCGGGATGATCCCGGTTGAGCGCTCAGCCGGGTCAAAAGCGCTTCGCTGCCTGATCCGGGATACACAGGATCGTTTCGATTATCGACGTCAGGTGATTATTTTCCCGCAGGGCACGCGCGTCAAACCGGGAGAGCGTGTGCCACTTCAGCCCGGCATCATGGCGCTGGCGAAACAGGCCAATGCGCCCGTCGTACCTGTCGCCACAAATTCAGGTCTTTTCTGGCCCCGCAAGGGCTGGACGAAATTTCCCGGCACCTTGAAAATCGTCATCGGCCCCGCTTTGGCCATGGATAGAAGCTGCAGAAACCTTATCGCCACGATCGATGCCTCCTGGCAGGCTCTGGAAAAATCCGCAGGCTTGTATAACCATGTGGATAACTCTGTGGACGTAACTGAAGAGAACATTGTCGCAGCCATGCCCCAAGGGAATAAAGGCGCGGCCCTCGACGCGCCGGGCTGAACGACACCGGAAACGAAACGACTCTCTCTACCCTGATTTTTACAAGTAAAAACAACGGTAAGACGGTATTTCCCGTTTATTAAGACCCCAGCCCCCGCCAGGACCCGATACGCTTCGTTTTTCAACAAAACATGCCGCGTTGGCAAAATTTTAGTTAAGAAACTCGGAGCGCACGCTGGGGATAACTTGACTCACCGGGAATCGCGGGGAAGTCAGGAGAAAACCGCTTCGAACCCGAAACGTGACATTAAAGGACACTTCTTTATGACCACGTGGACGCTGATCAAAAGCTTTTCTGTGTGCCTCATTTGCACAATTATCGTCCATGTGGCTGCGTCCTGGTCAGCCCGTCATATGCTTGACCGGCAGATGCATCACGTGATCAGCGCGATGAAAGCGCATGGCTGGCAAGTAGCCTACGACCCGGCAATCCAAAAGCAGACGCGCCTGTTCGGGGCGGCGGTCACTTATCGTGACATTGATATCCATGATGATGCGCGGCACCATTTTTCAGCGCGCGTTCTTACCGTGACCCATCACCCCTTTATGCGGCCGCGCCTTGATTTCTCGATTGTGATCTCGCGGCGTGATGAGGGGGATGTTACGACGGCTTCATCCGTTTATCTCAAGCTCAATCGCCTGGGTCGTTGGACCGGCTTTCACGTCACCAATCTCTCCATCATGTCCCAGTCCGAGCCCGCTATTTCCATCGCGGCACCGCATTTGGATGGCGTTATCCTCATCCAGCCACCTAATGCGCAGAAGCTTCTCAGTGGCGCCCTCTTCGCACAGTCTGATCGACTCACTCTGTCACCGACATTCGGGACGGACAATTCCGGATCTTTCCCGCTGCTCTCCATGGCGCTCTCAGACGCGCATATTAAAGCAGCGCTTGATTTGCAGCCAGACGCCTCTTCCGGCGCCCTTCACTTGAGCCGCGCCTACATTCAGAAGGTCGCGGGGTATGTCGGTCCGCTCGCCGTGCTTCTATCGGGTAAAATTGACGGTCAGGGCGATGGAGGATTGACAACAGAGATACAGAATATCCGCTCGGCCATTGAGGATTGGCGCGGCGCGCAACATTCGCCGATAGAGGACGTCGCGCGCGCGCGTCTGATGGATCTAATGGAAAAAATGGACGAAAGCATGCCGGACCACGTGATTTTCAGCCTTCGCGTCCAGCATTGGCAGATTGAACCCGCCGCACATGGGCAGTTACGGACGCTTTTTGATGCGCTCACCCTCTCCTCCCCCTCCTGATACTGTCAGAAAGAGTCTTTCAAAGCCCGCAACTGGCCAAGTTTCCCGCTGGTATTGGCGGTGAGGAAAGGATTGAGCTGCCGCTCCTCCCCCAAAAGGCTTGGCAGGGTCGGCTGCCCGGTGTCACGCAAGGCCCGCGCTTTCAGGTCGTAAGCACGTAAAGCTTCATCATTGGGGTTGAGGGTGCGGGCAAAAGCGAGGTTGGACAATGTGTATTCATGCCCGCAATAGAGTTTCGTCTCATCGGGCAGGGCGGCATATTTCTTCAGCGTTTCAAACATCATTTCCGGCGTCCCCTCAAACAGGCGACCGCACCCCATACTGAATAACGTGTCCCCACTGAATAAAGCCGTCTCTTCCGGGAAGAAAAAGCTGAGATGCCCCAGCACATGGCCAGGCGTTTCAATGATGTTGCCGCGCAACGCCCCCACCTCAATGACGTCCCCTTCTTTGACGGCCACATCTAGGCGCGGCAGTCGATGGGCCTGGGACGCCGCCCCGATAATGCGCGCCCCCGTAACTGAACGCAAAGCCTCCGCACCGCCAATATGGTCCTGATGATGATGGGTCAGCAGGATCGCATCCAACGGTGCACCTTCCAACGCTTCGAAAACGGGCGCGGCCTCACCAGGGTCCACCGCCGCAATCGTTCCGGTTTGCGGATCATTGATCATCCATATGTAATTATCCCCGAAGGCTCGAAGGGGGGTGACGTGCATTTTCATCCTTGGTCTCACCGCTGAAAATTAAGAGCGCCTGACAGGGAATAGCACGTCCCGACGCCTGTCGAAAAAAGGAACGTGCCGGGAGGGCATTTTTGCGGCAGAATGAGTTGATGCGCGCAGAAGGACGCAACGCGCTTCTCTTGACACCGCGAGGCGCCCGAACGATGTCTCACCTCCCGGATCCGTCGAGAAATTCTGGCTTCAGGCGTCAGCGCCGCGCTGGCGCCACGGGCTTTCAGCGCAGGAATCGCGGTTTAAGTGGGGCGCGAGATGTCGACGCACTACAGAAGCGCGCGGGCGGTCGGATTGGTTTTTCCGCGCGGGTTCACGGCGAGAGGCGCGCTCTCGCATTTCAGCCCGACCAACTTTTTCCCATGTGCAGCACGCATAAATTCATCTCTGTCGCCGCCCTGCTGGCGCTGGTGGACTCGGGCAAGCGGGATTTGCGACAATTTATCCGCTATTCGGAGAAGGACATTCAATCCTACGCCCCTGTCGCGAAACATCACCTTCGCGAAGGCGGTATGTATTTGAGCGCGATCTGCGCTGCCGCCATCCAGCAGAGCGATAATTGCGCGGCTAATATCTTATCTTGCGGGAATTAGACGGCCCAGCCGGCTGGACGCGATTTGCAAGGCAGATCAATGACCCTGTCTCCCGCCTTGACCGTTATGAACCGGCTTTGAACGCAGCGGAAACGGGTGATGAGCGAGACACAACCTCTCCCGAGGCCATGCGCTGCAATATTGAAAAGATTTTGACCGGTAACGTCCTGTCCCGCCCCTCCCGGCAACGCCTCACCCATTGGATGCGCAATGCCCCGCTAACATCCTCCCTGATACAATCCGAGCTGGGGCGCACGGCGGATGTCTATGACAAATCCGGCGCGGGCGCATACGGTACGCGCGGCGATATTGGTTTCGTCAATTTCCGTGACGGCAGGATGATGTCGGTCGCCATATATCTACAGGCACGACGCTGAGTCGCCGGGCGCAGGATCGGCTCATCGTGGAAATCACACGCCGCATTGTCCGACAGTTTTTTCCGACTTGAGGGGATGCGCCCTGTCCGTGCGGCGTCGTTCCGGGTCTCGTCGCCCTCTCCGGTGCCTCTTCCGGTCTAAACCCCTCGTTAAACCGCGTAACATCATGTAGGGTTGGCACCATCACAGGCTGATACGCTCCATATGCCGGTCGGTCGGCGTCGTTTGACCACCCCGGCCGGTGCAGGCAGTAAAGGTTTTACTATGTCCCTTTTGCAATCAATCCGAACCGTCATCGCCCCCCCTCATAAAGCGGCGACTCCCTTCCTCGCTTTAACGGGGCTTCTCACCCTGATCGGCCGCGCCACGCCATGGCGGGCGACGCGGTGGGTCGGGCATGTCGGGCTGGCGGGACTTGTCTTCTGCCTTTATTTTTTCCGCGACCCGAAACGTGTTTCCCCTGTACGCGCCAACCTGGCCCTCGCGCCGGCGGATGGCCACATCACATCGGTGGAACTAGCCACCCCGCCGGCAGCATTGGATATGGGGAATCAGCCTGTCTGGCGCATTGCCACGTTTCTTTCCGTGTTGGATGTGCATATTAACCGGATGCCGTCAAAAGGGGTCGTCACGCGCGTCGCCTATCATGAGGGGCAATTCATCAATGCCAGTCTCGACAAAGCCTCAGATCTCAATGAAAGGAATGAAGTCCGCCTGACGCTGGATGACGGGCGTCATATGGCCATCGTCCAAATTGCCGGCCTCATCGCCCGAAGGATCGTCTGCTATGCGGAAGAGGGCAGCACTTATGAGCCAGGTGAGCGCTTCGGGCTGATCCGTTTCGGCTCCCGCACCGATCTTTACCTGCCGCACGGCGTTACGCCTCTGGTCAGTGTCGGTCAGAAAATGGTCGGCGGCGAGACGGTGATTGCAAAACTTTAATATCGCGAACATGTCAAATAACCGAGTCAGAAAGCGGCGCCTGAGACGCCTCAACCCCCTTCGAGTGCGACGCCCCCGCGTGCGGGGCCTGTCCTTTAACCGGTTGATCCCGAATATTCTGACGATGCTCGGCCTGTGTGCCGGGTTGAGCGCCATTCACTTTGGAATTAAAAACCGGTTTGAGGAAGCGGCGATTGCGCTCCTGGTCGCCGCCTGTGTTGACGGGCTTGATGGGCGCATTGCGCGGCTTCTGCACGCGACATCGCATTTTGGCGCTGAATTTGACAGCCTATCCGACTTTGTCTGTTTCGGCGTCGCACCTTCTCTGCTGCTTTTTCTGTGGACGCTGCAATGGGAGGGGGGGCGCTACGGCTTTATTCCCTGCATCCTCTTCACGGTTTGCATGGCGCTGCGCCTCGCGCGTTTTAATGCCAGCCTCGCTGATGATGACAAGCCTGCATATTCCGCGAATTATTTTACCGGTGTCCCGGCGCCTGCGGGGGCGTTGATTGTGCTCTTCCCACTCTTTATGGGGTTGGAGGCGCGCCGCATTCAGTCAGAATGGCTCTTTACCTGCGCCCATCAGCCGCTTCTCTCCGCCATCATGTTGATGATGACCGCCGCTTTGCTTGTCTCCACGACGCCCGTCTGGTCGTTCAAGAATTTCAGGATACCGTCACGGCATATCCTGCCGATTATGCTTGGAACGGTTCTTTACGCGACCTTCCTGATCTCTGACCCCTGGGCCGCCCTGGCCCTCGCCGCCCTCGTCTATCTACTGATGATCCCGTTCAGCCGTCAAAGCTTCAAAAAGCTGAAGAGAGAGGCCGAGGCGCTTTCGGAGGAAGTCGAAGTGGTCATTTGACGCCAAACAGGGGCATATTGCTGTCGGGAAAGCGAGCCACCACCACGTTAAAATTCAGTTTACCGCAGCCTCTTCCAGCCGTCGAACGGTTTTTTCCCGTCCGATAAAGGGCAGGATCGCCTTTAATTCCGGCCCGTTTTCTTCTCCCGTTAAAGCGAGGCGAAGCGGCATGAAAAGCGATTTTCCGGCGCGGCCCGACGCCGCTTTCAGGGCTGAGACCCATAATTGCCAGACCGACTTATCCCATGCGCCGTTTGGCAGGACCGTGATGGCCTGGCTGAGAAAATCCGCCTCCGCCTTCAAAGCGGGCGGTGTAATGTCATCCTTGACGATGGACCACCAATGCGCCGCTTCAGGCAGAAGATCAATATTATGCCGGATGACGTCCCAGAATGCCTCCGGCAAGTCGGAAGGCAGGCGGGACTTCACCGCCTCATAGGCGCGGCCCTGAAGCAGGCGACGATTGAGACCGAGCAACTGGCGCATATCGAAGCGCGCCGCCGCCCGGGAGATCGCGCTGATATCGTAGGACCTGGTCGCCTCATCAAAACTCATGGGCTCAGGGTTGAGGGCACTGCTGATGCGAGACAGGTAGGAAATAATCGCGTCCGGCTCCACCCCATCCTGACGCAGGGATTTGAGGGAAAGGGAATCGAACCTCTTGGATAATTTACCCCCGCCTTCATCCAGCAGGAGCGGCAGGTGGGCAAAGATAAAGCGTGCATTCGGCCCGGCCAAAGCGTCGATAATATCGAGCTGAACCCCCGTATTGGTGATGTGATCTTCACCACGAATAATGTGGGTCACGCCGAGTTCGAGGTCATCAACGACGGAAGCGAGGGTGTAAAGGATGGTGCCATCCGCCCGCACCAGCACGGGGTCGGAAATCGCGGTGAGTTTGACTTGGCACTCACCCATGACGAGATCCTGCCAGGCGCGATGCCCGTCTGACAGGCGGAAGCGCCAGTGAGGCACTCTCCCATTTGCTTCTGCCTTGGCGCGCTGTTCCGCCGTCAGGAACAGCATCGCGCGGTCATAAATCGGGGGCTTCCGGGCACGGATGCGCGCCTCACGCTTGGCGGCCAGTTCCTGTTCCGTCTCAAAGCAGGGATAGAGGCGCCCGCTTGCCTTCAGCGCCTCAATGGCGGCCTGATATCGGTCGAGCCGGGCCGTCTGCCGGGTCGTTTCATCCCAGATGATTCCGAGCCAGGTGAGGTCCGTCCGGATTGCGTTTTCATATTCCGCTTTGGACCGGCCTGTATCCGTATCATCAATGCGGAGAAGAAACTGCGCCGCGTGGTGCCGCGCGTAAAGCGCATTGGCAATGGCAAGACGTGCATTACCAACATGAAGATAACCTGTGGGGCTGGGAGCAAAACGAAGTTTCATGACGCTCTCTATGCCGCGCCGTGAAATAAATTTCCAGTCGTAAAGCGCTGGCAGAGATATTCCCCGTTAAACATATGTCGAAGGCAGTGAGGCCATGTTATCGCGTCGCACGTGGCCTTGTCAGGCAGTTGCGGCGTAAAGAATGATCTACCCTTCCCCTTCCGGGAAAAATTCATCGTCCTCCTCGATCAATCGGCGCGGGTCCAGCGCACGCCAGTCGCGTTCCATCGGTGTGGCGGGGTTGGCGGCGAAATCATCAAGTTCATTGGCTGAGCGCCAACCATCATCACCCGCATCGACAACGACCGCGTCCTCACCAAAACTATACCAGTTTTCAATGACATCCCGCGGTGACGCCCCGCGAACACGCCCACGTTCCATACTGTCCCGCACATAAGCGCGCGCGAAGGCATTGGCATGTGCCAGATCCAGGAATTTGGGAATGTTCTCGACAATAGCATCTTCCGATGCGCCGGAATGGTCCAGAATGCGCACTGTCCAGCTTTGCGCTTCGTGCGCGTCGGACTTGGTCATATTACTTGCTCTTCCTGAAATCCTGCCAGCGCGCCATCAGATGCTCTCGCCCTGATTTGACGCGTAACACGCCATCATAAGCGACGATATCAGCCGTCGCGTAGGTTTCGTCCCATTTATGCGGCAGATAGGACCCTGTGCCAATAATATCTGCCGGGGCCCGCGCATCATGCATGGCGAGGCATTTTTCCACACCGAAACCGGATGAGGCGACGATTTTGACATGGGCACCACCATACGCATCCAGCACCTCACGCATGCGCCACAATGCTGCAGCGGAAACGCCCGACCCGATCAGGTAACGCAGCTCCGCCTCTGAACGGTAACGCCGTGTCACGCCGGGGACGTGTTTTTCCAAAATCGCGTAGGATTTCTGCGTGTCGAGCCCTTCAAGAAAGCGCCCGCCATGTGTGTCCAGCCTGATACTGAAATCCCCCTTTTCCGCCAGGCGCGGAAATCTCTGGCAAAGGGCGATGGTGTCCGTGACCTCCTGCGCGAAATAATCGACGAGGACGGTCATTTTTTCCTGCGGGTAACGGTCGTGATAAATTTCCGCCGCCCGGATGGTGCTGCCTGCATAACCGACCAATGCGTGCGGCATCGTCCCCGCACCATGTGCTTTCCCGAAAAGGAAAGCGGTCACATCATTCGCGGAATTAACGAAACCGACAGCACCTTCCTGATTGGCCGCGCGGCTGCCAACCGCGGCAGCATAAGCCATCATGATCTGCATTTCCGGCCCCGTGCAATGGCGTGCATCCATGGCGAGGAAAGGTGTCCGGGGCATCGATACGGCCATTTGATAGGCATTATACGCCGCGACGCAGCAACTCCCCAATTTTTGCAGAAGAATCGTTTCCAGGGACGCTAATTGTGAGAAAGGACCGGTCAGGAACGCAATTGGCTCCCCGGCCCCGACCCACGCCCCTTCCCGGAAGGGCAGTGCCACATCCACTTTGACGCCCTTTTCAGCCGTCACTTTTTCAAGGCATTCCAGCATGGGTCCAAGGGCCGCGAGGACAGGGCGACGGATGAAAAACGCGTATGTCACCTGCATATCCCCTTGGGCGACGACGATATTTTCCGTGCGGTTGAAATAAACGTCCGTCCAGCCTGGCACATCCGCCGCGGAGAGCGTCGCCCGCATGATCCACCGGGAAGGCGCGTCGTAACGTTCCATGACGCCACGCCAGATCGAAGCATGGCCGAACAGATTGGACGCGCTCAACCTGCTTGTTCCAACGCCGGTGCGAAACAGCCTGTCAGTTCATTTGCGAGGAGGAAGGCCATTTCAAGCGACTGCTCCGCATTCAATCGAGGATCGCAGAATGTTTCATAGCGTCCAGTGAGATCAGCCTCTGTCAGACATTGCGCCCCCCCGATACATTCCGTGACATCCTGGCCGGTCATCTCCAGATGCACGCCGCCGGACCGAAGCCCCGCCTCCTGAAAGACCGAGAAAAACCCGATAACTTCATCAAGGATCGCTTCAAAGGAGCGTGTTTTGACCTTATCCGCCGTCGTGGTCGTGTTGCCATGCATCGGATCGCAGATCCACGTCACGGTGCGCCCTGTCTTCTGCACAGCCACGAGGAGGGGTGGCAGATGCGTCCGCACTTTGCTGCGGCCCATACGGGATATGAGGGTGATACGACCCGCCTCATCCTTGGGGTTCAGGATCTGCAAAAGCTTTTCCAGATCCTCAACGGTGGATGTCGGCCCGACCTTGATGCCAATCGGGTTGCTGACACCCCGGAGGAATTCAACATGGGCCCCCTCAGGCTGCCGCGTCCTGTCCCCGATCCAGAGAAAATGCGCTGAGCAATCATACCATTTACCCGACAGACTATCGACCCGTGTTAAAGCCTGCTCGTAAGGTAAAAGAAGCGCTTCATGGGAGGTGTAAAATTCAGTCTCATTAAATTGTGGCGCCGCGGCATTGAAGCCGCAGGCTGAGATGAACCCGAGCGCCTCATCAATACGATTGGCGATGTCGGCATAACGTTTGCCTGACGGCGAGCGCTGAACAAAGCCCAAATTCCACTTATGAACCTTATTAAGATTGGCGTAACCGCCATTGGCAAAGGCACGAAGAAGATTCATCACCCCCACGGAATGGAAATAACCTGTTTCCATCCGTGCCGGGTCAGGAATGCGCGCTACTTCCGTAAAATCCGGCCCGTTGATGATATCTCCGCGATAACAGGGCAGCGTGACGCCCTCCCGCGTTTCCTCACCGGAGGAACGTGGCTTGGCATATTGCCCCGCCATACGGCCGATTTTCACGACGGGTACACGGGCAGCGAATGTCAGCACGACCGCCATTTGCAGGAGCACCCGGAAAGTGTCCCGGATGTTATCAGCCTGAAACTCCGCGAAGCTCTCAGCGCAATTTCCGCCTTGCAAAATAAAGGCCTCGCCCTGCGCTGCCTTGGCAAGCTGAAGGAGCAGTCGCTCCGCCTCCCCCGCAAAGACGAGGGGCGGATATTTGCGAAGCCGGGCTTCGACGGCTTCAAGCGCTGCGTCATCCGGGTATCGTGGCATTTGATGCACGGGGAAATAGCGCCAACTTGCCGGCGTCCAGCGTTCAGGCGCGGTAGCGAAGTGATCCGGGTCCATCGATTTCGATCTTTCCTAAAAAATGAAATGCGTCGGCTCGATAGATAGGCAGGGGCGCCGCGGAAACAACTGAAAAATCGGGGAAAGATGAAGCAAAATCGTGATAATGCCTCTTTATGTCGGCATTGCGAAAGGCGCCGCGCCAACGTGTCGGTTAAAATTTAAGAAATAATTAAGGTTTTCGGTCTTGTGTTGCTTGCAAAGTTTCTCCAATTTCGGAAGCCTTGACGGCGTTTTACGACGCTAAATCACCTTGGAAAATTCCTCGCCTCAGGATATTGGATAGCTTCCCGAATGCAAGACGTGAGTATGTACCCGGTAGCCGAACCTGAGGTAAACGTCGTCCGCCATCAACCGGGCAGATTACCCCCTCATATCGAAGCTGTACGGCCTCTCATTGAGCAGGCGGAGATTGTTTCTTTCGACGTTTTCGACACGCTTCTGGTGCGCCCGTTCGCGCGGCCGGTTGACGTCTTTACGCTGATGGAACGGCAATCCGGCGTCAAGGGATTTCACGATGTTAGAATCCTGGCTGAGCGCCTGGCGCGGGAGAAAAATCACGCCCGCAGCGGGTCGGCTGAAGTCACGATTGATGACATCTACAAGCAGATCAAATTACCCGGCCTCGGCCAGACGAGCTTTCAGGCGCTGAAAGCACTGGAACTCACGACAGAGGGAGAAATCCTCAAGCGATCCCCCGCGATCGGCCCGATTTACGACCTTGCCAGATCCCTCGGCAAAAAGGTGATCGCGGTTTCCGACATGTATTTGCCCGCATCGATGATTGCGTCCGTGCTGGCCAAAAACGGCCTGGTTGTCGACGAGATTTTTGTCTCTTGTGAACATCAGACGTCCAAGCATGAAAGCACGCTTTACGAAGTCGTCGCCCGGTCATGCGGCGTCGACACCACGCGCATCACGCATATTGGCGATAATTATAAGGCAGATTGTGAAGCCGCTCTGAAGGCGGGCGTCGTCGGCTATCACATCCCTTCAGTGCTGGATCAGCTTTTCCGGGATGGTCGATTCAACCAGCTTGCCCTGCATAAGCTCTTCCAGGCGCAGAAACACGGCGCCGACACATCACACAATCTTTTTGCGTCCCTCGCCCTGGCTTTCATTGCGCAATTCCGCATCCGCCATCCTGAAGCGCCCATCGCACGCGTTTTCGGGGCGATGTATGGCGGCCCCCTCGTCACAGGGTTCGCTGCCTGGCTCAATACGGTGATGCAGATTGACCAGGTCGCGCATTTACGTCTTGCCACGCGGGACGGCTATATCACAAAGGAGGTCTGGAATATTCTCGGACTACCCGGCCGTGCCAGCGTCATGCAAAGTTCCCGCCGCCTCACGATGGTGCCTGCTTTCCACACAGCGTTTGAGAAAGAAATCGGCTCTGTCCTCAGTACAAGCTCGGCCTGCACATTGCGTGAATGCGTCCAGCGGCTTGGCATCGGGGAGGGCGAGGCCGAGTTGCTCAATGCTCTTTCAGTTTACACACCGCTTGACCGTGTCCTGGATACACCCGCAAAAATCTCTGCGGCCCTGATCGCGATGAAGGAATGCCGCCCGATCTGGCGTCGCATCGCCGCGCGGGAAATGAATGCCTACCAGCACTACCTACAGGATAAAGGGTTTGACCCGTCTCATGACGCCATGGCGGATTGTGGCTGGGCACTGACATCACAACGTCGGACAGAGCTCATCCTCGGCAAAAAATTCCGTGGCTATTATGTTGGCACGCTTGAGCACGCTTATATGCATGAGGATATTCGGTCCTTCCTCTTCCATCACGGGCAGGATAGAAACTGGGTGCGCCTTGCTGAGCGTGGAGTTGAACTGCTTGAGCTGGCTTTTGCCTCCACGCACGCGCAGATCAGCCATTTTGAGGAAAGCGAGAACGGCGTGAGACCGGTCTCGACGCAGCATCAGCGGCAATATGAGATTCTCATCGGTAATTTCGTGGCGCAGATGCAGGATGAAATCCGTCTTTTCGCGGAGCATTTCAAACCAAGCGTCTCTCATATCACGCTGAACGAAATGCGCGACACGCTCCACGATCTTTTCAGCAGCCTCATCATGGCGCCCACACATTACGAATATGAGGAACTCGCTTTACTGCCCCATAGTCGTGAGCTGGGTGCCTCCGGATTTGCGACCATCGGGACATTCTGGTCAACGCAGAATGGCCATTATGCTGAAATGCAGCAGACCACGAGCTGGCGCAGTTATATCCGGTTGGGATTGATTTCCTTCCGTCAAGAGGGCCTGCGTCTGACATGGATGCGTGCCAAGCGCGTCCTGCGCCGGCGCCTGAAGCGATAGTTCAGGTTACGTCACCATTTTCTGATCAACCTGAATATTTGACGCCCCCATCAGGTGGCGGCGCGCCCGGTCTTGCACGGGATGCCGGTTGAAGCGTCACCCGCGACCCTGTCACTTCATAAAATCTCCTAAAAATCGGCCCCGTAGGGTCACGAAGGGCTGTGCGCTTATCGCGCCACCTTGAAATGGCGACCTCACAATGCCCACTCCATGAGGTTGCGTCATGCGGTGACGCACCTGCTATGGTCGGTGCCAACTGACATTTTCCGATTTTTATAAAAGAAAAATTTATTCTTCTCTCGAAATATGGCCCTTTCACCAATTGTAAATCTTGCTGTGATTTAATTTTTGATTACACGGGCTTATGTTACAAAATGCCTCGCTTTAACTTCATATTCATTCTTTTTTGCCGCGCAAGACCCATCAGGGCATGAAAAATATCAGCGCACCCTCGATTAAAATCCAATAAAAAGAAGGCTTTGTGTGAAAAAAATGAAAGCCCTGCTCTGCACTGGCCGCCTGGACACTTTTTCCGGCTCTGAACTGGTCATTATTGAATTCGGGCAGGAATTACGGCGCCGACAGTTTGACGTCCATGTTTACGCTCACCACATCGCAGAGCCGCTTGAAGCCAGTCTGCGCATGGCGGGCATTGTCGCGAAAAGCTGTGACGATATCGATCTTACTTGTTACGATCTGATTTATACGCAGCAGAATGCCCTGTCGCTTTTGCTTGATGAGCAGGCGGTGGAACAACTTTGCAAGGTTGGTCTCCCTTACATCATATTCGCCCATCTCTCGCCCTATATCGAGATTGAGGCGCCCCTCTCCCGCCTGGAGAGTGAAATCGCCACACACATCATCGTCAATAGCGAGGAGACCGGTAAGGCGCTGGCGGCATTCGGCGCCGCTTACCGAGAGGCGATTGTCGTTCCCAACCCGACGCAGGATGTTTTACATCTCGCACGCCCCGATCAACGCGATACGAAAAATCCTTATCGTCTCCAATCACTGCCCGGATGAAGTGCTTGCGACGCGTGACCTGTTGATCTCCGCAGGTTACCAGGTTGATCATCTGGGTGAAGGCAGCAACGTCACGATGATGTGCCCGGAAATCCTCCATAATTGTGGCGTCGTCATCACGATCGGAAAAACCGTGCAGATGGCCATTTTGGCCAATCGTCCCGTTTATTGTTACGATCATTTCGGTGGTCCAGGCTGGCTGACCGACCAGAATTACGAGGGAGCGGTCGCGCTTAATTTCTCCGGTCGGGATAAACCGGTCAAAAAGACGGCCGGTGAGATTTTTGGAGACATTACCCATTTCAAGCCGGTCATTCCGCATTTTTACCGGAAGCAGAAACAGTTTTTGATTCGCTTCTGGGTTACGCTTCTTCTTCTTCGTGATCTCAAATATTATCGACGGAAAATCCCGAAAAATCGTGATAACATGCAGTCACTTGCACGCGTGGATCGCTGCATGAGCATCGTTTGCGCACAAGCCTTCAATAACCACTTTCTGCTCCGTTATGTCCTGCCCAGAAAAATACGTTTCATCGCGGATCGCGATAAATGGATACGGGATCGGGATGGATGGATCCGTGAACGCGATGATCTGATTCGATGCCTTCAGCTTCAGATTCATGAACGGGATCAAAGGATACAGGAGAGGCACTCCCTTATCAGGGGCGCTCCATGAAAGATTGAGAAATCCCGCTTTAGTCAGGCGATGCCTTCGAAATTTCTCTCATCGTTTTGCTGCCAAACCTCGCTGCGCAGAAGATCATGACCCGATTGAACGCATCTGATGGCGGCGAACCAACGCGCTTTTTTGTTGAGTTTGTCGGCGCGGAGGGCGGTTGACGACAATTTAAAAACGCTGGACGGCGACAGGATCCGTCACCTATTCTAAGGGACGGTCCACTTGCTGTGATGCAGGTCATTCTGCGCGGAAGTGCCCATAATTATTCATTCTCATAAATGGGGATTCAAGATGATGTTGCGCCTTTCCGCCGTGACCCTTGCGGCCTGCGGTTTACTGATGGCATCGGACGCGATGGCGGAAGCGCAGACTTCTGACGGCGGGGCAGGCCGTAGCGGCACGTCGCGTTCCGGCTATCATTATCAGGGTAAAGGCGACACATTCCGCGCCCATGCCCAGAAGCCCCCGCCGGGCTATCAGATCGCCCCATCGACAGAAATTGAGCATGGCCTGGACCCGGATCACGACGTCAATATTCAGCGTGACCCGACAACCGGCGCCAATCTCTCAAATTTCGGAACGGCCTACGTCAATAGCAGTCCGACTTCACGCGGCCAGGTTGGCGATTCCACGGGTAATGGGTGGGTTGCACCACGCGGTAATTAGGCCCTCAGGGCACGATGCCTGAGTCGCGCGCCTGCCTCTCTTCTATAAGGCAGCGCGGACGTCGCAGCTTGACATGAGGCGCTGTTATTTCGGTGGCGCGTTGGGTAAAAAAAGCCGTTGGAATCAGGCGTTTTTCCGTGGCGTGCAGCGTGTCACCGTCCTCATCGTCACGATTTCCTCCGCCGTTGTCGGGTGGATACCGATTGTGTGGTCGAAGTCCGCTTTCTTCAGGTGGGCTGTTACCGCAATCGCCACAGCCTGAATGATTTCCGGTGCCGCGTCACCCATCATATGTGCGCCAACCACCCGTTCATCACGTGAATCAACGACAAGCTTGATCAAGACCTGATCATCCCCCTTAAGAAGGCTTTGCCGTATGGGTCGGAAGCACGTCAGATAAATATCCACCGCCGCGTCCTTCGCCGCTTCCTCTTCCGTTAAACCGACACTGGCGAGGGGTTGGCTGTAAAACACGGCCTTCGGTGTCGTCTCGAAGGCCCAATAACGGTCGTGACCGCCAAAAATCCGATCTGCAAGGATATGGCCCTGCGCGATGGCGACGGGCGTCAGATTAATTTGATCTGTCACATCGCCGATGGCGTAAATATCCGGGACGGACGTGGCCATTGATGCATCCGTCACGACACGCCCCTCCCGACACGTCACGCCGGTCGCATCGAGATTCAGGCCGTCGATCGCTGGATGCCGGCCCGTAGCAAAAAACACCCAGTCACTCACCAGCTTCTCGCCCCGATCGAGCGCTGTCGCCAGCGTTCCGTCCGACAGGCGGTCGATCCGCTTTGGTGAAGTGCCGGACCGCAATGTAATTCCGTGCCGGGTCATGGCCTCGGTGAGATGCGTGCGTAGATCATCATCAAACCCACGAAGCGGACGCTCACCCCGAAACACCATTGTGACATCACTGCCCAATCGTGAAAAAATTCCGGCAAATTCAACGCCGATATAACCGCCTCCGATGATCACGATTTTTTTGGGACGTTCCGCCAGGTAAAAAGCATCATCGGAAACGATGCCCAGTTCGGCCCCGTCAATTTTCGGTCGCGAAGGCGCCCCGCCCACAGCGATGACGATTTTGCACGCCCGGACGCGCTGCTTCCCAGCGGACGGATCAAGCGCGGAAGGTGAGATTTCCACCTCATGCCGCGACAGAAAAGCGGCCTTACCTTTAAACAGGGTGACACCTGCCTTCTCAAGCATGGTGGTATAGACATTATTCAGGCGGGCAATTTCTTCATTTTTTGCGGAGATCAACCGCGCCCAATCATGTCGCCATGCTGCGCCCTCCCACCCAAAGGACTGCGCTTCCGGCCCCATTGCAGCGTAATCCGCTGCATAGACCATCAGCTTTTTCGGCACACAGCCAATATTGACGCACGTGCCGCCCCAATGGTGCGCTTCCACAATCGCCACTTTCGCCCCATGCTGGGCTGCGATGCGGGCACAACGCACCCCGCCTGAACCCGCACCAATGACGAGGAGATCAAATTCTGCTGCCATGGCGGACACCTCCATCGCTCCCGTACCCACCTGACGCAGGGTCAGCGTTCCGCGAACGCCTTTTCAACAACGTAGGAGCCCTGGTGGCTCATATTGCCTTCCTCGAAACCCATCGAGATCAGCAGTTTCTCTGTATCTGCCAGCATCTCGGGTGAACCGCAGATCATCACCCGGTCATGTTCCGGATCAAGCGGCGGGAGATCGAGATCCTTGAAGATCTTGCCAGACTGGATCAGGGTCGTGATCCGATCGCGCACGTCGAAATCTTCACGCGTCACGGCCGGGTAATATTTGAGCTGCCCGGTCACATAATCACCCAGAAATTCATGCTGCGGCAGGTCATGACGGATGAGATTCATATAAGCCAGTTCCGCGGAGACGCGCACAGTGTGACTCAACACAACATGCTCGTAACGTTCATAGCATTCCGGATCTTCAATCAGGCTCATAAAGGGGGCCAGGCCCGTACCGGTTGAGAGGAAATAAAGGTTGCGGCCCGGTTTGAGATTATCCAGTAATAATGTCCCCGCCGGCTTACGCCCGACGAGAACCGTATCCCCAACTTTCACATGGCGCAGGCGCGAGGTAAGAGGGCCGCCATCAATCGCGATGGAGAGGAATTCAAGGCGCTCCTCATAATTGGCCGAGGCGATTGAGTAAGCACGCAGGAGCAGCTTGCAGTCCACCTCGATCCCGATCATGGTAAACTGACCGTTCTCAAACCGCAAGCCAGGGTCGCGCGTGCAGGTGAAGGTGAAAAGGCGATCCGTCCAATGATGCACCGACAGGACTTCACATGCGTGAAGATGGCTGTATTCCTTCGAAGGCGGTGCAAGGCGATAGTGACCGGGATGCCCTTCAACCGGTAATAAACCGCTAAGAGGTTCAGAAATTGTCGGCATCGGAAGAGACTCAGGGACGAACATCGCGGCAAATTTCTCCGTTAAGTGCGCATATCAAGAAACGCCTGGTGCGGCATATACTGCACTATCACTAAAACATCTCTTAAGAGAGGGGAGCCCTCGACTTCGCCCGTCACGCGGCGACACCTGCACTACATGCATGATTTTGCAGCAGATTGCGGGGTATCACAACCTCTGATCCTTTTTCAATTGCGTAACCCTGCGTAAATCCTCACAACAGAAGATATGGATATAACCAGCTCTCCGGCACAACGTGCACTTGCTTCCGTCACGCATTCGACCGGTCTTGAACCCTCCGCCAAGGAAATGCCACGCGCCCTGCGCCTGGTTGCGCGCGCCCTGTCGCCGGGTAACGACAAGATTACCGACGCGGCCTGGCGGGATATATTATGCACGATCCGCCGGAAGAACTGGGCGTCCCGCATGATGCATCTCGCCCGACAGGCGCATGAACCCTGGATTTCCAAGGAGGATATGATTGAAGCCGCGGGACGCATTGATCACCCGGAGGCGGGTGATGAGCTGCTCCGTCATCATCTCGACATCGTGATCGCTGATCGGTTCCGGGAAATTTCTCATGTGCCGGGCGATGTCTTCGCGGCGGTCAAAGCGGACCTGTCAGATAGCGGACAGTTCCTCTCCGGTCAGCAGGTGGACCACCTCGCCCGTCGCATCGCCGAGATCTTCGGCGTGCAGGACTTCGCCTTTGAGTCGGAACTGATCGCGCAGGAGCAAGCTCAGGCGGCGCGGGAGGAGGAAATCCGCCGAAAAGCCGGGCAGAGACAACACCATGAGATCGAGAAGTTACGCCGATGGGAAGCCAGCCTCGTCGGGTTTGATCAGGTCCCTGCCCTCCTACATTGCTCGCGGCAGGAAGCTTTACGCTGGGTGGCTGAAAATCGCCTTCCCATTGCGCGGCGCACGACACAATCTGACGGGATTGAGCGGTTCGAATTCGACCCCGATATGTTGCGCAAGTTGCGCCACCAATTGGGGCGGTGGCGGTCTCTTCAGGATGACGCACCCCGACGCCCCGACGCCCCCGCGGTTGGCGCCAAAATCGGTAATGCCGTCATTGCGCGTGTGGCGGCGCTGGACCGTTATGCCGGGCATTTCAAAACGGCACGCGCCTTAAAGCGCCGCCTGGTGCTGATTACCGGGCCGACCAATTCCGGCAAGTCCCACGCGGCACTCGATGCCCTCGCCGAGGCTGAAAGCGGCCTCGCCCTCGCCCCGCTGCGATTGCTCGCGCATGAATTCAAGGAGGCACTCGGGAAACGCGGCGTGGCCGCCTCGCTGATGACGGGGGAGGAACGCATCCTCGTCCCTGATTCGCGTCACATTGCGGCAACTGTGGAGATGTGTCCTTTTTACACGCCGGTCGACGTCGCCATTATTGACGAGGCCCAGATGCTAACGGACCCTGACCGGGGCGCGGCATGGACGGCGGCGATTATGGGCGTGCCGGCGCGCACCGTCTATATTCTCGGCGCGCCGGACTGCATCCCGCTGATCCGGCGGATCGCCACTTTATGTAATGACCCCCTGGATGAAGTCTCTCTGGAGCGTAAAAGCCCCCTCCGCGCCGCAAATGGCCCGATAAGGCTTGACCAATTAGGCCGTAGCGACGCGGTTATCACCTTTTCCCGTCGCGACGTGCTTGACCTGCGGGCTGAACTGATGGCGCGGGGGTGGCGTGTGGCCGTCGTCTATGGCGCGCTCAGCCCGGAAGTGCGTCGGGCGGAAGCGGCGCGCTTTAATCGTGGTGAGGCGGATATTCTCGTCGCCACCGATGCGATTGGGATGGGCCTCAATCTCTCCATCCGGCGCGTGATTTTCAGCGCGTTGAAAAAATATGATGGTCGTCAGTCCCGAGACCTCCTCCCCCAGGAAGTCAAACAGATTGGCGGACGTGCGGGGCGTTACGGACATCATGAGGACGGGATTGTGGGCGTGCTGGGCGGTGCGGGTCATATCCATATGATTGATCGCATGTTGAAGGCCCCGCCGGAACCCATGGTGGAGCTGCGCCCCCTCGTGCAGCCCGACATGGATATCGTGCGCGCCGTCGCAGATGAGGTGGGTTCAGAGAGTCTCTATGGTGTGTTGACGCGCATTAAACGCGCGGTTCTGCGCGCGGATGACCCGAATTACCGTCTCGCCGATATGGAACAACCGATGGAAATCGCGGCGGCGCTTGAAGGCGTCGAGGGTCTCGAACTGTCCCAGCGTTGGACATATGCCATGTGCCCAATTGATGAACGGGATAATGGAATCACGCGACTCGTCTCCTGGGCGGCTGAACATGCAGCGGATCACGCCGTCACGCCTCCCGAAACCGGCCGATTGATGCCGCCCGCCAAAGCGGGACGTGAGGAGCTGGAATGCGCCGAAAAGCGGCATAAACGCCTCGTGGCCTGGCGGTGGCTTTCGATCCGTTTCCCGGAATTTTACCGCGAGACGGATCGCGCGGCGGAACATACGGAAGCGCTGAATGACTGGATCGAGTCGGTTCTGCGGCAGCAAAGCTACCGGCGCGAGTCCGTGCGCCAGCATGATGGGCCTGGCGCACGGACTCGCCGGGCGGGTAAACTATCTTCCCGTCCCAGTCTTCATCGGACGCGACGCCGTCAATAAACCCATGCGTTGGCGCGGCTTCGCGGTAATGGTTTGTACCGGTCCTTTATCAGACAATGAACATGGCTGAGGCAAAGCGACTCGCCATGGACGGTGTTTGCCGGAACTATGAGAGGGCCGCGGCATAATCCCCCATGCTTTTGGTGGCGCGCGATCTCCCGTTGAAATGAGAATTTCCTCATATCAGGGACATCATCTCAGTCCGTCAGCGCGCCGCTCACGTCAGGCGCGTCAAGCCGCCCATATAAGGATGTAAAACCTCCGGTATCTCGATCGAGCCATCTTCATTCTGGTAATTTTCAAGCACCGCAATCAAAGTCCGCCCGACAGCGAGGCCCGACCCGTTAAGGGTATGGACATGCTCCGGCCCTTTCTCTGCACGGTATCGCGCATTCATGCGGCGTGCCTGAAAGTCGCGCGTGTTTGAGCAGGAGGAGATCTCACGCCACGCATTCTGCCCCGGCAACCAGCCTTCCAGATCATAGGTTTTGGCCGCCCCGAAGCCCGTATCTCCGGCGCAGAGCAGCACACGGCGATATGATATCCCAAGCCGCTCCAATATTGTCTCAGCGCAACGGGTCATGCGTTCATGCTCTGCCGCGCTCTCCTCCGGCAGGGTGACGGAGACAAGCTCAACCTTCGTAAATTGATGTTGTCGTAACATGCCGTGCACGTCACGCCCTGCGGAACCGGCTTCGGACCGGAAACAGGGTGACAAGGCGACCAGCCGCAAGGGCAATAGATCGCGATCAAGAATTTCGCCTGCCACGCTGGCCGTCAGAGGCACCTCCGCTGTCGGGATCAACCAGCGTCCATCCTCCGTGCGGAAGGAATCCTTCGCGAATTTTGGCAATTTATCCGTGCCATACATGGCGGCATCATTAACCAAAAGAGGAACCGACATTTCCTGATAACCGCCATGTGTCACATGCATATCCAGCATGAACTGACCCAGCGCACGCTCAAGCTGCGCCAATGCACCGCGCAGAACGGTGAAACGTGCCCCCGCAAGTTTCGCGGCGGTGGAGAAATCCATGGCGGCAAGTTTTTCCCCCAGCTCGAAATGCTGGAGGGGCGTGAACGCAAAGTCGCGCACCGCGCCCACCTGCTTTAGAACGACATTATCTGTTTCATCCTGACCTTCAGGGACGGAAGCATCAAGAATGTTCGGCAGATTTTCCAGCAATGCGGTGACGCGGCGGTTGGCATCCTCCGCACGTGCTTCCAACGCCGCCATCTCGTCCCGCAATTGCGTGGCTTCCGCCTCCAACGCAGAACTGTCCTGCCCCTGGCGTTTTGCCTGCCCGATGTCACGCGCCAGACTCTTCCGGCGGTTTTGATGCGATTGAAGGGCGGTCAGCGCGTCGCGGCGCACTTTACCCTCCGCCAGGATTTCCGCAGATTGGGGTGGGAGGCCGCGCCGTTTGAGGGCTGCATCAAATGCGTCCGGATCGCTCCGCAGGGCACGCAGATCATGCATAATCGAACCTCTTATCAGTCTTCAGATGGATGGGGCGCGCGTTGCGGTGCAACCCATCGCGCGGTGATGATCGAGACCTCATAAAGCAAGATGAGAGGCACGGCGAGACCAATCTGCGTAATCACATCCGGCGGCGCAAGAATGGCAGCGATCACGAAGGCCGCAACAATGGCATATCGCCGGAAACGTTTAAGGTCTTTGTAGGAGATGATCCCGACACGCGCGAGCAGGGTCAGCACGACGGGCAGTTCAAAAGCGATGCCGAAAGCCAACACCAATTTCATGACAAGGGAAAGATATTCCGAGACTTTGGCCTGTAATTCCACATGCATACCGCCATATCCGGCCGGATTTGTCTGGAATGATAGGAAGAACTTCCACGCAACGGGGAAGATGATAAAATAAGCCAGCGCGGCACCGAGGATAAACAGAAAAGGCGTCGCGAGGAGGAAAGGCAGGAAAACCCGTTTTTCATTACGATACAGGCCCGGCGCGATAAATATCCACGCCTGCACCGCAATCATCGGGAATGAGAGAAACAACCCGCCAAATACAGCAACCCGCACATAGGTGAAAAACGCCTCCGGCAAAGCGGTGTAAATCAGGTGCAGCGCCTCACCCTTCTGCGCCATCACCGTTTCAAGCGGGCGTGCGAGGAAGAAATAAATTGTCTCAGCGTAGTGATAACAGAAAAAGAACGCAACGACGAACGTCCCCAGAGACCATAACAGCCGACGACGCAACTCAATAAGATGGTCTAGAAGCGGCATGGCCCTGTCATGCATCGTCGTGTGATCCTGATCCGTCATCCACCTCTGCCCTTTTTGTGGCCATTTACTGATTTTCTGCCACATAAGCTTGTCAGCGCGGCGGCCCCATTGCGGGACATACTACACATGGCGCGATGGCGCGACGAGATCATGACATCAAAAATGCGGGTGGGATCGTCACCGACAGATTGTGATCGCGACGGATTCGGGGCCTATTTGTTGCGCGGGCGCAAGAGGGCTTCAAACATCCAGACGACTTTTTGCAAGCTTTTTGCCTGCTTCCAGACTGACGCGCCGACCACCATGCATGACACGGACAGGCGGCAGATAACGCGGTGCCATTTTATCCCGGCTTTCCCGTGCGATGCGCTGCGCGGTGGCGGGCGGCAGACTGGCCGGTATCGCGCCGATGGGAAAGACACGCTCTTCCTGCACTGATATGTCTGACAGAGGTGCTGTCGGCGTCACCTCAGGCGGAACTTCCTGATAATCGCGTTCCGCGCGGCAATGCGATGAGGAGGAAAGTGACGGCGGGGGCGGTGTAACGTCGATTCCGTCGCCCAAGGCGCGGTCCGGGTCGATGTTTTTGAGGAGGCGATCGCGGATTTTCGTCGGATGCAGGTCCTTTAAGGACGACGTGGCCTCATCAAGATCCGCCTCTTTCACGAAATCATCCACATGCGTCTGAAATTCGCTGGCCATGCGGCGGATCGTCTTGACGGCGCGACTGACGGAGCGGATCGCGACGGGCAGATCCTTCGGTCCGATAAAAATCAGGGCGATGATGACGACAACCGCAACTTCGGACCAACTGAAATCGAACATGATGTGCCCTGCCTCAGGAAGTCGCGACCGGCGCGACATCTTCTGGCACATCCGGCAAGTCAGGGTCCAGTATCAACTCCTCCCGCCGCGGGAGGACAGAGAGATTTTCAAGCCCGAATTTGGCGAGGAACCGAGATGTGGTCGCCCAAAGAACAGGGCGGCCGGGCACGTCCTTCCGACCGGACGGGGCAATGAGGCGATCATCAATCAGCGCGTCAAACACGGCCTGACTCAAGGAAACGCCACGGATCGTCTCAATATCCCCACGCGTGCAAGGTTGGTGATAGGCGATGATAACCAGGGTTTCCATCGCGGCGCGCGTCAAACGTCGTGGCTTTTCAATGACGCGGGTCAGCGCCGCCGCATATTCCGGCCGTGTGCGGAAATGCCAGGATTGGCCAAGCTTCTGCAATGTGACGGCCCGGGATTGGTATTCCTGCGTCAATTGCTCAAGCAATTGCGGCATGAGACTGGGTTCAAACCCTGATCGCCCAAGGACATCGCGCATGGGGGCCTCGGTCACCGGCTTCCGGCTTGCAAAAATCAGCCCTTCCAGCAAATGCAGCGCCTTCAAGACGATATCTCCCCCGAAACAGTCGGGCCGAACCTTATTGGCGCAAAGGGTTCTGATTGCTCCAACTGCAAAGTACCTGTCTTCGCCAGTTCGAGGCAGGCTGTCAGCGCCCCGGCAAAAGCGGCTTTGAAAGCAAAGGGTGTCTCCAGCGCCTGCGCGCGGAAAATCTCCTCAAGGGCGCGCCAATTACCGCGCTTTGTCGTATTTAACAGGCGCTGCAACACCGAAACAGCATCCCCGATCGTCCAGAATTGGGCAAATTTGGGCGTGTAGATTTTTTTACGGTGACGACGGCGATGCAGGCTGAGATAAGCGCTGATCAGAACCGGCAGATCGGTCGCCAGGCCGGAGCGGTCAATGACAGTCAAACGTTCCTTCTCTCCCCGCGCAAAAACGACTTCATCCAGAATGGGCCGCCCTGATAGCCACGCGGCGGCACAGCGCGCCTGCTGTAAAGCCTCCAGCCGGTCCTGTAATTGCCCGGTCGCTTCCTGCACATCCTGCAAGGCGTCATCCTGCGGCAGAAGCAGCTTGGATTTCAGCCAGGTCAGCCATGCCGCCATCACCAGCCAATCTGCTTCCAACTCAATGCGGACCTGACGGGCATGTTCCATGAAAGCGAGATATTGCTCAACCAGCGTCAGGATCGAGAGTTGGCTGAGATCGAATTTCTGCGCACGCGCAAGGTCGTATAGGAGATCAAGCGGCCCTTCAAAACCGTCCAGAGCCAGCGAGGGCTTATCCGCCCCATTTAGCGCTATTTCCGGCAAATTCTCGGCGCGGACTGGCGTCAGCTCACGCATTTTTCACCGTCGGACAGCGTAACAGGGCAATTTGCGCCCTTTCACGACGCTACATGCCGCCATTGCGTGCGCCAATGAGGGAAAGCCGCCCACCCAGACGCGGTAGAGCATCTGCCCGCGAATGAGTTTCGGCACGATATAGACGAGTTTGCGGGAAAGTTGCCCTTCCATCCGGCGTGCAATGCGCGTCCATTCACGCTGCGCCTTATCCGCCTGATTGAAAGCGCCGAGCTGGATATAGGACGAACTGGCGGGCGGTGAAGCGGAAAGCACCGCCTTGCGCACGGGCGGATTGGCGCTGGCATCAGTCGGCACAGGCCGCGCGGCCTGAACCGCTCGATCCGGCTGCGGCGCTGGAGTTGGCTGCGTTTTGACCGGCGCCATGACCGTTGTGGTCTGCGGCTTGTCCGTTTGCGTATTCGCGGGTGCTGTTTCATCGACCGGTGGCGTGTCGGCCGCCTCCGTGAGGTCAGGCTGTGACGCTGCATAGCGCGCGGCCAAAGCGGTTAATTTAGGTTGTTCCGGCCCCGGCGCCAGATGGACCCTGCCCGTGCCCGCTGCGCCCAAATCAGCGGGGATCCCGCTCAGAACGTGCATACCGCTAGGGTCCAGCGGTTTTTCCCGCACCGGGACGGGCGGCGGAGCAATAATGGCGATTTCCCCGCGATGGCCATCCAGCAGGGAGCGCACTCCGACAATCAAGGCGAGAATGGCACCGATCCCACCGGCACCATACACCAGCATCCGGGTCATTTTATCGGATTGCGCGAAAGCCGTGACTTTTTGACGCCCCGTCGCGATGTCACGCATCTGAGCCGCCTCGCGAGGATTGTGACGGCGTGAAAAATCTTCTTCCGGCATGGAGGACGCGCGTGACAGGCGGGCGATCAGGCGGGCGACACGACCCGCAGGCTCTGAAGCCGGGCTTTCCTCCCGCACTTGTTTGACGCGCCGTCTGATGCGGGCGGGGGGTGGGTCCGCATCCACGGAGACGACGCCAAGGCGCTCACGCCCTTGAGAAATAGGAGCGGCAGGTCGATCGGCGTGGGATGGATCTTCCTGCCAGCCATGGTCGGGAAAATCATCCTGAGATGTCTGGCGCGGATCCTGTCCCGCTGCGTCATATACCTCCGGTGCGTCATGCCCCGGCCGATCGTCATTCTGCATCACATCTCCTCGGCGGGGGTCACACCCAGGATATCGAGGCCACAACGCAGCACATTGGCGACGGCGGCCACGAGCGCCAGTTTTGCGAGAGAGGCTTCTTTCTCATCCTCCCGCAAAAAGCGCAGCGTGGTGTCTTCCCGACCCTTATTCCACAAAGCGTGGAAGTCTGCCGCAAGTTCACCGCAATAATAAGCGATGCGCTGCGGCTCCCGCGCCAGGGCGGCGCCCTCAACCATACGCGGGAAACTGGCCATGCGGCGAATGACGGCAAGTTCAGCGGCGGATGCGATGGTATGAAGCTGTTGGGCGTCACCCGCCAGCGCTGCATCCACATCACCACCAAACATGTCGCGCGCCGCCCTGATGACGGAGCAGCAGCGCGCATGGGCATATTGAACGTAGAAGACCGGGTTATCGCGCGTCTGAGCAATCACGAGATCAAGGTCGAAATCCATCTGCGCATCGGCCTTGCGCTTCAGCATGGTGAAGCGGACGGCATCCCTGCCCACCTCATCCAGCAAATCACGCAACGTGACGAAAGTACCAGCGCGCTTGGACATGCGCACCGGCACGCCGGCTTTTAAGATCCGGACGATCTGGCAGATCACTACTTCAAAAGCAGTATGTCCGTCCGTCAGGGCTTGCACCGCGGCGCGCATGCGGGAGACGTAACCGCCGTGATCCGCGCCCAGCACATCAATCAGCAAATCGGCCTGGCTGGCTTTCTGGCTGTGATAGCCCACATCATTGGCGAAATAAGTGTTTTCCCCATTTGACTTTTTAAGTGCACGATCGACATCATCGCCAAAAGACGTGGATCGGAAGAGGGTTTGCGGCCGCGACTCCCAGTCATCGGGGGTTTTGCCTTTCGGGGGCTCAAGGACGCCTTCATAAATCAGGCCTTTCCCCTCAAGGCATTTGATGGCGCGATCCACCTCTCCCCCGGCATAAATATCCGCTTCGCTTGAAAAAACATCATGCGAGATGCCCAAAGCTTCGAGATCAGCACGGATCTGCGACATCATGGCGTCGAGCGCGGCGCGGCGCACCGTCTCGAACCATTGTTCCGTCGGTGCGGCGGTTTTCTCAGGGGTGGCGAGGGACGCGCCATATTTTTCAGCCAGTGCGTCGGCGACGGGCAGAAGATAATCACCCATATATTGCAGTCCGGTCGGCGTCAGGGCCGCGAAAGCGTCTTCCGTGAGGGATGTTCCGATCTTCTGGAGGTAGCGCCAATATACCACCCAGCTTAGTGCCGTCACCTGCGCCCCGGCATCATTGATGTAATATTCTTTCAGGACGGAATATCCGGCCTTCTGAAGCAGCCTGGCGAGCGCATCGCCGACGACAGCGCCGCGGCAATGCCCCACATGCATCGAGCCTGTCGGGTTGGCCGAAACATATTCTACATTGACGCGCCTTCCGCCGCCAATGGCGCTCTCCCCATACGCCGCACCCTGACGCAGGATATGCGGAAGCAAATTCTGATAAATCCCGGGGGAAAGGGTGATGTTGACAAAACCCGGCCCCGCCGCTTCGGCGGAAGCGATCCCTTCCTGTTGCTGAAGCCTTTCCGCGAGAGACGCCGCGATCTCCTGCGGTTTGCGCCAGGCCGGTTTTGCGGCCAGCAAGGCGCCGTTTGTCGCCATGTCGCCATGGAGTGGATCTTTCGTCGGGGTCAGTTCCACACGGTCCAGTATGTCATCCGGCAGATCAGGCACGATATCGCGCAGGGTCTGCCGCACCACCTGCTGATATTGCTTGAACAGACAATTCTGCGCACCCGAAACGTGATCGACCATGAATCCTGACTTCTCTTAACTGTAAAATGAACGCTTCAACCTAATACCGATAGTTCCGTCAGACGTCGATGCTCCTGCATGGCGAAACGATCGGTCATGCCTGCGATATAATCCGCCACGACGCGCCTGCGGTCGCTTGCGGATGCGGCCGTGTCGGCAGAGCGTCGCCACGCATCCGGCAGGAGGGCGTCATCCTCCGTCAGCACATTAAAGAGATCAGTCGTGACCATGCGGGCCTTACGCGTCATGCGTTTCACCTTCCAATGTCGGTAAAGCCTGTCCATTAGAAAGCGCCGAATCTGGTGATTGGCGGCGCGGATGTCCTCGCTGAAGCCAATGACTGGCCGGTCCGCCGCGCGAACATCATCGGCAGTCTGCGGGTTGAGCGCTTCGAGATTTTGACGGGATTGCTGCATCAGATCTGTCACGAGCACGCCGATAATCTGGCGGACCATTTCATGCCGGATGCGGCTTTTCCGGCTTGTCGCGTCCTGCGGGACGACCGCCCGCGCGGCCTGCAGCGCCGCGCCGATCACCGGCAGATTTTCAAGATCCTCGAAGCAGATCAGTCCGGATTTCAATCCATCATCCAGATCATGCCCGTGATAGGCGATATCGTCGCTCATGGCGGCAATCTGCGCCTCGGCCGACGCGTAACTCCCGAGATTGAGCTGATGGAGGCGGTCATAATCGGCCAGATAGCGGGTGGGTTTGCGGACCGGGCCATTATGTTTGGCCAGCCCCTCAAGCGTTTCCCAGGTCAGATTCAACCCGTCAAAACCGTGATATCGGTGCTCCAGCTTCGTGACCAGACGCATGGACTGGGTATTGTGATCAAACCCGCCTTCATCCTCCAAGCATTTCCGCAGCGCATCCTCACCCGCATGTCCGAAAGGCGTGTGCCCCATATCATGCGCCAGAGCCAACGCCTCGATCAGATCTTCATTCACGCGAAGCTGGCGCGCGATGGCGCGGGCGATCTGGGCGACTTCGAGAGAATGGGTCAGTCGGGTGCGGAAAAAATCGCCCTCATGATTGATGAAGACCTGCGTTTTATATTGCAGCCGCCGAAACCCATCTGAATGCAACACGCGATCCCGATCACGCTGCCAAGGCGTCCTGGATGGCGAGTCCACTTCCGGATGCAGGCGCCCGCATGCCGTCTCGGGGCGGACGGCATAACAGGCAATATCAGGTGGCGTCATGGCAACTCTCCAGGTGATCCTTGAGATTAGCGGTTTACCGATTATATTGACCCATTATGACGACAAATTCAGCCTTGCAAAACCCCGCCCCCAAAAACCCCGCTTTTTCCGTCTCGGAAGATGCGGCCCGTCGCATCGGGGAAATCCTCGCGGAACAGAGCGCGCCCTCCGGCACCTCCTTGCGCGTCGCGGTGGATGCCGGGGGGTGTAACGGGTTTCAATATCGGTTCAAACTCGATGGCACACGCCATGAGGATGACGTTGTGATTGAGCAAGACGGCATTTCGGTCGTCGTCGATGAGACGAGTATGAGCCTTCTCGCCGGGGCACGGCTCGAATGGGTGGATAAATTGATGGGCGTGCATTTCGCGGTGAGCAATCCCAATGTGGCTTCCTCCTGTGGGTGCGGCTCCAGCTTCTCTCTCGATTAAGGGCCCTCATTGTCCGGGGAATGAACAAGAATAAAAGGGGCACAATTTGAAAATCACCAGCTGGAACGTTAATTCCGTGCGTCAGAGGGACACAGTCGTCATGGAATGGCTGGCGGCGCATCAACCGGACGCGCTTTGCCTGCAAGAGCTGAAATGTCAGGAAATGCAATTTCCTGACATATTGAGGGAAGTCGGCTATCACTGCACCCTCATGGGGCAGAAAGCCTATAATGGTGTCGCCATCCTGACGCGCCAGAAACCGGAGGCGATCTCAATGGGTCTCGACGGTTTTGATTATGAGGAAGCCCGCTATCTGGAAGTCGTCATCGGCGATATTTGCATCGGCAATCTCTATCTTCCGAATGGCAATTCCGGAGGTGCCGCCGGATTTCAGAAAAAATTGGACTTCTTCACGGCTCTGACGCGTCGCGCACATCAAAAACTTATTGCCGGGCAGGCATTCATTTTTCTCGGTGATTATAATATCTGCCCGACCGATTTTGATTTCGCCCCGGGCGCGCTGAACCCGAATGATGCCCTCATCCGACCGGAAAGCCGGGAGGCCTGGCGACGCCTCCTCCATCTTGGTTTAACAGACGCCCTGCGCGCCCTGCACCCGCATGACCCCTGCTACACTTACTGGGATTATCAGGCCGGTGCCCTGCCACGAAATCGCGGGTTGCGGATTGACCACGCCCTGCTCTCCCCTTTCATGGCGGACAGGCTTCAGGCGGCGACGGTCGATCGTGCCGAGCGCGAGAAAGACCATGCTTCCGATCACGCGCCGGTCACGTTCAGTTTCCTCCCGGCGCGTTGAACCGCGCTAACCACCCTCAGGAAACGATTTTGGGTTTTGGTGGCAGGGAGCCGGCAGGGATAATTCCTTGAGACGCTCAGGCGTGATCTGGGCAGGTGCCCCCATCATCAAATCCTCCCCCTGCTGATTAAGCGGAAAGAGGGTAACCTCACGGATATTCAGCTCATCCGCCAGCAGCATCACCATGCGATCCACACCGGGTGCTGAGCCGCCATGAGGCGGGGCGCCGAAGCGGAAGGCATTCAACATGCCGCCAAAATGCGCTTCCACGACCTTCTCATCATATCCTGCGATTTCGAAGGCGCGGATCATGACATCCGGCAGATGGTTACGAATCGCGCCGGAGGAGAGCTCAATTCCGTTACAGACGATGTCATATTGATAGGCTTTGATTTCCAGCGGGTCCTGCGTCTGTAACGCTTCCAGCCCCCCTTGCGGCATGGAAAAAGGATTATGCGAGAAGTCGATCCGCCCCGTTTCCGGGTCACGCTCGTACATCGGGAAATCAACGATCCAGTAGAAGCGGAAAGCGTTTTTCTCAATCAGATCAAGCTCTTCCGCAACACGCGTCCGAACGAGCCCCGCAAATTTCGTCACATCCTCACGCGGGCCAGCCGCGAAGAAGACAGCATCCCCCGCGGCCAGGCCACAGGCCTCACGGATGGCGGTGACGCGTTGCGCATCTAGATTTTTGGCGATAGGCCCTTTGCCACCATCTTCCTCAAAAATAATGTAACCCAGCCCACCAGCCCCGCTCTCACGCGCCCAATTATTGAGCTTATCAAAGAAGCCACGCGGCTTCGTCCCCGCGCCAGGGGCCGGGATGGCGCGCACAAGCCCATTTTTCGCGACGATCTGCGCAAAAAGCCCGAAAGAAGAGTCATCAAAAGCGCCCGTCACGTCATGAATGACGAGCGGATTACGCAGATCCGGCTTGTCGGAACCATATTGATCAAGTGCATCCTGATAAGTGATGCGGCGGAAGGGCGCCTGATCCACCGAGCGGCCCTTGCCGAATTCGGTAAAGACGCTGCCCAGCACATCTTCCATCACCGCAAAGACATCTTCCTGCGTTGCGAAAGCCATCTCAAAATCGAGTTGATAAAACTCACCCGGGCTACGATCCGCGCGGGAGGCCTCATCACGGAAGCAGGGCGCGATCTGGAAATAACGATCGAACCCGGCGATCATCGCCAATTGCTTGAATTGCTGAGGCGCTTGCGGCAGAGCATAGAATTTGCCCGGATGAAGCCGCGCCGGCACGAGGAAGTCACGCGCCCCTTCCGGCGAGGAAGCCGTCAGGATCGGCGTCTGCAACTCGATAAAATCATGTGCCTGCATACGTTGCCGTAAGCTTGCAATGATTTTGGCGCGCAGAATAATATTGCGATGCATCTGCTCACGCCGCAGATCAAGATAACGATGTTTCAGGCGCAGATCTTCCGGATAGGTTTCGCTGCCATTCACCTGGAAAGGCAGCACCGTCGCAGCTGACTGCACCACCAGATCCTGCGCGCGGATTTCAATATCACCGGTCGGGATGTTGGCGTTGCGCTGCCCCCCCTCACGCAGGACAACCTCACCCGTCACCGTCACGACGCTCTCCACACGGAGGCGCTCTGCAACGTCCAGCAAGGATGTTCCGGCGGGGATGACGATTTGCGTGACGCCGCGTTCATCCCGCAGATCGATAAAAAGCAGGCCACCGTGATCCCGCTTGCTATGCACCCAGCCTGAAAGCCGCACAGTCGTGCCCGCATCACTCGCACGGAGGGCGTTGCAATAATGGGATCGATAAAGATGCATGACGGCTTTCCTGTTCTAGCATACGCTGTCAACGCGCGCCCTCGGCATCGCTGAAGCCCCGAATCAGGTCATGAAAACCTTATGAGACGATGGCAGGGATAAGAGGACATCGTTTGACTGCGCAAAAAGCCGCCGAAGCCGGCTTATGTCAAGCTTCGTCAAAGCGGACGGCGATGCGCCCCATCTCTTTTGGATGTTTTGAGCCGATCACCCCGACCAGTTTTCCCTTTTTCTCAAACCGGGCGAGAAACTTGAAGTTATCGACGTCACCATCGATCTCGATATGGTCATATGCCTGACCCGGCCAGCCGACCCATTCCAGTTTCTGATCATATTGCTGTGTCCAGAAATAGGGCGTTGTCAATTCCTCGACAGGCAGGCCCAGCATGGCGCGGGCGGCAATTTACCCCTGGCTTTGCGCGGTGCGCCAATGCTCAATACGATAGCGTTTCTCGCCAAAGGGCACACTCGCAATATCCCCCGCGGCGAAAACATCATTTCCCAGCGACATATGGTGGTCCACATCCAGGCCACCATTACGGGCATTACGGGGAAGTCCGTCTATATAATGCAATTCAGACTCTGCCCCGGCTCCCACAAGCACAATGGAGGCCGTCAGGCGCGTTCCGTCATCCAACTCAACCCAGTCGACACGCCCTTTGCCCCTGATTTTCACGATATTACGTTTGGGGATAAAGGCCGTGCCGTAATCTTCATGCAGGCGGCGCAGGCTGGAGGCGATGTCCGGGCCGAATTGTTTCTCAAACGGAAATTCCGACCGGGAGACCGCCGTGACGCCAACACCCCTTTTTCGTAAGGCGGCGGCTTCCATACCGATAAAACCTGAACCGATAATGACGGCGGCCACTTTGTCCCCCAACTGCCCCGCTATGGCCAAAGCATCGGCAGCATTGCGCAAGGTATAGACACCCTCAATCCAATACCGGGAATATCAAGTTGCTTCGCCGCCGATCCGGTCGCGAGCAAAACATACTCCGCTGTGATCGCATCCCTTTTTTTCAACTGAACGGTGCGCGTCTCATATTCAAAACGCACGACTTGATCATGCACGAGGTCAACACGGTGCTCCGCGTACCAATTCTCCTCCCGCAAGGGGGGATTTCGATATCTTCCGGCGCGGCGGCGAGAGTGGATTTGCTGAGCGCGGTGCGATCATAAGGTTTGCGCGCCTCAGGGCTGATCATGGTAATGCGCCCTTCAAATCCGGATTCCCTCAAAGTCACGCAGGCAGCCAGAGCGGCGGCACCCGCACCGGCAATGGCGACATGCTCATGCTGCCGCATAGGCGTGGGTTGCGGCAGGGCTTTCGGCTTGACGGAAATATAGACATCACCGCCCCGCACCATCGCCTCATATCTCTCCAGCGGGTCCAAGGCCGGAGGGCAATCCTGCGACCATTTTCAGCCGAGAAAACAGCTTTATGCCAGGGGCAGACGAGCGCATGGGTGGAATTATGGAGGGAGCAGACAACCCCTTTCTCCATCGGCGCACCCTTATGCGGACATTTCCCGGCAAAAGCACGCACACCGTCTGAAATACGGAGCAGGATAAGCGGCGTGTCATCCAGTTTGACGGCCTTGGGGATGTTCTCCTCCAACGTGTCAAACGCGGCCACTTTAACCCAGCTTTTCCTGACTTCACTCATAAGAGCGCCTTTCTATCGGAAACTCCGAGGAAGAGAGAGAACGCAAGTCCCGCAAAAGGGCTGAGCAAGTCATAACGAAACATGGCCCGCCAGGTGGGGCGGAACCTCAGATGGCGTAGAGATGAACAAGACCGGGCGTATTGAAAATGCATATCGGAACGGTACCGGACACATTGAAATGGTCGCCGCGATCCAGGCGCGCCCGGGGGCGCATCCGAAACCCGCTTCAATCAGCCGATTATGTCAGAACGAATCGTCAAACCCGCCACCATCATCGCCACCCCAGCCCGCGTCATCGCCGCCCCAACTCGGGTTATTATCGCCATGGCCCCATTGATCCATGTCATAATCATTTCCGGCATCAATCCCGGACCCGGCGAAGGGATCCTGCCCCATCTCACCGAAATTACCGGTTGCCGCCCCGCCAGCAAGGCCACCCGCAGTGGGGTCAACGCCGAAATGGTGGCTTGAAAAGAGGCTGGACAAGGCGTTTGCCGCCAACATGCCGCCTGCAACGCCCGTCGCCGTCGTTAAGGCCGAGCCAAGAAACCCGGTCCCGCGCGCCGGAAACATACCGGTATTATAACCTGGCGGATAACCGCCCTGCGGCCCGAAACCAGGGTTTGGCGCGGGCTGCTGCGGAAAAGGGCCAGGCGCGCCATGCGGCGCACCCCAGCCGGGAGGTGGCGGCGACGCATTTTGCTGCGCGCGGTTACCGCCGAACAAATTATTGAAAAACCCGCTTGACGCGCCACGCTGGGCCTGTTGCTGCGCCTGCTGCAACTGAAACTGCAATTGGCGAATGCGATTATACGCCTCAGCCAGAGCCGCCTCCTGAACCACCGCCATTTGCGTCACGCGGTAAGCGGCCTCTGGATGTTTTGAGAAATTTTCCTTGATCCACTGATCCGCTTCCGGGTCGATGGGGGCAAGGGCCGTGCCTGGCTGGGCATTATTTTGCTCACCACCGACACGCGCGACAAATTGCGCAATAAGGTCACGTTCCTGCTGGTTCATGGGGGCGCTCTCCGCGTCAAAACTTGATCATTTGAATGTGGGAGCAATTTCTCATTCTGGCAAGTATCATGCGATGATGTGTTTTCTTCTCCGCCCTGAGGCGTTAAGAGGGGGGCTTTATTTGACTTCGGAGCTGTCGAGCGTGACGTTTCAGCCATCGGACCGGCGGAAGCCCCTCTCCTTTCAGAATATGATTTTGCGCCTGCACACCTTCTGGTCAGAGCAGGGCTGCGCCATATTGCAACCGTATGATACAGAACTCGGCGCGGGCACGCTCTCCCCGCATACAACGTTGCGCGCCCTCGGGCCGCGCCCCTGGAAAGCCGCCTACGTCCAGCCCTGCCGCCGCCCCTCTGACGGGCGTTACGGGGGAAATCCGAACCGCCTTCAACATTATTACCAATATCAGGTGCTTCTCAAACTCACGCCTGAAAATAGTCAGGACCTTCTGCTTGCTTCCTACCAGGCCATCGGCATTGACCCACATCTTCATGATATACGCTTCGTGGAGGATGATTGGGAAAATCCAACGATCGGCGCTTGGGGACTGGGATGGGAAGTCTGGTGCGATGGGATGGAGGTGACGCAGTTCACTTATTTCCAGCAGGTGGGCGGCATCGCGACGGAGCTCCCTTCAACCGAACTGACGTACGGGCTGGAACGCCTCGCCATGTATGTGCAGGGCGTGGAGAATGTCTATGACCTCGCTTATAATGACGCGGGTTTGACGTACGGCGATATTTTCCGCCGGGCGGAGCAGGATTATTCGAAGTTCAATTTTGAATGCGCCAATACAGAAATGCTCTTTCAACACTTCATTGATGCGGAGCGAGAAGCGACGTGCCTGGCGACAGATGGGCTGGCGCAACCGGCTTATGATTACTGCCTGAAAGCGAGTCACATTTTTAACCTGCTTGACGCGCGCGGCGTGATCTCGGTTTCTGAACGTGCCTCTTATATCGGAAGGGTGCGCACGCTCGCGAAGGCGAGTTGTGAAGCCTGGCTCGCGGGTGAGAAAGAGGTGCATCATGGCTGAGTTTCTTCTCGCGCTGGAAAGTGAGGAAATCCCCGCCGCCATGCAGCAGCCCGCCGCGGAAGCGCTCGCGCAAGTCTTGAAGCAGCGACTGTTGGCTTTGAAGCCCTGCGATTTGAAGCCGTTCTGGGGTCCGCGGCGCATCGGGCTGGCTGTCACAATCGACGCCACCGTCCCCGCTGCAACACAGTCGGAACGTGGGCCCCGTGTCACCGCGCCGGAACAGGCCTTGCTGGGCTTCCTCCGTAAGCATGGCGCAAAAAAATCCGATCTGCAGGAGGAAAAAGGCTTCTGGGTGCTGAACCGCGAAATCGCGGAACGCAGCGCGGCCTCTTTCCTGCAGGACATCGTGCCGGAAATGCTTTGGAATTTCACCTGGCCAAAATCCATGCGCTGGGGAAATGGCAGCGCCTTCACATGGGTTCGCCCACTGCGCCGGATTATCGCGGTTCTGGATAGCGACATCGTGCTCTTCACGCTGGCGCGCGGGGAAGATGATGGCCACGGGCTAACATCCGGCAATTTATCGCAGGGACATCGGTTCCTCGCGCCGGAATTGTTCGCGGTGTCCTCGTTTGAGGGTTACCGGGAGGGGCTGCGGGAGAGGAAGGTTATTCTCGAAGCGAATGCGCGACGGGATGTTATCTGGACGGGCCTGAAGAAAGCTGCCACGTCGCAAGGTTTACGGATCGTTGAAGATGAAGGTCTACTTGATGAGGTAGCGGGCCTTACAGAATGGCCCGTAGCGATGTTGGGCAAGATCGACGCCCGGTTCATGGAGCTGCCTGAAGAGGTGTTGCAAGTGTCGATGCGCACGCATCTGCGCTATTTTGCAACGCGTTGTGACAGTGGAAGCATTGCGCCTTATTTCTTGTTCCTCGCCAATCAGGAATTTCACGATGGCGGGGCCGCGACGATTGCCGGAAATGAACGAGTCTTGCGCGCACGTTTCGCCGATGCGTGGCATTTCTGGGAACTTGACCGCAAGGTGACATTGGAGTCCCACGTTGGTGCGCTGGATCACGTCACGTTTCACAGAAAACTTGGGTCGCTTGGCGACCGCGTCAAGCGTTTGGTTGAGCTTTCGGGTTTTATTGTCGAACATATTCTGCATGGATGGCCGGGAGTTGTAGACCCTGAAAAAATCGAAGAAGAAAAAGCGCAGGCGCGCCGCGCCGCGTTGCTCGCCAAGGCGGATTTGACAACCGGCATGGTGGGAGAATTCCCGGAATTGCAAGGGATCATGGGTCGGTACTATGCCGAACATGACGGGGAAGCCCCTGAAGTGGCGGCGGCGATCCGGTCCCATTATCTCTCTTGCAATGATGGGGAAGAGGAAATGCCATCCGACGCCGCCATCGCCGTCGCTCTCGCGGATCGGTTCGATATCCTGGCCGGTTTTTTCGCGATTGGCGAGATGCCGACAGGATCTGGCGATCCCTACGCTTTGCGGCGTGCCGCGCTCGGCATTATACGCATCATCGATAAAAGAGGACTGACGTTGGATCTCGAACGCGTATTTACTCTAGCGCTTGAGATGCAACTGGTCATTTCTGACCACTCGGCAGTCTTCAAGAAGTTCGACAAGTTCATGGCTGAACGTGTTCGTGTACAATTGAGGAATAACGGTGTCGCTCAGGATATCATTTCAGCGGTCATGCTGAGAGCGGAAGACAATGACATACGAGACCTGAAAAAACGCGCGGAAGCGCTTCGTTTCAGATTTTCAAAAAGTGACGGCCCACATCTTGTTACGGCAAGTAAGCGCGCGGCGAACATCCTGCACATCGAAAATCGAAAAGATGGCCCGCACACGGGTGAGCTGGATGAGGGACTTTTCGTTGATCCTTCTGAACAAGCGCTCTTCGAGGCTTTAGAGGCAGCGGCTCCTGAAATTACTAAGTTCATGGAGTGGAAACACTACGGAAAGGCTATGGAAGAGGCCACGACCCTTCGCGCGCCTCTCGACCAATTTTTCGAAGCCGTGAAAGTCAACGACCCCGATCCTGCCCGCCGTATCAACCGCCTGCGCCTTCTCAATCGGGTCAATGAAGTGTTAGGCCAGATCGCGGACTTCTCGCAAATTCAAGGATAGACAACCCTGAAGGGGCGGCGCTAAAACCACAACCTACTCGTAAACCGCCCCCTAATCCATCTTCTCGCGCTCATCGCGGTGCACCCAACTGGACAGAAGCAGCCCGAACCCGAACATCATCGTCAGCATCGCCGACCCACCATAGGAGATGAGCGGCAAAGGCACCCCGCCCACCGGGATGACGCCCATCACCATGGAGAGATTGACCGCGCAATACATGAAGAAATCGATTGCGATCCCGAGGGCGAGCAACCGGCTGAACTGATTGCGGCAGCGCATCGACATCAGCACACCACCGATACTGAGGCACGCCAGCAGCGCCATCACAGCGATGGCGCCGACATAGCCCCATTCCTCCCCGATCATCGTGAAGATAAAATCCGTCTGTTTCTCCGGCAGGAAATTAAGCTGCCCCTGCGACCCGCGTAAATAACCCTCACCCCACATCCCGCCAGAGCCGAGGGCGATTTTGGACTGGATGATGTTATATCCCGCGCCGAGCGGATCATTTTCCGGGTGGATAAACGTGTCGATCCGCGCCTTCTGGTAATCATGCAGGTGATTGTAAACAAAGTCGCCCAGAAACGGTAAAGGCATAGCCAGAATAATGATCTGCCACAGGCGCATCCCCGCCACAAAAAACATTGTCGCCGCGATCAGCGCGGTGATCACGGCTGTGCCGAGATTAGGCTCCTTCAGGATCAAAGCGACCGGCAGAAGCGTCATGACCGCAGGGGGGATGAGGTATAGCGGGTTCCCCATCTTCTCATGGCTCACGCGATGGAACCAGCTTGCAAGCATGAGGACGAGGGCGACTTTTGCGAATTCCGAGGGCTGAAACTGGATGCCCGCAATCATAATCCATCGTTCAGCCCCTTTGCCGACATGTCCCATATGAAGGACAAGCACCAGCAGCGCGATGGATAACAGGTAAATCGGAATCGCCAGGCGACGCAGAAAGCGCGGACTGACGAAGGCGACGAACACCATCATGACCAGCCCGAAGGCGAAACGGACAATTTGCGGGTGCGCGAAGGATTTTGCACTCCCTCCCCCGGCTGAAAACAGAGCCATATAGCCGACACCGGCCAATCCGCAGATCAGGACGACGTAAAACCAGTTGATCTGGAAAAACTTTGTAAGAAGCTGAAAACCTGGCTGTGCGCGCCAAAGCCGTTTTTGCTGATCCACTAATCCGCCTCCGCGACTGTCACGCCAGGAGCGTGTTCCCGGCCGGAGGGATCGCGTTGAAGCACATCCGTCATAATCAACCTTGCTAGCGGTACCGCCGTTGCAGCGCCACCATTGCCATGCTCGACAACGACGGCGACCGCGTAACGCGGCTTGTCAAAAGGGGCGTAACAAATAAAGAGCGCATGAGGGCGCTGCTCCCAAGGGAGCTTCATGGAATTGAAATGCCCACTCTCACGCTGTGCGCGTGAGACGCGCCTCACCTGAGCGGAGCCTGTTTTGCCCGCCATCTGGATGCCCGGCAAGTCCAGTCGTGCCCGCGTTGCCGTACCGTCCGGCGCGTTGATCACATCGAACATACCGCCGCGCACAACATCCAGCCATTCAGGTTGGAGTTCCATCCCGGGGGCTGTCGGCAGGTTGATTTTGACACCCTCGCGCGTCACTGTGCGTCGGATCAAATGGGGCGACACTTCACGACCTGACGCGATGCGCGCGGCGTAGGTCGCCAATTCCAAGGGCGTCGTCTGCACGAAACCCTGTCCGATCCCCGCCACAAACGTATCCCCACGGTTCCAGTGATGGCCCTTTTTACGCCGCCAGGCCGGTGTTGGCACATTACCGGCGCGCACGTGGGGCAGTTCCACAGGCAGCGTAACGCCGAGCCCCAGCGGCGACGCCATGTCTTTAATCTGGTCCATCCCGATTTTCTGCGCGACTTTGTAAAAATAAACGTCGCAGGAATATTTGAGCGCCTGTCGCATATTGACGCTGCCATGGCCATGTTTGCGCCAGCAATGAAAGCGCGTGCCGCCGAGGTCGTAATAGCCAGGGCAATTAAAGCGATCATCTTCCGTCACCAGCCCCGATTTCAGGGCGGCCAAAGCAACGGCGGGCTTGAAGGTTGAGCCCGGCGGATAAACACCGGCAACGGCCTTGTTTGTCAATGGCGCATTCGGGTCGCTCATCCAGGCTTTCCACTGCGCGTGACTGACGCCGGAGTCAAAAAGAGCCGGATCGAAGGAAGGCGTGCTCGTCATCGCCAGGATGGCGCCATCACGGCAATCCATCACGACGGCGCTCGCATATTCATCAGCGATGCGCCCCAGCACCATTTGCTGCAAACCAGCATCAATCGTGAGCTCAACGCGATCACCCTGCGCGCCCTCCACACGCTCAAGCTCTCCCAAGACGCGGCCATAGGCGTTGACTTCCATCTCAACCATGCCGGGCGCACCGCGCAGCAAGTCGTCCTGTGTCTGCTCAATGCCTTCACGCCCGGCGCGCATCCCGGGGAGAGCCAATAAGGGTGCTTTGGCGACGTCTTTTTCCGTCGGCGGCGCCACGTAACCCACGATATGTGCAAGTTGCGGCCCGAAAGGATAGGTGCGTGTGGAACCGACATCCACAAGCACACCGGGTAATGAGAAGGCCTGCGCCTCAATCCGCGCCATATCATCCCAGGAGAGGAACTCCTTCAACAATATCGGCACGTAACGCCTCAAATTTTTGATATCCCGTGAAATCCGGGTGCGTTCAAAATCTTCCAAAGGAATGATCTGGGCGAAATGGTCAACAGTTGCATGGATGTCCGTTGTTTCTTCCGGCATCAGCAGCGCGCGCCAGTTCTGGCTGTTTCCAGCCAATGGGACGCCGAAACGGTCAGTAATCGCGCCGCGTGCAGGGGCCAGCAGGCGTTTGCTTGTACGGTTTCGCGCGGCCAGCGCGCTCATATGCGCGCCTTCCACGAGTTGCAGATCATAAAGCCGATGACCGAGAAGGCCGAAAATGCCCAGTTGCCCGCCTACAAGGAGCATGGCCCGTCGGGTGAAAACGCCACGCGAAGGACGCACCGTCTCCATCGCGCGCAAGGCGGAGCGGCGTGTCTTCAAGCGCTTCCAATTCAATCCGACCAAACCAAACGCCTCCGGACGCCACTCAGTCCCGTTTGTTACGGGATTTTGTTCCCTTGACCCCTATAATGCAAACAATAGGCGGATGAATGAGATATTATTTCAAATATCTTCTGCATCTGCCCCTATTCGTCGCAACCAGCCGAATAACGTCGCCAATATAGGATAGATGCCAGAAGTCAACGTGGCCTGGAAAATAGCGGGTGTAATCGGCAATCCGCGGGCCATGCTGATGCAGGAGACGAGCCACTCAACACCACCCATGGCAAGGGCCAGCAAGGCCAGGAGGAGCCACGCCAGAATAAAATTAATGTGGCTCAACCCATAGCGCCACATTTGCGCGACTCCATGCACGACGAGGAGAGAGAAGAGCAGCGTTCCCGGGGGTGAGAAATTGATGGTTTCAAGCACGAGTCCGATGAGGAACACCGCGGTCGCATCCATTGAGGCCGGGCGGAAGATCGTCCAGTAAAAGACAGTATCCACCGCCACGGCGAAGACAAAACCCTCCTTACCTACCGGACTGATGACACCGGTAAGTAAGAACGTCACGACAATAATGAAGAGTGAGGGTAGAACCGCGCGCATGACACTGTCCAGACGTCTCTGATAGATTGTCGTCGTCGGCGCTGAAGAGCGTCTTTCCCTCACGCAGATGACCTCTTCATCCCTGCCCCTTCCAGACATTGGGGAAAATACTTTCAGGGAGGCCAAAACGATCTCTGGCCTTATTGATTTTTCTGACACGCCCCGGTGCCACGGGGCCATGCGCGTCAATCTCCTTGAAATCAAGCACGCGGAGAACATCCGGATGGTTGAGATGACCCCCCGGAATAACGACCGGCGTGTGAGACGCATTATAATGCACGGTGCCAATAAAAACGCCATTTGGCACGCCGGAAGCGGTGACGGCGTTTTCCTGCCCGGCCTGATCACCGGTCACGACGCGCTCGCCTTCAACCGGGTGGTCATCATGCGCGAAATACATCAGGCGCGGCGTGGCAGATCCATCACCCGTCATGATCGCACTCCCCTCGGAAGAAGACAGAAAGACGGGAATGCGGCTGACCGGGTCATTGATCAGCAGCACACGTGCCGTTGACGGCCCGATTTCAGAAATACGACCGATAACGCCGGTGCCGCCCAGGACAAGGTCGCCAATATGCACCTCATGGGCTTCGGGCAGGGCAATGAGGACGGAGCGGTTATAAAGGCCGGATGCATCACGGATCGCTCGCCCCGTGACGAAACTGATCGTGCGCTCCGGCAGCCATTTCAGATTGGCCTTGAGACGTCGGTTTTCATCCTCAAGCGCAACAGCGACATCATGCCATTGCCGCAACCGCGCATTTTCCGTGCGGAGTTCCGCATTTTCAGCGAGGAGGTGCATGACATCACTGGCATAACTCCTGAACCGCCCGACCCAGCGTCCCGGCTGTGCGGCGAGGCTGTAAGCAGGCGTCAGAAAGTCAAAGATACGCACGCGCAGGCCCTCAACTGATGATGGGGCGGAAATGCCGATAATCATCAAGGTCATCGCGAAAAACAGGTAAACAGGCAGGAGAAGCTTCTGTAACGATTGACGCAGCGTGATGGAAAACATGATCGGGAAGCTTCTCCCTCGGGTCAGTACATCGAGACGAGCACGCTTCTCAAACGACGAATTTCTTCAAGTGCCCGCCCTGTACCTATCGCAACACAGGTCAAAGGGTTTTCCGCGACACTGACAGGAAGGCCCGTTGCACTGCGTAAAACATCATCCAGACGGTTCAGCATCGCCCCGCCACCCGTTAGCATAATGCCTTTATCAACAATATCGGCCGCCAGTTCCGGTGGGGTATTTTCAAGTGCGGTGGCGACAGCGTCGATGATCTGCATCACCGGCTCAGCGAGGCTTTCCGCGATCTGGGCCTGTGACACCACGATTTCCCGCGGGACACCATCGATGAGGTCCCGCCCCTTCACGGCCCGCACCGGCCCGCCATCCGTCGCATTCTCGGGCATACTGGCGGAACCGAGATCGATCTTGAGACGTTCGGCCGAGCTTTCCCCGATCAGCAGGTTAAAGGATTTGCGGATATAGGAGATGATGGCATCGTCCATCTTATCGCCACCCACGCGGACGGAACGCGCATAAACGATTCCCCCTAGTGAGATAACAGCGACTTCCGTCGTGCCACCACCAATATCGACGACCATACTGCCCGAGGGTTCGGTTATCGGCAGTCCGGCCCCGATGGCCGCTGCCATCGGCTCCTCAATCAGTAAAACGCGGCGTGCACCGGCGCTTTCCGCGCTTTCCTGAATGGCGCGGCGCTCAACGGCTGTTGAACCTGAAGGGACACAGACGACGATCTGCGGGCTGGCAAAAGCGCGTCGATTATGCACTTTGCGGATGAAATGTTTGATCATCTCTTCCGCAACGTCGAAATCCGCGATCACGCCATCCCGTAACGGGCGGATCGCCGTGATATTGCCGGGCGTGCGGCCCAGCATATGCTTTGCCTCCTCACCGACAGCGAGAACCTGCTTTTTGCCACGCACCTCCGTGATGGCAACGACGGAGGGCTCGTCAAGGACGATGCCCCTTCCCTTGACATAAACGAGAGTATTGGCGGTGCCGAGGTCAATAGCCATGTCTGCCGACATGAGACCCAGCAGACGTGAAAACATTCAAGCCTCCTGGCCAGGAAAGGGGATGCACAAATGCCCCACGTTGAATACGTGAAGCGGCTCATCGCGACTCAGATTTACAGCGAGGCAATTGTCACGTCTTCCCGCTTAGCGAGCGACCATACCATGAGCAAGAGCAGAAAATAAAAAAAGTCGGTTTGAAGGCCGAAATTTAGCAGCTTGCACAGCGCAGAGCCGCATTACGACACCTTGACAGCGGTCGCAACGCGGTTTTAACCAAATCACAGTGACTTCCTTTACGCGGAAAGCTCCGTCGGCGCGCGGCGCGACGCCTTCGTCATCGGCTTGTTCAGCGCGTGCACATAAGCCTTCACGGCGGCGACAATCGTATCAACATCCGCCCCCTGTCCATCGACCGTTCTGCCATTCTTCTCCAGCCGCACCGTCGTTTTAGCCTGAGCGTCCGTTTCACCCGTGACGGCAGCGACGCTGAAAAGGGCAAGTCGCGTGTCATTTTCACAAATCATCGCAATCGCCTTGAAGGCCGCGTCAACAGGTCCATTACCCGTGACGGAGACTTTTTAGGCGCGCCCGACACGATCAATGTCAGCTCAACCCAGGCATCACGTTCAGAGCCGGATTGCACTTTGATGGCGTCGAACTGAATGGCCGCATCAAGGTGATTCTCCTCATCAATTAAAGCGATGATGTCATCATCAAATACGGATTTTTTCTGGTCCGCCAGCGTCTTGAACCGTACAAAAGCATGTTCGATTTCCGCATCCGACAATGTGTAACCGAGCGACGCGACTTTATCCCGGAAAGCCGCACGGCCGGAATGTTTCCCCAGAACAAGAATGGATTTCGTCCAGCTCGCACTTTCCGGCGTCATGATCTCGTAAGTCGCGGCATTTTTGAGGATGCCATCCTGGTGGATGCCACTCTCATGCGCAAAGGCGTTGCGCCCGACAATGGCTTTGTTCGACTGAACATCGAAACCGGTAATGCCGGTGAGCAATCGCGACACGCTGAGCAATGAGGGCGTGTGAACCTTGTGGGTGAAGGGCAATTTGTCATGACGCGTTCGAATCGCCATGACCAGTTCCTCCAATGCCGCATTGCCGGCGCGCTCACCAATCCCGTTTATAGTGCATTCAATCTGCCGGGCCCCTGACATGAGTGCGGCGAGGGAATTCGCGACCCCGAGCCCGAGATCATTATGATTATGAGTCGAGAAAATAACTTTTTCCGCATCTGGCACGCGTTGTCGCAACGTCTCGAATATCGGGGCGATTTCCTCACGCGTTGAGAATCCGACCGTATCCGGAATATTGATCGTTGTTGCGCCGTTCCTGATTGCGACCTCAACGCAGCGACAGAGGAAATCAATTTCCGTCCGCGCGCCATCCTCCGCTGACCATTGCACGTCATCCGTCAATTGCCTTGACGCGCGATTGCCCGAAACGATCAGCTCCAGCACTGTCTCGGGCGTCATGCGCAATTTATATTTCATATGAAGCGGCGAGGTGGAGATAAAATTATGGATGCGTTTACGCCGCGCGGGGGCGATCGCCTCACCCGCCGCCGCGATATCGCGTAGGCCACCACTGCGTGCAAGGGCGCATACAACAACATCCTCCGTCGCTTTGGCGATGGCGTTGACCGCCTCAAAATCACCCGGTGACGCGACGGGGAAACCGGCCTCAATCACATCGACGCCCAGATTTTCCAGAGCCCGCGCCATGCGCAGCTTTTTATCGAGGTTCATGGAAAAACCGGGCGATTGCTCACCATCGCGGAGGGTCGTGTCAAAAATGATGACACGATTTTCAGGAATATTGCTAAAGGAAGGGTGCTGGATGGTCATAAATTTCCCTCGCTTGAATTCGGGCTGAAAACGACAAAAACCCCCTGAGCATCAAGGCCGTGAGACGGCCATCATACTCAGAGGCAGTAAGTCGTAGCGAGAGAAGCGCGCAGGCATACGGCACCGATGGCAAGGTCGACACAGATGATAAGCCGAAAATTTTCCCTGAAAGCACCATGCGGGGGACGTTAGACGATCTTTCGCTTCTGCACCGGCGTGATTATGGTCTGACAAAAAGAATTTAAGGACCGCAAATATCGTAGGTGGCGGTTTTTCGCCATTTCGGCCCCGAATGCGCAGGATATCGGAACCGAAAAAATCACGTAAATAACTTTCCAAAAAAGTCGTAAATGAGGCAGGATCAGCAATAATATGACTCGGAAGCGAGAGCTTGCTTGCGAAAGGCAGCGTTTTAAGTCATTGTGGGGAAGGAAGGGTTTCAGAACGGCGTTTGAACCTCGCGGTCGAATCAACCGATCCCCCGGGTTTCCTGCCATCTGACTTCCGTTGGCCGATCTGATCGGTTGCGTCTCCGACCCCCGCATTTCCCGCGGTTTTCAATGGGTTGTGACGCCCAGCCTGATCGGCAAAAGGTTATAACTTTTGGAGCTGGCAAATTTTGGCTCGTCTCGCGCTCTGTGCCTCACCCGATGGACTGGATCACCGGATGCAGCCGCACGCGTGCGTCACGATGCTGGACATGTCGCGACGCCCCGTCACGGTCAAGGCGCACGTCCTTGCTCGTATGGCTCCAGAGAGGTTTTTATCACCCATCGCCTGCGCCCCGTCTGTGTTGACCAGGCCTGCCGTAATATCAGCTTCGGCTGATCGGAGTTTATACATTAATGCAAAAACGTATGCTGATCGACACGACCCACGCGGAAGAGACGCGGGTCGTCGTCATGGACGGCGATCGCCTTGAGGATTACGACGTCGAGACGTCGACGCGGAAGCAGATAAAAGGCAATATCTATCTTGCCAAGGTCATTCGGATTGAGCCGAGCCTTCAGGCTGCCTTTGTCGATTATGGCGGCAATCGCCATGGGTTCCTCGCTTTCAGCGAAATTCATCCGGATTATTTTCAGATCCCGGTAGCGGACCGTGAAGAGCTTCTGGCGCTTCAGAATGCGGACATTGAGGATCAGCCGGAAATCACCGAAACGCCGGTTGAGGAAAGCCTGTCAGATGGCGCGGAAACCGATGAAGCGGAAGATGACGGTGAGGACCAACCCCCGCCGGAAGTTGTCGGCGGCGAAAATGACACGGGTGATGAAAGCAATTCCGCCCGGCGTATGGCGCGATTCCTGCGGAATTACCGCATTCAGGAGGTTATTCGTCGACGGCAGATCATCCTCGTCCAAGTGGTTAAGGAAGAGCGAGGCAATAAGGGTGCAGCCCTCACAACCTATGTCTCACTGCCGGGCCGCTATTGCGTTCTGATGCCGAACGCACTGCGTGGCGGTGGCGTCTCACGGAAAATCACTTCCGAGAATGACCGGCGCCGCCTGCGCGACATCATCGCGGAGCTGGATCTGCCCCGCAGCATGGCCATGATCGTCCGCACAGCCGGGGCGCAGCGCCCGGAGGCGGAAATTACCCGCGATTGCGAATATCTCCTGCAATTATGGGATCATATCCGGGATCGCACGCTTTCCTCCATCGCGCCTTCCCTGGTTTATGAGGAAGCCAATCTGATCAAGCGCGCCATTCGCGACCTTTTCAGCAAGGACATCACGGAAATTCTGGTTGATGGAGAACCGGGCTGGAAAAGCGCACGGGACTTTATGCGCAATCTCATGCCGCATAATGCGCAGTTGGTGAAGTTATGGCGCAATAACGGCCAGAGCCTTTTTGCCCGTAACCGCGTTGAGGGGCATCTGGATGCAATTTTCTCCCCGACTGCGACGCTGAAATCCGGCGGCTACATCGTCATCAACCAGACGGAAGCTCTCGTCTCCATCGACGTGAATTCGGGGTGTTCCACCGGGCAACGCAATATTGAGGATACGGCCCTCCACACCAATCTTGAGGCGGCGGAAGAAGTGGCGCGTCAATTGCGCCTGCGTGACCTTGCCGGACTTGTCGTGATCGACTTCATTGACATGGAAAGTCGGCGCCATAATGCCATGGTCGAGAAAAGGCTGAAGGAAGCGCTTAAGTCAGATCGCGCGCGCATCCAGATCGGTCAGATCTCCCATTTCGGCCTGCTTGAGATGTCGCGCCAGCGTCTGCGTGCCTCCATCGCGGAAGCCGTCCTCACCCCATGCTCCCATTGTAAAGGCACGGGTTATATACGTGGGACAGAAAGCGCGGCCCTGCAGGTGCTCCGCACGATTGATGAGGAAGGGCTCCGCCAGCGTGCTTCCGAAATCTCAGTCCATGTTTCCTCGGATGTCGCGCTTTATATCCTCAATCAGAAGCGTCAATGGCTGGGGGAGATTGAACAGCGTCACGCCATGAGCGTCAAATTCGTCGCCGATGATACATTATTCGCGGCAGATATGCGGATTGAGCGCATGCGCACGCAGGAGGCCCCGACACAGCATCGCGAAGCGGCCCCGGCGCCGCGTGGGCCGGTGAAACGGGAAGATGACCTGCATGAGGACGTCGCCTCGCACCAGGATGATGCAAATTCTGCGTCGGAAGCCTCATCAGGTGCCGGTGACGGAGAAAATGTGGAGACAGGTCGTCGACGCCGCCGCGGTGGACGCCGGAATGAGGAATTTTCCGACGCTTCACCGGCTTCAGATGTCGGGGCGGAGGACCATGCGGAACGACATGAGGTAGAAGAGTCCGCGCCCCATCGCGGCCCGCGCGTCGTGCGTCAGATCGAGATCACGGAACCTCAGGAAGTCGCTGCGCGCCAGAAGCAGCAGGTGGCGTCACATGCGCGCCGCGGCGATGATCACGGTGATCACTGGCGCAGCCGCCCGACACCGGCTGATCCCTTTGCAGGAGCTTCCTTCGATATTTTCGACATGATTGAAGAGTCACCCGTCATCATGGATGTGTCGTCAGCGGTGCAGGAAGCGGAGATAACGCCGCCGCCCGCCCCCGTCAGTTCGGAGAAACCGGAGGGACGACGTAACCCGCGACGCGGGTTACGTCGTGGGCGCGGTCGCCGGAGCGACACCCCTTCACCTGTGACTGAGGTCATCGACGCCACATCGCCCGCGATCACCGCGCCACAGGATGCGCCGTCGAACCATGTTGCGATATCGGACCACGCAGCCGAGCCGGATGCCCCCTCAGAAGCAACGCCGCGCCCGGCGCCGCGCCGCCGCATGACGCGACGCGTAAAAAACGCGGAGGCTGAGCCGGATGTCGCCGTGCAGGGTGACGAAGCCCCCGCCAAACCACGCCCACGCCGCCGCGCATCGACCCGAAAAGCGGACGCGGCGCCGACCGGCCAAAAGAAAGAACAGGCTGTGGCGGAAGCACCGGCAGCAAATGATAGCGACGCAAAACCAGCGCCACGCCGTAAAGGCTGGTGGAGCCGATAATCAGGAAGGGACCGCGTGCCCCTTCCCCTTCGGCGAGTCTGGTCCTGCTTTTTCAAAACCGGTTGCTGAAAAGGACATCTGATCAGGCACGTCTGAGCGGCCGCTAGAATGTTAGACCGACATGAGGACACTGCCCTTCATCGCCGGAAGCAGGGAGATTCAGGGGGCGGCTCGAGTCCGTTTCAGCCGATGCAACGCTTGCCACAGGCTCGAAAAGCGATAAGGCGCATGCCTCATCCGAGCCCAACCCCGCACCGCGCCATCAGCGGCAGACACTCCGATAGCCGGATGCGGCAATAAACGACCCCGTTAAAGGGGAGAAGCAGGCATTCTGCACGCAGCGATTGCCGGTTCGGAATGGCGTCGGGTAGCTCGCAATTTCCATCGCATTGGCCTCCTGCGCGGCAATGCCACAAAGCGGCGTGTCGAAGGAGGCCGAGACGTCATTGGTGAAAAACGGCTTTGATGTCTGCGTCCGGGGCGACGATTGTTGCGGCGCCCCGCCACAGGCGGCCAAAGCCGGAAAAAGTGAGAGAGCGAGAAGTGCACGGCGCAACATTAAGGGGCATGTCATAATCCGAGATCTCCTTGCGGAATTGCGCGACCTGCATCGGCCTGGATGTGGCCCTTTCGCTCCCCATCCGCGAAAGTCAGGGTGACGGCACCCCCTTGCGGATGATCATGGGCGGAACTTACGGGCCGACCTGCGCCATCCTGCACCAATACGTAACCGCGCGCCAGCACAGCATGGGGAGACATCGCTTCGAGCTGGCGTGACACCCCATCAAAGACGGAACGTTTCAAGACGAGTGTCGCCTGGATGATGCGTGTCTGGTCAGGGAGGGAGACAAAGCCGCGCCGCGCTTTGAAAACCGACAGATTGAGGCAGTCCCGCAAGCGCCCCTGCGCCTCATAGACGGTTTGACGCCGTGCCGCGATCGACGTCTGAGGCGACGTCAGAAGCGACTGAACCCTGTCATGTCGTGCCCGCAATTTCTGCACGAAGGAGGGTAAAGCGAAACTGAGGCGTTGCGTCCGATCATCCAGCCTTAAGCGGGAGGTTTCAAGTAAGGCCGGGAGGTCCGGCATGAAGCTTACCGCGCGGTCACGTCGTGCCGCCGCACGTTGCAGCACGAGGTTTCCGGCGCTGAGCAGGCGCGCAGCGCGATGGGCCAGGTCCGCCAGCATCTCGCTGCGCTGCGGCACCGCCATTTCGGCGGCGGCCGTCGGTGTCGGGGCTCGGCGGTCGGCAGCATAATCCACCAACGTGGTATCCGTTTCATGCCCGATGGCAGAAATGAGAGGCAGCGGAAAAGCGGCGACGGCCCGCACCACGCGCTCGTCATTAAACGCCATGAGATCCTCCAGCGAGCCACCGCCCCGCGCGAGGATCACAATATCCGGTTCCGCCGCCACAATCCCCGCGAGCGCGGCGAGGATCTGCTCCACCGCGCCCTGCCCCTGCACCGCAACCGGCCAGATCAACACATCACGCGGAAAGCGGCGTTCAATCGTGGTGCAGATATCATGCAGCACAGCGCCCTGAGATGAGGTGATCACCCCGATGCGCGCCGGAAAATAAGGCAGTGGCTTTTTGCGGTCAGGGTCAAACAACCCCTCCTGCAATAATTTCACGCGGATCTGCTCAATCCGCGCCAGAAGCGCGCCCTCCCCGGCGAAACTCAATTGATCGATCATCAATTGATAGCTGGAGCGCTCTCCATAGGCGGAGACGCGGCCGGTCGCGACGACGTCCATCCCGTTCTCAGGCGTCAAACCCAGCCGCCCGGCCACGCCGCGCCAGATGACGGCCGCGATCTTGCCGCCTTCATCCTTGAGGGACAGGTAGATATGCCCGGACGGGTAACGTTTGAGTTCCGTCACCTCACCATGCACCTTGACACGCCCGAAACGGGATTCCAGCGCCTGTTTGATCGCACCCGAGAGTTCGGAGACCGAATATTGCGGCACGTTGTCGGAAATTTGCGCTTCGCTCTCACTCATAAGCTGCATTCTATGCTAGGAGGGCTTTAAAACAAACCTCGTTTCGCAAGGATTTTTATGAGGGTTCTCCTCGTTGGCGCCGGTGGTCGGGAACATGCTCTGACCTGGTGTCTGCGCAAATCTCCCCTACTCTCAGCACTTTTCATGGCGCCGGGCAATCCCGGCATGGCTGAACTCGGAACCTGCATCAATATTGACGTGACCGATATTGCAGCACTGGTGGATTTTGCGAAGGCGGAGAAAATTGACCTCGTCGTGCCAGGGCCGGAAGCGCCGCTTGTGGCCGGGCTTACCGATGCGTGTGACGCCGCTGACATTGCCTGCGCTGGGCCAACCCAGGCCGCCGCAGCTTTGGAGGGCAGCAAAGCCTTTACAAAGGAGATCGCCGACGCCGCTGGCATCCCGACAGCGCGGTGGGAGCGATTTGATACGGCTGAGGCGGCGCACGCCTTTATCCAGCGGCGCGGTGCGCCGATCGTCGTCAAAGCGGACGGTCTCGCCGCCGGGAAAGGCGTGATCGTCGCCCAAACGGTGGAGGAAGCACAGAAAGCCGTCGACACGATGCTGACCCATGGCGGTTTCGGGTCCGCCGGAAGCAGCATTGTTGTGGAGGAATGCCTGTTCGGTGCGGAAGTCTCGCTTTTCGCTTTCTGTGACGGAACGGAGGCTGTCCTAATCGGCGCGGCGAGGGACCATAAGCGCGTGGGTGAAAATGATACCGGTCCCAATACAGGGGGGATGGGCGCTGTCTCCCCCCCGCCGGATTTTGACGTCGCCGCGCAGGAAGCCGCACTTGATCTCACGGTGCGTCCGATGCTGGCTGAGATGCAACGTCGCGGCACGCCTTTTAAAGGCGTGATTTTTGCGGGGCTGATGCTGACAGATGCCGGACCCAAACTGATCGAATATAATGTGCGCTTTGGTGACCCGGAGGCCGAGGCCCTTCTCCTCCGTCTCGAAAGCGATTTATTGCCGATCCTGTCCGGGCTGGCCAAAGGCGCGATCGGGGACTTACCCATTCGCTTCAGCGATAAAATCGCCATATCCATCGTGATCGCCGCGCAGGGCTACCCCGCCACGCCGAAAAAAGGCGGTGCGATTAAGGGAATAGAGGCGGCGAATGCTCTGGAAGGCGTCAAAGTCTTCCATGCAGGCACATCAATGAAGGATGGCCACCTCGTCGCAGATGGTGGGCGCGTCCTCGCTGTCGCCGCACTTGGGGATAACATCAATGCCGCTTTGACCCGTGGCTATGAAGCTGTCAGCGCAATCAAATGGGATGACGGATTTTACCGGCGCGATATCGGTCGTTAGCGCGTCCCGGGTTGGAAAGCCCGCTTCGGCACCACGACCAACCCAACCCGCGTCAGCTTGAGTAAAACTCCGTCATTTCAATGACGTCATTGAAGTCGCTCGGCTCATATTGCTGATCGGGCGGTGTGCCGATCGTGACTTCCTGCTGAATGATGCGGACATCGAAAGGATGATGCGCCGCAAGGATTTTCCGGGCTGTATCGGGTACGATATGTGTCAGGTCAATCGTGATCAACGCGCCGCGTGTGACAGTGCGGCGACGTTGCGTTCGGGAAAGGTCACTCCGGCGTGCCGTGCATCGTAAGACAGGATTACGTCGCAAATGGTGGATGGAATGAGCGGGGATGTCGGCTTCAACCAGTTGCGGCATGGCCGCACGTGCATGGCAGGCTGTATCGAAAACGGCAACCATCATTTGATGCGGCATGGCACGTATCTCTCATAATGTAACATTTTAACAGATATCTTCCGGCGGTTTGTAACATGTCTTTAACGCCGTGAAGATAAATTTTTGCATTTAAAGAGTGCACTTTAGCGTGATCGTCGGGTTATCGCCGTCGCCCCACCCTTTTCAGTCGCAGCATTGCCTGAATTACTTCACCCAAACTTCCGACAGGATGAGATGGTTCAGCAATGAGTAACGATAATGGCCAAGTCGCGCGGATACGAAATCAATGTAGCGTGGCTGGATAAGCGGGATGAGCGGCGCCGCACCTATCGCCATCGCGTTCGCTTCCTCCCAAAGTTACGCCGCTTCCGCCTTATTTTGAGAAATCATGGCCTGTTTCATGAGGCGTTCCAGAGCGGAGTCACAATAACCCGAGGCGTTGGTCGAAATATCAAGCCCCGGGTGGATATTTTCGCACCCGAGCAGATCATAAAGAAATACGGAGGGGGATAGGTAATCGGCGTACCACGTTGTCAAAGCAATGGCGACATGATGGTCGGAATTGCCGATATAACTGCTGAGACTGGCAGGCGCGAGGGTACGGATGGAGGCCTTAAAACCCAGTTTCTCTAGAAGATCCCTCACATAAAGCCCGATATTCGTGTCCACCGCATTATTACGCACGACAAGCGTCACCGCCATGCCTGCAAATGGCGTCTCCCGAATACGTTGCCGCGCCTTTGTCAGATCCGGCCGATGATCCGCCCGCGCAGCGCAGTCCGATGGCCCCTTCTGCATGCCGTAGGGGATAAGGTCGCATAATGGCGTCGCCACCGCTTCACCCCCATACAAAATGGCAACGGCCCGGCGGTCAATCGCCTCATTGAGCGCTTGACGGACTTGAATGGAAGTGAAAGGCGGCTCCCGGACATTCAGGACGAGGTAATAATATCCCAGGAGTGGTTGCAGATGAATCTGACGCGCATATTGATCACCCAGTTCACTGTAACAATCCTGCGGTTTCTTACCCCAGCATGACATCATATTGTCCGCGCTCCACCGCCGTCACGGCAGCTTCATCCGTCAGGCGGAAATCAACCTGGATATGGTCGACATAACCATCGAGTTGCGCCATCCGCGACCACGGTCGGAAGAAGGGATTGCGTTCAAGACGCATCCCCGTCGATGAATCATATTTCGTGATGTGATAAGGGCCGGTCCCGGGAAGAGGTGAAGCGCCGCTATCCCGCCCTGTCACGTCACGAGAGAGGATCACGGCGTGGCTGAAAGCCAGTTTCTGCGCGAATTCAGGGTCAGGCTGACGTAGCTGGAAAGTGACCGTCCGGCTTTTCACATCAACCGTGACGCCTTTGAGGCGGCAGTGCGCAGCATGTTGCAGGCATTGTTCTGCCCCCACAATATTGCGGTAAAATGAGTCCGCTGTCGGGCTGCCAACGCGGAAGAGACGTCGCATGGATGCGGCCACGTCATCCGTCGTCAGAGCCGCGCCATTTGAGAAAAATATGTAATCATGAATGCGGAAACGCCATGTCAACCCGTCAGGACTGACCGTGGGCAGAGCCTCCGCAATGTCCGACACGATTTTCAGCCCCTCCTTCCCCGATGCGCGGCGATAAGCGAGAAGCCCGTCATAGACGGAAACTAAAATCTGGAGATAGGCACTGGAATAATTGATTTGTGGATCCAGCGTCTCACTGGGTGACGCCATCGTGACGCGCAGCGTGTCTCCGCGATGGGGTTGCCCACGCCGTATGGCGTCATCCGCCACACCCTGCGCCAAGGCGGCATGAGATGCGAGGAAAAGCGTCAGGATGAGACCAGTCAGGACCGTGAAATACCGTTGGAATGACGCTCTGAGCCCCCCAGCCGCGCATCCCAACCCGCTCAATGCGCCTCGGCCCAATTATCACCAATACCGGTCTCGACAACCAGTTTCACCCCGATATCGGCAACGCTGCTCATCGTCTCACGAAGGAAGCCTGCCAACATGTCCGCTTTTTCCACAGCCACTTCAAAAATGAGCTCATCATGCACTTGCAGGAGAAGCTGCGCATTGAAATCATTGTCTCTCAGCTGACGATCCACAGAGATCATGGCCATTTTGATGATGTCCGCAGCGCCTCCCTGTAAGGGCGCATTGATGGCCTGACGTTCCGCATAAGCGCGTCGCGCACCATTTTTTTCAGCAATGCCGGGGACGTAACAACGGCGACCGAACGGCGTCTCGACATAGCCTTTCTCCCGCGCTTCCTCTTTTGTCCGGTCCATATAGGTTTTAATGCCCGGATAACGCTCAAAATATGTCGCGATATAACGCCGCGCCTCATTTTGCGGGATGCCGAGCTGACGCGCCAAGCCAAACGCGCTGATGCCGTAAATGATCCCGAAATTGATCGCCTTGGCCCTGCGACGGGTCAGCGGGTCCATGCCTTCGAGAGGCACACTGAAAACCTCCGACGCCGTGCGGGCATGAATATCCTGCCCCAGCGCGAAAGCTTCCTGAAGGGTCGGGATATTGGCCACGACAGCGAGGAGGCGAAGTTCAATCTGGGAGTAATCCGCCGAGACAAGCTTATGCCCCTTCTCCGCGATGAAAGCGTGGCGGATGCGCGCCCCTTCTTCCGTGCGGATCGGGATATTTTGCAGGTTCGGATCATTTGAGGAGAGGCGACCCGTCGTGGTGCCGGCCATATGGTAGGATGTGTGCACGCGCGCCGTTTTAGGGTCCCGCTGCTCTAAAAGCGCGTCTGTATAAGTCGATTTCAGTTTCGCGAGTTGCCGCCAGGCGAGGATATGTTGCGGAAGCACGTGACCCTGATCCGCCAGTTCCTGCAAGACAGACGAATCCGTGCCCCAGGCCCCCGCCTTGGTGCGTTTACCGCCCGAGAGATTCATTTCGTCGAAAAGGATCTCTCCCAATTGCTTGGGCGAACCGATATTAAAGTCCCGACCCACCAATTGATGGATCTCAGCTTCCATCACCTTCATGCGCGCGGCAAAATCAGTGGAGAGGCGTTGAAGTGCAGCGACATCAATCTTGATGCCTGCCCATTCCATTTTCTGAAGGACAGGGATGAGCGGTCTCTCCATCGTCTCGTAAATACGTACGGCGCAATTCTGCACCAGCATCGCCTTGAGCTTCAGCCATAATCTGAACGTCACATCCGCGTCTTCCGCCGCGTAGGACGTCGCCTTATCGACAGAGACGTGCGCAAACGGGATGCGCTGCCGCCCCGTGCCCGTCACCTCATCATAAGTGATCGGGCGATGTCCGAGATGGAGGAGGGACAACTCATCCATCCCATGTCCATGCGCGCCCGCCGATTGGGCGTAGGAGAGCAGCATTGTGTCATCAATGGGCGCGATACCCGTCACCCCGGCATTCTGAAAAACGAGCAGGTCATATTTTGCGTTCTGAAAAATCTTCAGGATCACATCATCATGGAAGACAGGCGTCAGCGCGGCGAGAACCTGCGCCGTTTCAAGTTGAGGTGGCACCAGATTTTCAAGATCACCCTGATGGCGCAGCGGAATATAAGCCGCCTCCCCTGCACGCACCGCCAGAGAAATGCCGATCAGCGCCGCCCGGCGAGGTTGAAGACTATCCGTCTCGGTATCGACGGCAATATAGCCCTCAGCCTTAATGCGCTGCACCCAGCTTTCAAGCTGCGTGGTCGTCGTGACAGTTTCATAGGGGCCGAAATTCGGCTGTTCTGCGGGTGAAGCCGGTGGGGCTGTTGCGTCAGGCATTGGGGCATCGCCATCCTGCGCGGCTGGCAACGGGATGGGTCGCGAAACATGGCGCAGTCCAAGGCGCTGGCTGATGGAGTTGAAACCCATCTGCGCCAGAAAACCACCCAACATTTCCCCCGAGGGGTCGCGACAGCCCAGCGCCTCAATCGGTTCCGGCAGCGCGACATCGCGTGCCAGAGTTACCAGTTTGAGGGATAGGCGTGCATTTTCCGCATGTTCGCTCAGCGCATCGCGGCGCTTTGACGGCTTCATATCTGGCGCGGCCGTCAGGACATCTTCCAGACGCCCGAATTCAACGATGAGCTGGGCAGCACCTTTGGGGCCGATACCCGGCACGCCCGGCACATTATCGGTTGAATCCCCCATCAGGGCCTGCACGTCTACGACGCGTTCCGGTGGCACGCCGAACTTGGTAAGGACCTCTTCCACCCCGATCGGGCGCTGCTTGATGGGGTCAAGCATCTGCACTTTTCCCGTCACGAGCTGCATCAGATCCTTATCTGATGAAACAATCGTGCACCGACCGCCCTCATGGGCGATCACCTCAGCATAAGAGGCAATGAGATCGTCCGCCTCCCAGCCTGGCAATTCAATGGACGGGATATTGAAAGCTTTTGTCGCCTCCCGGATCAAGGCAAATTGCGGGACAAGATCCTCCGGGGCGGGGGGACGATGCGCTTTATAAGCGGGGTATATGTCATTGCGGAAAGTCTGCCGCCCGGCATCAAAAATAACGGCCAGATGTGTGCCGACATGCTCACGCATCAGGCGGGAGAGCATGTTGGTGAAACCGTAAACCGCATTGACGGGCGTGCCATCCGGGCTGTGCATCGGTGGCAGGGCATGAAAAGCCCGGAAGATGAAGCTTGACCCATCGACCAGAATGAGGTGTTTTTCTTGTTCCATCAATGTGACACCCTGTCCTCAGTCTGCGCAGGCTCGGTCTGTGACCCTCATCAAAACGAGCCTTGCCGCGTTCCGATCCTGCCGGAAAGCAGATTCTTATGCAAGAAAGCGGCGCACTGCCGGCGGGTCGGGCCGCCGTAACAGCGTATGCAAGTTTTTACGGCATGGCTCTGGCGTCGGGGCAGGAAATTGGCTATGCAACATCCCGATGGACCCGTAGCTCAGCTGGATAGAGCGTCGCCCTCCGAAGGCGAAGGTCGAAGGTTCGAATCCTTTCGGGTCCGCCAATAACCGTTATGACGGCTTCTCATCCGATATCACATCCCTCGATTTTGCCCGGTTTCCTGCCGTAAAATTTTCTCATGGTCTCTCATCCTATGTCATGCACGTGCACGAATTTGGGGATCATGAAAATCGGGTGGGGGCTTCGTGTCGACGGATAAAAAATCGGGACGTCATCCGCTGAGGAAAAACATAATCGCCTCTCCAACGCGGGCTGCCTTTTTTCGAGGTCAGGATCACAGCCGCGCGCTTGTGACATTTAAGTTACCAATGGGCCGGTCAAGAAAAGCGCATTGGTTTCGGAGCCGCACCCGCCAATACCTTGGCTACCGCGCGGGATGCGTTGCTCGCCCCGGAAGCGGCGCCGATCCAAGCCGCTCTCAAACGAACGCTCTTAAGTGAAAATCGGTATCATCCTGTTAAGTGAGTAAATCCGACCCCCCCAACCTCACGCGGCCTTCACCGTCATATCGATAATAAGCGCCGCGGAGAAGAAAATCTCCTTCATATGGTGCTTAACTGCGCATTGCGCCCCGTCCTGATGAATCTACACCGGCACGATTACGTCGTAACCGGAGAGATGGGCGTCATACACGGCCTCTTCACCATTGATCTGGCGGATCACGGCGAATTTATCATTTGTCATTGAGCGTATCCCCCAGCACACTCTCACATGCCTCCAATCAGCAGGGGGCTCAGGCGGGGGCCCAGTCTGTCTGCCATTCCGTGCCGATAAAAGCGACGCGGCGGCCCCGATTGCTCTCCTGCACCACGATAACGTGCTGCTCCTACAAATAGGTCAATTGCCGCCGGGCACGCCCGAGGGAAAATGTGCCGTAAGCGGCCGCAATCGCGGCGTCACGCGGGCAGGGCGCGGCTTGCTGCGCCGCAAAAGTGAGAAGAAGGCCGACCCCCTGCACATCCTTAGGCAGGCCCGCCGCAATCTGGACAGCCTCGGCCCAAATTGCGCCCTGCGCATAGGCGTAATCCACCCCGACGCGAATACCACCCAGGATGAGGCGAAAGCCCTCCAGCCCGATTGGCGTCACGTCAACCTGGCTGATGCGCGCCCGCAACTAAAAATCCTGAAATAAAGCGGGAAGTGGTCGCGTCGCCGCCTCACGCTCCAGATGGACGGCCTTGACCATCCTCCAAATATCCTCCGGACTGGCCTCCTCCATGAGGGCCGTCGCCTGACGGGGCGCATCCTCCGAGGGTTTCTGCCGCTCCGCCGTATAGGCTTCCAATTGTTTGAGGAGGTCCCGGCGGTGGCGGTCGGGACTCACGCGGTGGCGGGGTGGAGAAGCTGGCCACCGGCTCAAGGATGATATCGCGCAGATCCTCACCCCGCATCGCCTCGAACGGCAATAATTCCGGCCCGGCCGCCATGCTGCGCGTCTCAACCGCGCCGATCATCACCTTCAGAGGGCGGCGGCTCAAAGCAGGCCCCAACGCCATGAACTGCCCGCGCGCAAGGTCGCGAAACCCTTCCGCCAAACGTTTCTCCATCCCCAGCAAATCGGCCGCCCGCACCATATCAATATCCAGAAATGTGCGCCCCATAAGAAAATTTGAGGCTTCCGCCGCGACATTCTTGGCAAGTTTGGCAAGGCGCTGGGTCGCAATGACACCGGCCAGGCCGCGCTTGCGCCCACGGCACATAAGGTTCGTCATGGCATTGAGGGAAAGGTGTCGGGCTTCATCCGTCGTGTCGCCACCAGCGGCCGGGGCAAAAAAACTGCGCCTCATCGACAATGACCAGAACGGGGTACCAGTGACTGCACGCCACCTCGAACATCCCCGTCAGAAAAGTCGCGACAGCGCGAAACTGCCGCTCCGCATCAAGACTTTCCAGCGTCAGAATGACGGAGGCGCGATGGATGCGCGCCCGCTCACCCGCTGCGCGCAAGGTGGTGTCACTCTGATCCGCCGCGTCAACGATGAGGTGGCCATAGCACTCCGCCAAGGCGATAAAGTCACCTTCCGGGTCGATCACGACCTGTTGCGCGGTTGTGGCGGTTTGCTCCAGCAGGCGACGCAGAAGATGGGATTTACCTGAACCGGAATTGCCCTGCACCAGCAGTCGCGTCGCCAGAAGTTCCGGCAGGTTGAGCAGGACATCGCGTCCATCCTGGCCCTGCCCCAGGGAAATTGCCGCATTCATAAACGCATCGATACCTTAGCCCGCATGTCGAGTCATGCCATTTCTCAGCCGATAAAGCGGCGAGATAATCGGTGGAGAAGTAGGCCTGCAAGAGGTAACCCCCGGTGGGTGCCTCCCAATCCAGCATTTCCCCTGCGATGAAAACCCCCGGTCACTGCCGGAGCATAAAGCCGGAATCAACCGCCGCCTGGCGCACGCCCCCCGCCACAGAAATAGTGCGCGCCATGTCTGCCGGCCCTCTTGAAAATGACGCGTCCAATTCCCCGTCTGAGCCGGTGCGTGGCCATGATGCGCCCCCAGGGCGAGGAGGAGGACCGCATCCGATTTCTTCACCGCGATTGCGCCTTCATGCGCGAGTAAAATTGTGTCGCCATCGCCGAAACCGCACCAGCGCGTGCGATATTGCAATGTGACGCCCCGATCACTCAAGCGCTTCAACCAAGCGCGGAGAAGCTGGGTGGCTTTCAGCCCGACGGGAAATATTTTCCCGCTCGTCCCGGTAAAGCACTCCTGACCCAGATTTTCCGCGAAATGAATGACGTCATCGGGCGTGAAACTTTCGAGCGCCGGACGCAACCACGCCGCGCCGTCACCGTATTGCTTCAGGAAGTGGTCAAGCCCCCCTGCATGGGTCAAATTAAGGCCACTCCGACTCGCAAGTAGAAATTTCCGTCCCGCATTGGGCTTCTGCTCATAGACCGTGACATGAATGTTTTTTTTGGGAGAGAACGTCGGCCGCCATTAATCCCGCAGGCCCCGCACCGATGATGGCGATCTCCGGGATGTAACCTTCTGTCATCGGGTTCTGCGCATTGGTAAACTTTCCTGGATCGTCTGAAGTTTCGCTTGCATCCCCCTCACAGGACTGCTCCGATTCAACGGACCGAAAGAAGTGCAGGACAACACATCTGCATGCAAGGACATCGTTCATGATCCCGCTCAATCCGCGCGCTCACGGCGCTTCCTGCCGGTAAAAACCTCTTTAATTATGATCGCAGCCAGGTGCGGGCGGGCATTGTCCATCTCAGTATCGGGAATTTTCATTGCGCCCATCAGGCATGGTATATTGACCAACTCCTCAATCATTCCAGCAATACCCATTGGGGTATTTGCGGCGTCAGCCTGCTGGACGATGAAAATGAACGCCTCAAACGCGATGTTTTTGCGGCGCAGGATAATCTTTACACGCTGACGCGCTATAAAAATGATGGCTCCGAGACGCATCAAATCATCGGGTCCATCGTGTCCTATCTCTTCGCACCCGATGACAGGCGCGCGGTGCTTAAGAGAATGGCCGCGCCGGAAATCAGGATCGTCTCCATGACGATCACGGAAGGCGGTTATAATCAGGAGCCAGGCACGGGCCGTTACCGACTTGATCATCCCGCGACACAGGCCGAACTGGCAGATCCGGACCTCCGCATTCGGCTTTATCGTCGCGGCGCTCAAATTACGCCGTACCCGCGGCATTGCGCCTTTCACGATCATGTCATGCGATAATCTCCGCCATAATGGCCGCATCACCCACCAGGCCGTCGTGGCCCATGCTGAAGCGCTGGACCCGGAACTGGCCGCATGGATTGAGGAAAACGTGACATTCCCCAATGCGATGGTTGACCGCATTACCCCCGCTGTTCTCAAGGAAGATGCTTTGCCGATTGATGAAGCAAGCGGCATCCAGGACGCCCTGCCTGTCATATCAGAGGATTTCGCGCAATGGGTCATTGAAGACCGGTTCGTGAATGGCCGCCCCTATCTGGAGGAGGTCGGCGTGCAATTCGTTGAGGATGTAGGCCCGTTCGAACTCATGAAAGTGCGTATGCTCAATGCCACGCATTCCGTCCTTACCTATCCGGGCCAACTTGCGGGTTTCAATAATGTTCGGGACGCCATAACTAACCCGTTGATCCGGAAGTTGGTCGATATTTTTCTCCGTCGGGACGTCGCGCCCACGCTTCCTGTGCCGAAGGGCATGGATCTCGATATTTATCGGGCCACTATCATCAAGCGTTTCAGCAACCCCCACATTATCGACCGCCTGCCACGCATTACGGGTGATGGGTGGAACAAACTCGCCACTTTTCTCGACCCGACATTTAATCATGTTGTGGAAGAAGATGGTGATGTGACGCGGATGGTCTTCGTCCCGGCATGTTTCACCAGATATCTGCGCGGCGTCACGGATGATGGGCAGGAATTTAAGCCATTTGAGCCGCAAATGCCTGCCGCGGAGCGCGAAGCCAGCCGCCATGACGCCTTGTCACTCTCCGTTTTTCAACATTTCAATCTACATCAGCGCCTTTCCATCATGTCGGAGATCCGCCGATGGGAGGAGCGTATTGAGCGCCACGGCACGTTGAAAGCGCTGGAACGCCTTCTGGATGGCTGAAAGCGGTGAGATATGATCCGCCACTTCTTAAACTGCGCTGCTGATATCGAGACCGATATCGAGCACCGACACGCTATGCGTCAGCCATCCGAGTGAAATCACGTCCACACCTGTTTCCGCCACGGAAGCGGCGGTCTCCGGCGTGATACCGCCAGAAGCTTCCGTGACGGCCTTGCCCGCAACGCGTTCCACCGCGCGGCGCAGCAACTCCGGCGACATATTATCGAGAAGATAAATATTCGCCCCGCCCGCCGTGATCGCCGCCTCTAACTGCGCCAGTGAATCCACCTCAAGAGAGATTTTCATCATATGGCCGATATGGCGACGCGCCATCGTCAGGGCTGGCGCAATACCACCCGCAATCGCGATGTGATTATCCTTGATCATCACCGCATCATCGAGACGGTAGCGATGATTATAGCCGCCCCCCATCAAAACCGCATATTTCTGGAGCGCGCGCAGGCCCGGCAATGTCTTGCGTGTGCAGGTGACGCGTGTCCCGAAGTTGGCGACTTCATCAACGATCTGACGCGTTACGGATGCGATCCCGCTCAGGTGGGAGAGCAGGTTGAGGGCCGTGCGCTCTGCCGCCAATATCGTGCGCGCATTGCCCGCGACCTCCGCAATGACGTCACCGGGGTGCAGCCTGTCCCCCTCCCGCTTCATCGCCATGAAATGTAATTGCGGTTCAAGGCAGGAAAAAGCGAGTCGCGCCGCGGGCAGCCCGGCCAGAATACCCGCTTTCCGGGCGCGGAAAACCGCACGTGCGGAGGCGGTGGGGTCGATCACCAGTTGCGAGGTCACGTCACCGCCAATGCCGAGATCCTCCCGCAACGCCGCCTCGATGATCGGCCTCCATTCCAGATCAGGTAAGTGACGTGGCCACATCGCGCATTCCCTCATTTGTCAGTCAGTTCGTTTCAGATCATCAATTGTCAGGACGCTATGTCGCGGGTCCGTCGCCCGCTGCGCATCGACCCGGTAATGGCTGCCGCGACTTTCCTTCCGGTTATAAGCAGCATGGGCCATGACCGCGCCGATCAAAGCGTGGTCATCATGCGCCATATTGGCTGAAAAAACCCGATAAGCCGTCTCGAGCCCGCAACCATCGCGCAGCAAACCAAGATGCTGCCCCATGACCGCCCTGACATCCGCCGCACATCGCCTGACGGGGGGCGGTTTCAGCGCGCAACGTTTCAACGGGGGCAGCGTCATGTCATGCAAAGCACGCCCGACCCGGGAGGCCATGACACAGGCTTCCAAAAGGGAATTGCTTGCCAGACGATTGGCCCCATGCAGCCCTGTCGCCGCAACTTCCCCGCAGGCCCAGAGTCCGCCAATATTCGTGCGTCCGGCCAGATCCGTCTGCACCCCACCCATGAGATAATGGGAGGCAGGGGTGACGGGAATGCGGCCCCGATCCGGGTCGATCTGATTTTGGCGACAAAGTTGATAAATCGTCGGGTAATGATGCTCGAACCCGTTCGGAAACAGGCCGCGTGCATCCAGATAAACTTTCTGGCCCGCGCCTTCCTGTGCCGCCACCGCCCGAGCCACAATATCTCGCGACTGCAAAGGGTCCGTGAAAGCCACACCTTTTTCATTGACCAGAACGGCCCCCGCACCGCGCACGGCCTCGCTGATAAGAAGGTGGCGGCCCTCAACCGCACCGATCGCAAGAGCTGTCGGGTGAAATTGCGTGAATTCCAGATCCATCACCCGTGCACCGATGCGTAGCGCCATCGCAATCGGCCCGCCATCATGGTCACGCGGATTTGTGGAAACCGGGAATAACCCGCTTGCGCCACCACTCGCCAAAATACATTGGGATGTCGCGATATACGCACCGTCTTCCAGCCACAGCCCCGCGACGTGCCCGTCATGGGTCGCGATATCGGTCAGGCGTAAGCCGTGCAGAAATGTGATATCCGGGCTTTTGGCCGCCGCCATAAGGCCCCCCATCATGGCCCGGCCTGACCCGTCCCCCTGCGCATGCAGGATACGCGCCCGGTTATGCGCGGCCTCCCGATGGAAATGATAGTCCCCGTCATGATGGCGGGTGAAGGACACACCAAAGCGCTCCAGCGCTGCGACGACCTCCTGCGTGTCAGAGAGGATCGCGCGCACGGCTTCCGGGCCACATAATCCGGCCCCGGCGGCGATCGTGTCGGCAATGTGCTGTTCCAGCGTGTCTCCCGGCCCGATCGCCGCGGCCATGCCGCCTTGCGCCAGATAACTGGATGTTGTCTCAGCAGGCGCGCCGGGGGAGAGGATGATGCAGGGCCGCCGCATCGTCAGCGCCGTCATGAGCCCGGCAATGCCACTGCCGATAATGACAGGCTGGCCGTCCAGTCGACTCTCCAGCTTTTTTAACATCAGCGTTTAGACGGCCAGCATCCGCGCCACAGCCTGACGCGCGCGCGCTGCCATCTCGGGCGGGATGGTGACTTCCGTCCCCATCGTCTCAAGAGACTTGCGGATCGACGCTAATGTGATGCGCTTCATATGCGAGCAAAGGTTGCAGGGGCGTACAAACTCGACTTCCGGGTGCATGACGGCGAGATTGTCGCTCATGGAGCATTCCGTCACCAGCAACACCTTGCCCGCGCCGGATCGCCCGACATAATCGATCATGCCCGCTGTTGAACCCGCATAATCCGCCTCAGCCACGACGTCTGGCGGGCATTCCGGGTGGGCCAGAACCGTCACGCCCGGATGCAGGCGGCGATATTGACGGATTTCACCCGGCGTGAAGCGCTCATGCACTTCACAATGTCCCGGCCATGTAACCATGCGGATACCGGTTTCATTCTGGATATTCTGCGCCAGAAATTCATCGGGAATCATGATGACTTCCGGCACGCCGAGACTTTCAACCACGCGCCGCGCATTGCCTGATGTGCAGCAAATATCCGTCTCTGCCTTCACGGCGACAGAACTGTTCACGTAAGTCACCACCGGCACACCGGGATGCGCCGCTTTAAGCGCGCACACATCTGCAGCGGTGATGGACTCAGCGAGAGAACAACCCGCCGCTTCGTCCGGGATCAGGACCGTTTTGTCCATATTCATGAGTTTGGCGGTTTCTGCCATGAAATGCACACCAGCCATGACGATGACGGCGGCATCTGTGCTTTCCGCTTCACGCGCCAAAGCGAGACTGTCGCCCCGAATATCGGAGATGCAATGGAAGATCTCCGGCGTCTGGTAATTATGCGCCAATATCACGGCATTCCGCTCTTTTTTAAGCGCGAGGATGGCCTCAATATCGTCTGCGAAGCGGGCTTCCCAGGTATCGCGCGTCATCAGGCGCGCCACCGGCGCGTAAAGCGCGTCACGCGAGACCGACATTTCCCCACTTATCGCCATCAGCAACATCCCTCGATTTATGCTCGATTTGAGCATAAAGATTGCCAAAAAAAGAAGATGGTCAAAAATATCGGTCGCGCTGCCTGAAAGTCAAGGCAAGTCTCTATGGGTCACGCAACGCGTGCTGTGACACATGCAATTGACGCCCGTCAGGATGATTTAACCAATGGCAGCTTCGACCCCATAAAATGCCGGGATCCAACAAGCTCCCGCCTGAAGCGGAAGAGCTGCGCCGGACGGCCTTTACTTGCTGCGGAAAGTCTGCTCGTTTTCTCGACAAGATTTTGGTGCAGGATCAAACGTCGGAAATTCTGCTTATGCACGGCCCGCCCTGCAATCGCCTCCACCGTGCGTTGAAGCTCCCATAACGTAAAAATTTCGGGCAGAAGCTCAAAAACAAGCGGGCGATATTTAATTTTGGCGCGCACCCGTGCAATGGCGGTGGCGAGGATACGGCGGGAATTACTCGTCATACTTCGCCCGAAATTGATCCCACCCACAAAGTGAGGTGCTTCCGGGACCAGACCCCCCTCCCACATCAGTTCATATCGCTGCAAGACAAGTTCATCGTCCCAGGCCATCCCATTCAGACCAAAATTAAAGGCGCAGCGCTGCTGACGCAGATGATTATTCCCCGCCCAACCCAGCAGCTTTTCCTCCAGCACAGCGACCATTGGCGATGATACTGTGGATTTCCGATCCTCCCAGGGAAGGTAATCGTACCAGCTTTTCCACCTTTCCGTGTCCGCGCCGACGCGTGTCAGCGCCATGTAGGAGATACGCGTCACGCGCGTGCCATCCGTGCAGGGCGGATCAACGAACGTATAAAGCTGTTCAACATGGCCGAGATGGAAGCCCGTCTTTTGCTCAACCCAGTCGCGCACACCTTTTTGCAGGGAGGCATGGATGGTCCTTAACGGACCGGAAGGCAGGCTTCGACCCTCCTCCAATGTGCGCACCATCGGGGTGTCGTCATGCACAGCGAGGACAACCGCAATCAGCTCAGCATTCATGGCGCGGCTTCAGCGGGACGGGCCTGGCGGGGGCCGCATCGCGACACATGTCAGTTAATCCGTCAGCAATCTGATTTAGGGAGGGGGGACAGCCTTTGATGAAACTGCTGAGTTTGACAGGCTGCTTCAGGTGGGGTGCCATGCCGCCTCGGATCACCGCATACAGCCCCGCAAAATCGCTTTCACCCATGGCGCAGTTGCCGATGGAAATGACGCCTTTCGGCGCGGGCATAACCTGCCAGATATTCTGAATGTCTTCAAAGGCCACACGCGTCAGGGAGCCGGTCAGAATCATGATTTCCGCTTCATAAGGTGTCTGGACGAAGCGCAATCCATATGATAGATCCTCCCATGCGGCGGGTTGCAGGCGATTGAGACTGCCGGTGCAAAGGTCACAACCACTACCCTGCGCATGAAACAACGCCAAAGGCGGGACCTACCGCCGTGAGCGTGACCGATTCCGCAAAAAATGAGCCTCGATAATCGCGCGGAGGATTAGCATATGACATCCCTCTGATTGAGGCGGAAGATGAATCTGCCCAAAACGGCCACCACGCGACACGCATTCGGTCCACCCTGCCCGGTGCCATACGTGGCCCACCTGACGACGCGTTCACCTCGATCATTCGTGAACAGTTCCGCTCTCACTATCAATATGCCGCGAAACCGAAAAACATGTTAAGTTGGTGGCCTTTATGGTCCCAAAGACTATTTTTTCCTCAAAAAAGTGTTGATGACGTGCTGACACCCTGCCCCCAGAATAACGCGATTCTCAAGTCAGTGATCGAGATTTCCGCTGAAGCGGCGTTGGATATTATCCAATGTCGTCAGGACGGTTTTACTGTGCATAAAAAGCAGGATCGTTCAACCGTCACAACTGTTGACCGCCGCATTGAGCATTTTATCATTGAAAAGCTGCGCCATATCACGCCCGATATCCCCGTTATTGCGGAGGAAAGCGTTTCGGAGGGCCGTGCACCGTTATATGATAATACTTATTGGCTGGTCGACCCGATTGACGGCACGGACGAATTCGCGGCCGGGGGCGATGATTTCGCGATCCATGTCGGCCTGGTGCATCTCGGTCAGCCCGTTATCGGGGTGGTCACCTTGCCGGGGCATCAAACCCAATATTACGCAGAGCGCGGACACGGCGCCTGGCGGAAAGATGCTGACGGTGAAACACGCATCACCTGCGCCGCGCCCGCGCCGGAACGCCTGCGCGTCGTGACATCACGGCGCTGCATGAACCTCCCGCATTTCATCGCATGGCGTAAAAATTACGAGATCGACTCCACCGTCCCGGCAGGGTCATCCATCAAATTCATGCAGGTTGCGGAAGGCACAGCGGATATTTACCCGCGCTTCACCCCATCCATGGAATGGGACACCGCGGCCCCTCAGGCCATTATTGAAGAAGCGGGCGGCTCCATTCACGATATATCTGGGGACATATTGCGTTATGGCAAGGCGGAGTGGCTTAATTCGAGTTTCATCTGCTGTAGTGATCATGTGCTTGATCGGGTCATCTGGGCGTGATGACGCGGCTATTGCAGGCGCAAACGGCGGATATTTCCGAAGCCGCGCAAATGCTGCGTGACGGGCGCCTTGTGGCATTCGGGACGGAGACGGTTTACGGGCTGGGTGGCATTGCCACTTCCGCCGAAACAGTCGCCCGAATTTTCGCGGCAAAGAACCGGCCCGTCTTCAACCCGTTGATTTCTCACTTCCCCACGATTGAAGCGGCCTTACATGAAGTCATTGCAACGCCGATCTCACAGCGCCTCGCTGAAGCTTTCTGGCCGGGACCGTTGACGCTGATCCTCCCGCGCCACTCGGAAAGCCAAATCTGCGGCCTGGCCTGCGCGGGTCTCGCATCGGTGGCGGTCCGGGTTCCGGCGCATCCCGTCGCGCGTGAGCTTTTGCGGGCGGTCGGGCTGCCGGTTGCCGCCCCATCCGCCAACCCATCCGGCCGGATCAGCCCCACAAATGCCGCGCATGTCGTCGCCGGGTTGGAGGATCGTATTGACGCTGTTCTCGATATGGGCGACTGCCCCGTCGGGCTTGAAAGCACCGTGCTGGACCTGACCGGCGCGCGCCCCGTCATATTGCGCCCTGGCGCGATCACGATCGAGGCGCTTGCGCGTGTTATCGGTCCCTTCGTGCAAAGAGAAGCGGCGCCATCCCCCGGCAAAAATGACGCGGTTCTCCGCAGCCCGGGCATGATGACGTCGCATTACGCACCTACATTGCCCCTGAGACTCAATGCCCAAAATTGTCACGAAAATGAGGCGCTTCTGGCTTTCGGCACGCCCCTCCCTCATGCACCTCTCATTTGGAATTTAAGCGCATCAAGCGACATGGTGGAAGCCGCCGCGCGCCTTTATGCCGGGCTACACTTTCTCGATAAAGCTGGCTGCGCGCAGGGCCTGGAGGGCATTGCGGTCATAAGAATGCCGGATCACGGGCTTGGGCAGGCCATCACGGACCGCCTGCAGCGCGCCGCCGCCCCCCCGGATGACGCACCCTGACGAAACGGCATTCGAGGGCGGGGGATGAGCAATATCGACACGCGGGAGATCAAAATCCTCTCCGACATCCTCGCTTTGGTGTTGGAAGAAGAAGAGGGCCAATCCCATGCCGCTCTTTCCGCGCTGAAAGCACGCGCCCGAAAAAATGGCACGACAGGGGGCGCCCTGAAAAATCTTTTCGCCACGATCATTGTTGACCCACCCAAACCCACCCGCCGCCGCAGTACTGCCGGTAATAAAGCGGATCTTGGTGAGGAAAACGCCAATCTGCGTCGACATGTGCAGGTTCTGACCTCCAATCTACAGACGATGGGTGTGCACCTGCGCAGCGCTGAGGCGCAATCCCTCGCCCCTCAGCGGGAGATGTTTCAGGTCCGGCAATCTCATGCTGAAGTCGGCGCGCTTCTGGAAGTCGAGACTCAAGGGCGATCCCGCTCCATGATGATGGTTTATATCGCTCTTTTCGCGGGCATTGTGCTCGGCGTCGCGGCGGCGCAACTCTACCACGCTTTCAGCTTCGCGCCGGTTATTGACAGTGCATCCTACCTTAACGAACCCTTCAATAATGCAAGGCCGTCATAAAGCGCCGCTTATCAACGTGTAGGACGAAGCAGAACGATTTTTTCGCTGATTTTGACCTGGGGCGGGTTTTGCAGGCAGGAGATGAAGTAAAGCCCGACGGAAAATGCGACATCTGACAGGACTATGAAGCACCATGCGAGGTCAGAAATCTGACCCGGCCCGGCACCGCGCCAAAGCGAGAAAAGCGCAAATGCGATGGAGAGCGGCCGCAGCCCCTGTAACATAATGCGCAAAGGGTTGGCATGTCCCGGACGGACGAGCACGCGCATGCGCATGATCCCGACAAACAGCGCCAACCCCACCGCCCATGAAAGGACGTCAAAAAAAGCGGACGCCAATCCCAACCCATTAACCACCATGATCAGAATGACCGACGTTGCATAAAAAAGCAGCGCGCCGAGCTGAAAGCTCATCCCGACTTCAAATGGTGGCCATTTTTCCGGCAGGCGATCAGCGATCGGCTGGAAAACACGATCCAGAATCCAGAGATCCATCTGATTGACCCGAGAGACGAACGACATAAAGGCACCTTGCTGACTCGACAGGCTTTGACCATACCATCTTGTCGACATTAACAAAACCGAGCGACCCTGATGTAACGTCCTGGCACAGTTCCGTTTTTCAGATTCATAAATAGCGTGACCGTCAAATAGACATTTTCTGCCGCTGTGATAACGTCGCGTCATACTTGAAGGGCCAGCACCTCCCATGATGAATTTTTTCAGACTGATCCCTCACATTTTCCTGCCGGCATTTACCCTTGACGGGGTCTGGAGCACACAGGCTCTGGCAGTTGGACGTTTCGTGCCGGGTATGCAGGCAGGTGCGCAGGATAATGTGCTGCGTCGCACTTTACCAAACGGTTTGACGGTCGTCATCGTGCCCAATCATTTTGCCCCTGTCATCCGCACGCAGATGATCTACCGTGTCGGGTCGGCCATGACGACGGATGATTTCCCCGGCACTGCCCATGCGCTTGAGCATATGATGTTTAACGGCACATCTGAAGTCAGTCGCAGCCAACTCTCCGCCATCAGCGCGCATCTGGGAAATGTCAATAACGCCTCCACGACGGAGGATGTAACCCAATATTATTTCGAGGCACCGGCTGAAAATCTGAACCTCCTGCTGCGTCTCGAAGCTGATCGTATGCAGCACCTCTCTCTGACGAAATCTGACTGGCAGCGTGAGCGTGGCGCGATCGAGCAGGAAGTCTCCCTCAATCTTTCCAAGCCTATCGCGCGCTATCTCATTCAGCAGAACGCCTATCTCTTTGCGGGCACGCCATACGCGCATGACGCGCTGGGCACACGTGACTCATTTGATAAAACCGACACGGCGCGCCTGCGTCATTTTTACCAAACATGGTATCAGCCCAATAACGCCATCCTCCTGATTGTCGGGGATGTTGAGCCGAAAAAGGCTTTCCGACAGGTCGCGGCGCAATTTGGCAAAATACCGTCGCATCCCCTTCCCGCGCGGCCATCCTTCCAGCAATATGATGTAATGGCCCGGACCATCCAGATGCAGAGTGATTACGCCTCAGGCATGTTCGTCATGTCCTTCCCTGCGCCGGGCGCGGCAGATGCCGCCTACCCTGTGATGGGGGTACTGGAGGATACGCTCAACAGTGAAAGGGGTGATCTCGCTGCCCTGCGCGCATCGGGCGAGGTGCTTTACGCGGCGGCCTCATACGCGCCACGGCGTAAGAGCGGCGTGCTGACGGTTTATGTAGCGTTTCCCCAAGGTGGGGACCCGCAACCCCTCCTGAAAAAAGTCCGTCATATCCTTGAGGATGTCCGCCTGCACGGCGTCGCCCCCTCCCTCGTCGCCGCGGCGAAGCGCAAGTCATTGACGGAGTCCGCCGCTTCCGCCAACAGCATAGGCGGCCTGGCATCGAACTGGGCGGACGCCCTCGCCATTGACCCGAAAGCCACGCCCCAGATTTTGGCGGACACCGTGGCACGCGTAACGGATGCGGACGTCAATGCGCTTGCACGAGACGTGCTGAAGTCGGAAAGGGCCCTGACGGGGATCATCCTGCCCAGTCAACATGGTGACGCGCCGGAACCGTCAGGTAAAGTGTCGGAGCAGTTTCTCCCCACCCCCAAAAAAAGCACCTCCCTGCCTAATTGGGCCAGTGACGCGCTTTCACGCTTAAAGCTGCCCAAGCCGCTGCCTCAGCCGGAGGTGTTCCATCTGGATAATGGCTTGACGCTGATGGTCAAGTCCGAGCCGGAAAGCAGGACAATCCAGCTTGCTGGCGGGGTGAAAAATAATCCCTTCATACAGGACCCTCCCGGTAAGGAAGGTCTGCTTAATTTAACGGATCAGCTTTTCCTCTATGGCAGTCCGGCGCATGATCGCGTCAAATTTGCCGAAGCGCTTGATGATCTTGGCGCTGATGCGGATACGGGGCTGGCATTTTCCGTCACGGCACTGACCGATAAATTCGATGCCGCCTTTCACCTCATGGCTGAAGTCGAGCGCCATCCCGCTTTTCCGATGCATCACTTTCAAACAGTGAAGCAGCAAGCCATCGCGGCGCTTCCGGGCGTGATCAATTCGCCGGATTACCGCCTTGGCCGTGACATTTTGAAGAAACTCGATCCACCTAACGACCCCTCTCTGCGAGAAGCAACACCCAGTTCCGTACGCGCAATCACGCATGAGGATGTGATCGAAACCTATCGTAAAGTGTTTCGCCCTGACCGCACCACGATCATCGTCATCGGTAACATCACCTCGAAACACGCTCTCAATCTCGTCAAATCAGCTTTCGGGAACTGGAAGAACCCGGATTCACAAATGGCGCTAGATTACCCACCCCGACCGGAAAACAAGCCGAGCGAGATCTACGTCGCCGACCCCGGTAGAACGCAAAGCGACGTGACGCTGGTCGAGACGATCGACCAGGGCATCCACAACCCAGATCGTTATACGCTTGAATTTGGGAATGAGGTGCTAGGTGGGGGCTTCAATGCGCGACTCCTGCAGAAATTGCGCGTGGAGACCGGCCTCGTTTATTCCGTCGGAAGCAGTTTCACCTGGGCGCGGAATCGGGGTGCATTTTCGATCTCCTATGGTGCAGACCCGGATAAAGCCGACAAAGCGCGTGAACTGGCCGTGCAGGAGCTCAATCAACTCTGCGTAGCGCCCATTTCGGCAGATACATTGCGGACGGTCAAAGCCTCCATGCTGCGCGCGATCCCGATGAGCCGCGCCAGTTTCAGCAGCCTCGTTAACATTTATCTCAGCCTGCATATCATCGGGTTGCCATTGAACGAGCAGGATCGCGAGGCACAGGCTATTTTCGATATGACGCCGCAAAATATCCAAAATGCTTTCTGCGCGCATACATCAACATCGCGGCTTGTCACCGCCGTGCTCGGCCCGGAAAAAACCGTTGCCGCGTCGGTCTCCGAAGCAAAGAAACATCATCCCGACGTGAAAGGCGGATCTAAGGTTTCTCAACGAAATTAAGGGCCGCACCATTGACGCAGTAGCGCAGTCCGGTCGGTTGCGGACCATCCGGGAAGACATGCCCCAAATGCCCCTGACATTTGGCGCAATGGATTTCCGTCCGCTCCATGGCGTGTCGGTGATCCGCCGTTGTGCCGGCAGCGCCCTCCCTGGTGTCCCAGAATGACGGCCAACCGGACCCGCTTTCATATTTCGTCTCTGAGGAAAAGAGTGAGGCTCCACATTTAGCGCACCGATAATCGCCCCGGCGCTTCTCATAAAGGAGCGAGCTGGACCCTGGCGGTTCCGTGCCATGATTTTCGATGACATGGCGCTGTGCCGCCGTTAAATGAGGCTTTTCATCGCGTTGGCCGTCATGCGTGCTCACGTGACTTTCTCCCGACTGAAAATGCCGGTATCCAATTGACCGGCATATAGAGAGATCTTGGCGCTTGTTCTGGCGCTTCAAGGGCTTACATAAATTTTGAGAACGCATAAACTTCGCATTTACGTCAAATTGCGGCATGATGCTGACGGAGAACAGGAGATATTTAATGGTTGCTGACGTCTTCCCGCGACCGCGCCCGGTCATGCTCGTTATCCTGGATGGGTTCGGCTATAGTGAGGCGTATGAAAATAACGCTGTGCGCCAGGCGCGGACGCCGCATTTTGATGCGTTGATGCAGAAAAGCCCGCACGCCTTCCTGCGCACCAGCGGTGAAGATGTGGGTCTCCCCGAGGGGCAGATGGGCAATTCGGAAGTCGGCCATCTGACGATCGGTGCCGGACGCGTCGTCATGCAGGACCTGCCGCGCATCTCGCGCGCGGTCAAAGACGGGTCGCTGAAAGATAATGCGACGCTTCAGGACCTCATCAAAAAACTCAGAAGGTCCGGTGGGACCTGTCACTTCATGGGCCTCGTCTCTCCCGGCGGCGTGCATGGGCATCACCATCACATTGCCGCCCTCGCCCGCATCGTCTCGGAGGAAGGGGTTGATGTGACCCTGCACCTCTTTACCGATGGTCGGGACACGCCCCCGCGTTCCGGGGAGGGGTTCATGGCGGAGATGGTTGATCTTCTGCCGGATGAGGTAAGGCTTGCGACGGTCAGCGGCAGATATTACGCCATGGACCGCGATAAAAGATGGGACCGCGTCAAGCTTGCCTATGATGCTTTGGCTTTTGGTCAGGGCGCGAAGGCCGAGCGCGCGGAGGACGTGTTGCCCTCATCCTATCAGAATGGCGTGAATGATGAATTCGTGCTGCCCCATGTGATTGGCGGCTATCACGGCATGAAGGATGGCGACGCGCTGCTCGCGGCGAATTTCCGTGCCGATCGCATCCGTCAGATCCTCAATGCATTTTTACAGCCCCATTTTGATGGTTTTGATCGCGGGCCGCGCATCACCTTCGTCGCGGCCGCCGGGATGACACCTTATGGGGATGAGCTTGCCCCTCTCATGACAGCGCTTTTCCCGAAGGAAAATCTCTCAGACCTTCTCGGTGAAGTCGTTGCATCGGCCGGGTTGAAACAGTTGCGCATGGCGGAAACGGAGAAATATCCCCACGTCACTTATTTTCTGAATGGCGGCAAGGAGGGCGAATTGGAGGGCGAGGCGCGCATTCTGATCCCCTCCCCGAGAGTCGCGACATATGACCTCCAGCCCGAAATGTCCGCCGTCGAATTGACGAATCGCGCCGTTGAGGCGATCGAAAGCGCGCAATTCGATCTGATCGTGCTGAATTTCGCCAATCCGGATATGGTGGGGCATTCCGGCATTCTTTCCGCCGCCATTAAAGCCTGTGAGGCCGTGGATGAAAATCTCGGCCGCATCGATCAGGCATTGGAGAAAGTCGGGGGCGCTCTGCTTGTGACAGCGGATCATGGCAATTGTGAAACCATGAAAAATGATGAAACCGGTGGGGCCCATACGTCGCACACGCTTAACCATGTTCCGGTTATTCTCAAAGCCCCGGGTGTAACGAAAATCACCGATGGGCGGTTGGCCGATGTCGCCCCGACGCTTCTTGCGCTCCTCAAACTCAAGCAGCCTCTGGTGATGACGGGGACGTCGCTGATTGCGCCGCCGTAACCCTGAAAGCCGGGACGCTTATGGTGCCCGGCAGGGTGAAGCCGCTTGGGCCAAAAGAGATTTGACCCTCATGGCGCAGAATGTTTTAAATCGAAATCACCTGTCAGCGCGTCGCATGGCGTTGGGTGAAACTGTCCCATCATGGCGGCCTCACCGCCCGGTGGCGGGACAGACGTTATTTGTTGTAAGGATTTCGGGATGAAGCTCCGCACAGGTCTGATATTAGGATCAAACTTTTTAGCAGGTTTGGGCGTTGCGTCATTCATCGGCCTCAGTGACCCCTCCCGTTATCAATCTTTGATCGGCGCAAGCGCGCTCGCGCGTGACGCCTCCCAGAAAAGCGACTCTCCGGAAGAGACACTCAAACTCCTGAATCTTTTCGGCTCTGTCCTTGACCTCGTCAAAAATGATTATGTTGAGCCGGTCACGGATAAGAAACTGATTGAGAACGCCCTTGATGGCCTGGTCGGCAATCTCGACCCGCACAGCTCTTTCATGACCGAAAAACAATATAAGGAGATGATGACCCAGATCAGCGGCAAGTTCGGGGGGCTGGGGACAAAAGTCATTTACGAGAACGGACATGTCCGCGTCGTTTCGCCAATTGAGGGCACACCGGCTTTCCGCGTCGGAATGAAGCCCGGCGATTACATTACGGAAGTCGATGGCAAATCCCTCAATGGGGTATCACTTGACCAGGCCGTCATGAAAATGCGCGGTGATCCCGGCACGAAAGTGACATTGACAATCATCCGGCCGAAAGCACCGAAACCGATCAAACTGACCCTAACGCGTGAAATCATCCATATCCAGGTCGTGCGTTCCGCGGTTTACGGGCCGGTCGCCTATCTCCGTATCTCTGAATTTGACGATAATACGGATGCTGAGCTGCGCAAGACATGGAGCACGATTTTAAAGCAGCATAAAAAGAACATCAGAGCCGTCATCATCGACCTTCGCTTGAACCCGGGCGGCAAGCTGGATCAGGCTGTCGCGGTCAGTGGCGATTTTATCAATACGGGTGAGATTGTCTCGACACGGGGCCGTCACCCGGCGGATAATTATCGCTGGGACGCTTCGGGAAAGGACATGACACATGGATTGCCGATTGTCGTCCTGATTGACGGGGGCTCTGCTTCCGCAAGTGAAATCGTCGCCGGTGCCTTGCAGGATCATCGTCGCGCCGTGCTGGTTGGTCAGAAGTCCTTCGGTAAAGGCTCAGTGCAATCACTCTTTCCGCTGCCGGATGGCGGGGCTGTGCGGCTGACAACGGCGCGTTATTACACGCCCTCCGGGCGGTCGATCCAGGCGAAAGGTATTTTGCCGGATATCAGCGTCAAGCAGAGTGAGGATGATGACGGCTATGGTTATCATGAGGCTGACCTGAACCACGTTCTGAGCAACTCCGGCGGCGTCAGCAAGGAAGTTTCCAAACGCGCTGATCTCCCGGCCATAATGAAATCCATCCCGGACCAGCCGCCCAAAGACTGGCCCGCTTTTAAGCTTGAGAAACCGGCAACCGATTTCCAGCTCCAGGAGGGCGTGCGTGTCGCGCGGGCTTTGGCGGGATTGGCCGATGACGCCTATCCCCTCTCGAACCCCATTCCTCCGGCAGGACTGAAAAAATCTGGCGAGGATAAAAGCCAAGCTTTACCCCGTAAAAGCGATCATGATGGGAAAGGGAAATCTGCCCCCTCAGTAAAGCGAAATGACTTTCGCGGAGGGCCACGTCTCCGGCATTCTGTTCCGAGCAGTCATGCCGGTGGATGTTCGAACAAAGAAGGGCGCAGGGATGAGGGAGGGTGACTTACGTGACGCATAAATCTGACCTTCCCTACCGGCCCAATGTCGGGATCGCCCTTTTCAACCAGACGGGACAGATCTTCCTCGGGCGGCGCGCCGATATGCGGCGCGAGATCTGGCAGTGCCCTCAAGGCGGTATTGACGAGGATGAGTCGGTCAGAGATGCCGCCATGCGTGAGCTCAGTGAGGAGATCGGCACGCGCGCAGCGGTCATCGTCGGGGAACATCCGGATTGGCTATCCTATGATCTGCCATCCCATCTTATCGGCGTCGCCTTGGGCGGCGCCTTTCGTGGACAGACACAGAAATGGGTCGCGATGCGCTTTACCGGGCAGGATCACGACATCCGCCTCGATCGTCATCTTCCCGTCGAATTTAAGGATTGGCGCTGGGTCGATCTCGCCGAGGTGTTTTCTTACGAACTGGGCTTCAAGCGGCCTCTATACCGTAAGATCCTGCCCATGCTCGCGCGCATGGCGCAGAGCTGAGCTCACTGAAAAGCGTCAAGCTTCGGTGAGCACACCGAGAGACTGATTTTCAACGAAACGCGCATAAAGCCCGCCCCGGGCCAGCAACTCCTGATGCGTGCCGGATTCCACAGCCTGGCCATCGGCAAGGATGATAATCAGGTCAGCGCTCTGGATCGTCGCCAGACGGTGTGCCACGACGATTATTGTGCGTCCTTGACGCAATTTCGCCAGCGTCTCCTGCACCTTGGCCTCATTCTCCGCATCCAGCGCGCTGGTTGCCTCATCAAGAAGCAGAAGACGCGGGTCACGCAGCAAGGCCCGCGCCAGAGCAACGCGTTGCCGTTGCCCGCCGGAAAGCCGCCCCCCGCCCGGTCCGACAAGCGTGCGCAGGCCACGCGGCAATTCATGCGCGAAATCGACCGCAGCAGCTTCCGCGGCCGCGACAACCTCCGCTTCCGTCGCGTCGCGCCGACCGATATGGATGTTCTCAGCGACAGAAAGATCGAACAACGTCGTGTCCTGGCTGACATAGGCGATGGCGCTGCGCAGCATTTTCAAATCGAGATCACGCAAGTCAACGCCGTCAAGCGTGATGCCGCCTGAAGTGACATCATGCAAACGGGGGATCAAGCTCAACGCCGTTGATTTACCCGCGCCGGAAGGCCCCACCAGCGCCACAGTCTGGCCAGGCGCGGCACGGAAACTCAGGTCGCGCAGCCCCACGCGCCCATCCGGATAGGAGAATTGAACGTGGCTGAAAATCAGATCGCCCTGCCCTTCCGGTAAATTCCGTGCGTTTGGGCTTTGCGTGACAGCGGGCGGCTCATCAATGACGGTGAAAACACGTTCAACACCGCCCAGCCCCTCCTGAAGCGCCGCATTGAGGGAGCCGAGTGCACGGAGCGGGCGGGACGCTGCAAAAAGCGCTGCGATAAAGGCGGTGAAGCCCCCGAAATCGGACCCGCCCATCGTGGAGCGCCACCCTGCAAAGCCCAGCACAAGAGCAATCGCGGTGCCGCCGAGAACTTCAAGCACCGGGTCAACACGCGCCCGCCCGCGTGTGATCTTCATGAAAGCAGTGTGCAGAAGTTCAAGCGAGTGGTCGATGCGCCGGGTCTCGACAGGTTCCAGCCCGTAGACTCGCACCTGCCGGGCGAGGGCAAAACTTTCATTGAGGATGGAGGCAGTTTTACCGATCTGCTCCTGCATACTGCCGGACGCACGTCGCACGCGGCGGCCGAGCTTCTGGATCGGCACGGCGGCGGCGGGGTAAAGCAGCAGGGCGATCAGGCTGAGCTCCCAATCCGTGTAGATCATGGAAAGGGCGAGGCCGATCACGGTCACGACATCACCCAGTGCATTGACCGCACGCACCATGGCATCCCGGATCGAGACCGCATCGGTGGTAAAGCGACTGGCCCATTGCGCGGGCGCTTCACGCTCGATCCGCGCAATATCCACCGACAAAGCATGTCCGAACATTCTGAATTGAAGGTTGCGGATCACGAGAAGAACGAGCGCCTGAACGCTCAGTGACTGCCCATATTGACACAAGGCCTTCAACCCGGTCAGCATCACTACTAGCGCCGGCACCTGATAAAGGATGCGCGGGTCGCGCGCCGTAAACATATCGACCGCCCGCTTGATAACGAGCGGGTAAAGCGCTGTCAGCCCTGCCGTCAATAATGTCAGGATAATGACGGCCGTCACACGCCATTTATAATGGCAGATCTCATCACGCCAGATGCGCCAAAGGAGCGCCCTTCCCCGGGCGCCCTGGGGGTCAATTTTATTCGGCGGCGTGCGCGGCGCCATCATCGGCTTTGTCATGGCGTCTCGTTTACGTCGGCGAGGAACTGCGGGAGAAGCCCCGAAGCGTCAATGCGTATGACAGACATGCTGACAGCCCGTCAACGCATCCGCGTGCACGCCACCAATCTTCCGTCGCTTTCAGAACGGTGCCGAGCGACCTACCGGGTGACATGCCTTGATCCAGCAAGTCACGGCCCTGGAGGGGGAATAAGGGCGTTTCGATCGCATTGAAGCGCGTGCGGAATTTTTGCCAGCTCTCAGAGGATGTGCCGCTTCGGTCAGCAGCCTGGTCCATCCAGCTCCGCAAGGTCAGTTGATCCGGCGGTGCTTCCGAGAGTGCGCGACGCAAGGCAGCGTCGTCTGCGGCGGGGTCAAGCAATGGCGGGGGGGCGATGAGAAAATTGATGAGATCTGTATCTTCACGCGATAAGCGAAGACGCTGTACCTCTTCCCGCGATGGAGAAAGCGCGGCCAGGCGGAGACGCGGCTCAGCCGGGGCACCAAGCGAGAGAAGATGGCTGAAAAAACTCAGGTCGGGATGAGACACAATATGTGGCAGCACCCACACTTCCTGCATTAGGCTGAGCACGAAGGGCGCGCGATCAAGCACCATGATGCGCATGATTTCAGCCGCGATGCGCTCCCCTGAAAGCCGATCAATCAGCGCATGAAGATCACGAATGGCGGTAAGCGCCGCCTGATCCGGCTTCGCCACGTCAAATCGTGCCAGAAAACGAAAAAATCGCAGGATGCGCAGCGCATCTTCCCGGATCCGCGTCTCCGCATCCCCGACAAAGCGAAGTTGCCGGGCGGCAAGGTCGGCCTGGCCATTGAAATAATCATGCACCTGCCCCGCACGGTCGCAGGACATGGCATTGATGGTGAAATCGCGCCGCGCCGCGTCTTCCCGCCAGTCATCCGTCCAGGCGACAACAGCATGGCGACCATCCGTGGTGACATCTCGCCGCAATGTCGTGATTTCGAAAGCGCGTCCATCAATGACAGATGTCACAGTGCCATGGCGCAGCCCGGTTGCGTAAACCTTGAAGCCCGCCGCCTCAAGGATCTGTGCCACGACCTCCGGCGTCTGGGGGGTGGCGAGGTCAACATCATGGACGGGCAGGTTCATTAAAAGATCCCGGACGCACCCCCCGACGAGGCGCGCCTGCGGCAGGTGCTGCCAGAGCTTTTTCAGCGCTGTGTCGTGAGAGACAAGCTGTCCCAGAGACATTAAGAACCTTTAGTCAAGGTGGGGTGCAAGGGGGAAGAAGCAATTATCGCTCCAGACACCCATACATTTTTCGCAACCAACCTGACCGGGGACGGCAAGTGCTGCAAGTTCAAAATAAACCGCACGCGTCAGCCGCGCAAGGATCGGAAAGTCCCCGTCACCGGGGCGGACCTGAACATAAGGCACAGGCGCGGCATCCGGCGTGACTATCTGACGCCACCGCATGATCAAAGGATGCATCGCGTTGACGGAAATGATTTCATCAATGTTCGTGCGGAGGGAGAGCGTCTGATGGCGGCCGCAACTCCCCTCGAAATTGAGTTCAACCGCTGTAAAAGGCGCGTCCTCAACCTGTATCACCCCTTCTTCCCGCGGGGTTTTGAGCCAGAAATGTCCCTCCTCGTCGCGTCGCAACATTGGCGCGAACATGCAGACCATTTCTTTACGCTTGATGGGAGAGCCCTGATACAGCCATGTGCCCTGACGCTTTATCAGGAAAGGAAGCGAACGGCGCGCCGTCTTTTTCGGCGTGGTCGGCGGTTCTGCCACGACGTCCGACAGGACGCCTGCCCCATTTTGGGTTGTGCTACCATCTGACATCTGCGTCTCCAAACCTTTTATCCTCCTCCATCCCGCTTATGTGGTAACGGAAGTCTCGCGATAAAACCCCCTCAGCGATAAGAGTGATAACTATGACCGATCACAGCGTCGAAACACAATCCGGGAAAGGTGACGCCCTTCTCGCGCAGGCCGATCGGTTGGTGGCGCGCCTCTCTGACGCGCGGGGTGCGATCGGGCGCATTATCTTTGGGTAGGAAGCGGTGGTCGAGCATCTGCTCACGTCCGTCCTGTCAGGCGGACATGCGCTTTTGCTTGGCGCGCCGGAGCTGGAGAAGACATTGCTGGTTTCTACCGCCGCGCACGTTCTGGGACTTGATACGAAGCGCATCCAGTTCACGCCCGACCTCATGCCGTCCGGATATTACCGGCAGCGAGATATTGGAGGAGACGAAATCCGGACAACGTGGCTTTCGCTTCATCCTCGGGCCGATCTTTACCCAGATGCTCCTTGCCGACGAGATCAATCGCGCCAGCCCCCGCACGCAATCCGCGCTGCTTCAGGCGATGCAGGAATATCGGGTAACGCAATCCGGGGAGGAGCACGTATTGCCCCGACCTTTTCACGTCCTTGCCACTCAGAACCCGCTGGATATGGAAGGTGCTTATCCCCTTCCGGAAGCGCAGCTCGATCGCTTCATGCTGTGCATCAAGCTAACATATCCCCATGCCGATGCGGAAAAACGCATGCTTGTCGCCACGACGGGCGTAAAAAACCGAGATTGCACCGCTCTTCTCCGCCGAGACCCTCCTCGCCGCGCAACATCTTATCCGTAGCCTGCCTGTGGGAGAGAAAATCACGGATGCGATCATTCATCTGGTGCGTGACCTGAGACTGGAAACCTCCCACCTGCCTGATGCGCAACATCTCGCTTACGGTCCCGGGCCGCGCGCTGCCCAATCATTGATGCTCGCCTGTGTCGCGCGCGTGCCCTCCTGACGGGACGCCTCTCCCCCAATAACGCCGATATTGAAGCCCTGGCGCAGGTGACGCTGACCCACCGCATGGGGCTCAAATTCACCGCAGAATCGACAGGGATCACCATTGACGCCGTCATCGCCAGCGCTGTCCGACGACTTGCCTGACGTGTGGGATTTCTCAAGAATCTCATCATTTTTCGCTGGAGGCCGCAAGGCGGAAGAGTATTTATCAGCGCCTCCCGACGGGGCTGCGGATTTACCGGCCCTGCTTCTGCAGGCGCAGAATGTGGTCAGCCGCCTTGAGTCCGGCACGCATCGTCGCAGGCGCGCGGGGATGGGGCAGGATTTCTGGCAATTTCGGCTGGCGCAACCACATGAGCCGTCGCATCATATAGACTGGCGTCAGTCAGCGCGCTCTCGACAATTATGGGTACGGCAGAAGGAAGTTGAAACGCAGCGAAGCCTCACCTTATGGTGCGATGTTGGCGCCTCCATGCGATGGCGCTCCAGGGCACGTCTCCCGACAAAACGCGACGTGGCGTTTATCGCGGCACTTGCATTGGGCGGCGCGGCTTTGAAGGGCGGTGAAAATGTCGCCCTCATTGCACATGGCATAAAAGCGCATCCTTTCCGCACGGCACGCGCCCTCACCGCCCTTGGCAAGAGATTGATCGCCTGCCAGCAGGCGCAGATACCCGACGCAGGCGATGTGCCGCCTTCTTCTGAGATCGTGTTGATCAGCGATTTCTTCTGGTCGGTTGACCAGATTGAAGAGGCGCTTGCAGCTTTGAGCCCCCTGGCGCGGCATCTCCATTTGATCTGTGTGCTCGACCCCGCCGAAATCTCATTGCCTTTTCGAGGTTTTACGGCCCTTTCCGACAGCTCAAGCGCGATACGCCATCGCATGTCCATCGATGATGACGTCGCCCAAATTTATGAGAAATCTCTGCGCCATCATCTGGATGCGTTGCGCGATTTCGTCGTGAAGCGCGACGGGAGCTTCACGCTGATGCCGACAAACGATGATGTCGCGTCAATATTGCAGCCGCTCCACGCCAGATTATCAGCGCGGACGCATAGAGAGGCGCGATGACATTTTTACATCCGCTTCTGCTTCTGGCCCTGCTGGTTTTGCCGCTCGCTTTTTGGGTGACGCGGATGACGCCGCCACCTGCGAAACAATATATTTTTCCACCGCTGAAAATCCTGCAATCCATCCAGATCCGGCGTTCGACGCCAGCGCGGGCGTCGATCTGGCTTTTTATTTTGCGGTTCGCTGCACTCGCGTTGATCATTCTCGGCCTCGCCCACCCCATTTGGTCACCGAAAATGGTGCAGGACGGGTGGAGAAATAACGATATCACCATAATTATCGATAATGGCTGGGCGGCGTATCCCAATCGGTCGCTGATCCGGGAAACGATTTTGCGCCTGGGGAAGAACAGCTTCGCTCACGGCCATGCCGTGACGTTGGTCGCCACTGCGCGTCAGGATGATGGCAGCTTTACCGGCCCGATGGTCTCACATGATCTGAGCCTTTTGCGCGAGCATCTCCAACGCGTCCGGCCCCACCCCTGGACGACGGAGCGCGCCAAGGCGCTCAAGGATGTCGCGCTGGGTGGTCGCACATTATTGTTGCTTTCGGACGGTGTCGCGACGGATGAAGACGCATCCTTCCGCAAGCAGCTTCAGGCTGCGTCGCGACGCTTCACCTTGGCGCTTCCGGATCGCGACATTTTGACGCTCAACAAAGTCAGTGAGGGCAACAGTCCCGCGCGCTTCATGATCTCACGTCTGGGGACGGCGCCGACTGAATTTGAGATTGTGGCTGAGACGGCGGGCCTCTCACTTTCCGGCGTGATCATATTACCCTGGCCGCAAGCCAGAAAAGCCTCGAATGGCAGAGCAACCTCCCGGCGCCCGTACAGCGGAAAATGGCGCGCGTGTCGCTCCACTTTTCTGACGGGCATCAGGCTGGCCCCGCCAGTATCTTTCTGCTGAACGATTCTCGCCAGCTTCACCCTGTGGGGTTGCTCCTGACACCGATGCAGGGCGATGACATCAACACGCCCTCTTTTTATCTGCGTCACGCCCTGTCTCAAATTTCAGACATGCTGCGGCAGGGGCGGTTGGATAATCTCCTTGCGCAGAAATTATCCGTTATCATCCGGCCTTCCCAGACGGCGTTGCGTGCAGAGGAACAGCGCCGCCTGAAGGATTTCGTGACGCATGGGGGGGGGTGGCTGATCCGGTTCGTCAGCACGGCAGACGCTGCAACGGAGGAAAATCAAGACGGATCGCCCGAAAATATGCTCCTGCCCGTGTGCCTTGTCGGAAATCTACGGGATCTCGACAGCGTCATGTCGTGGGAAAAACCACAGACCCTTGCCACTTTTCCACCCTCCTCACCTTTTGCCGGACTTTTCCCGCCGGGCGATCTCGTCATTCGTAAGACGGTCATCGCCCAGCCGGACCCGGAATTGCCCGGCAGGATATGGGCCCGGTTGACGGACGGCACACCTCTCGTCACCGCCAGAAATCTCGGACGCGACGAAATTGTCCTGTTTCACGCGGATAGTGGCCCGGAATGGGGCAACCTGCCCCTGACCGGCCTTTTCCCCGATATGCTGGATCGCATCGTGCGGCGCTCAACAGGCGTGACGGCTGAATCCATAGCGGAAAAATTGCCGCCTCTTCAGCTTTTAGGTGATGCGGGAGATTTGCGAAAACCCATGGATGTCGTTAAACCTCTCACAGCGTTAACCCTTGCCGCAACGCAACCAGGCCCGACCCACCACCGGGCATGTATGGCGTTCAGGGCGCGGCGCACGCCTATAATCTTGGCCCTTTCGTGACGCCTTTGCAGCGTGAAACAGTGACTGGGAGCGTGATATCGGCAGGAAAATTCACACCGGCACATGATGCAAGCGCTGCGCTTGTTCTTATCGGCATGCTTTGCTTGCTTGCTAACATCGTTTTACGCGCGCGGCATTTGGGCCTGATGATTTTCGGGGTGGTCATTTTTCTCGGTTGCTCTCCACTCCCCACCGTAACCGTGGCGCACGCCACCTCAGTTGCGGAGGCGGCGTGCGCCACGCGCCTCGCCTATATATTGACCGGGCAGGAAACGCTGGACGCCGTGTCGCGCCAGGGCATGAAAGGAATTTTCGATTATGCATCTGACCGCACTTCCGCCAAACTAGCGGCACCGGATGGTGTGCGACCGGGGCAGGATGATCTCGCGCCCTATCCCCTCCTTTATTGGCCCATTGACGCGCAGACAACATTCGAGGCCAAACGCAATGCAGCGCTTGAGAACTTCATCGCCCATGGGGGCATGCTTCTGATCGACACGGTTGATGCGGGGGAAGATGATGATGACGCTTCAGCAGGGCAGCGCCACCTTGCTGAGGTCACGCGCGGCATTCACCTCCCCGCTTTGGCGAAACTGGATGAGCGGCATATTCTTGCCCACTGTTTCTACATTCTGCGCAGCTTTCCCGGACGTTATGCGGGGAGGGCCGTCTGGGTGGCGAGGAATGCCGACCCGAATAATGACAGTGTCAGCCCGGTCATCATCGGGCAGGCTGACTGGGCGCGAGCCTGGGCGGTAGATGATCAGGGCAATCACCCTTATGCCGTCATCCCCGGTCATGATCGCCAGCGCACCCTTGCGGAACGTTTTGGCGTCAACATCATCATCTACGCCCTGACCGGCAATTATAAGCAGGATCAGATGAAAGTCCCGGCTCTGCTTAAACGGCTTCAGCCATGACGACGCTTTCTTTCTCCCCGCTCCTACCATGGCTCGTCGTGATCCCGCTTCTGGTGATCTGCCTCGGGTTTTCCGCCTATGCCGTGTTTCACCACATGCGCGGTGCCGTACCGCGCTCATTGGCCTTCCTGATCGGCGGAATATGGCTTCTCGATCCCATTTCATACCGGATCGCCTATAAGCCGGCTGCGTCAGATGTGTATCTCGTGCTCGATGAATCGCCCTCCATGCAGACGGCGCGCCGCCAGACAGGAGCGCGCGGCCCTTGAGACAATAAGGATCGCGGCAGGACAGGAAAGCGGCCTCAACCTTAAAATCATCCATGCGACCGATTCAGGGATGGAAGGCACGACGCTTTTTACCGACCTACAAAATGCAGTGACCGACACACGACGTTTTGCCGGGGCCATTTTTATCACGGATGGCATGGTGCATGACGCGCCGGCCAGATTGCCGAAAATTTTCGCCTCCGATACGGGGCGCGGTCCGCGGCCTCTTGATGTCATCCTGACCGGAAAAAAATGAGGAGACGGACCGGCAGATTGAGGTTCTGGAAGCACCGACATACGGCATTGTCGGCAAAGACGCATCAATCGTCATCAAAGTTATTGATCACGGGAGCGCGAAGAAGCGCATAGCGCAGGTAAGTTTTCAGGCGGGCCGCGCCGCACCTCAGCATGTCACCGTTAAAACAGGGCGCGCTGAGACGCTTAAAGTGCCGGTGAGAGCTGCCGGGGATATGCCGGTCGCCATCCAGGTTTCGCCCCTGCAGGGTGAGGTGACCACCGCAAATAATCTTGAGACGCTTCATATTAACGGCATTCGGGAGCGGCTCAAGATGCTTCTCGTCTCCAGAGCTCCTAATCCGGGGGAGCGCGTGTGGCGGCGTCTCCTGCGATCCGACCCGGCAGTTGATCTTGTGCATTTCACGATCCTGCGTGCGCCGGAGCAGGATGATGGCACATCAACGGATGAAATGGCGCTGGTCGTCTTCCCCACGCAGGCGCTTTTTGAGAAGAAGATCGACCAGTTCGATCTCATTATTCTGGATGGCTTCAAGACCATGGGGCTGTTGCCGGACGCCTATGTGGAGAATATTGCGCGCTTCGTGCAGGGCGGCGGCGGACTATTATTGCTGACGGGACCGGAATTTCTTGAAGATGACTCCCTGAAAGACACGCCGCTCGCGCAGATCCTGCCGGCAACGGCGGAGGCTCATGGCGTTATGGACCGCAAATTTGTCCCGCAACTGACGCCATTGGGTCAGCGCCACCCTGTTGTCAATGGCTTACCCCCGATTCGGGGCCCCTGGTATCGCGCTTTGAAAGTCGCGCCCGCCTCCGTCAAGGGCGATGTTGTCATGAAAGGACCGGATGAGAACCCCCTTCTCGTCCTCGGCCAGGCGGGAGAGGGCCGTGTCGCCATGCTGTTTTCCGACCAGATCTGGCTCTGGTCCCGCGGGAAGGCGGGCGGCGGCCCTCAGGCGCAGCTCTCCTGCGCCGACTAGCGCATTGGTTGATGAAGGAGCCAGCCCTCGAAGCGGAACAACTTTCGGGCCGTATTTCCGGAAATCGGCTCGACATTACCCGTCACAGTCTGCAACCCCGAATGGACAGACACGTCGAGGTGATGCGGCCTGATTCAAGTCATTTCATGCTGCCTCTCAATCCTGTCGGCAAGGGCGCATTCACAAACCATGCTGTGATTCATCCGAGCCCTGGTATCTGGCGCCTCAAGCAAGGTGATCTCGAATCGTTCGTCCTGCCGGAACATACTGAAACGCTTGAAGGTCAGGATCTGCGCGCGACGTCATCGCGGCTGGGCCCTTTAGTGCAGCAATCATCCGGACATCTCGTCTGGTCAGACAGGTTTGACGCCGTGACAAGGCTTTCGCTTCGCCCCGCCCATCACGGGCGTCACGTCTGGGCCTTCCCGCCCGGGCGCGAGGTTGACCCGTCCCGCATGAAAACCCGTCAAATCCTGCCGGCCTGGTTGAGCGTGCTTTCCATCATTTTCTGCATCTTCTTCGCTTGGTGGCGGGAACGAAAAATCTGAACGGCATGTTTATAGGCTGTGCGTCACGCATTAAGTTGGTGATGGGTATCGATTTATATCCGCTTCAAGGCTAAGAGAGTAGAATGTCTGCCAATCCACCTGCATTTCCGTTGAGCCCCCTGCCGCGCTTGTTGCTCATCGCCATATTGGGACTTAGCGCCTGGGTAACACTGCCCGCCACCTCTGTCTTCGGGCAGACGGCGGATGAGGCGGAGGCGGAGCAGGAAGCGGCAGAAGCCCGTCGCGCCGCCAAAGCGGCGGCCCCGCCCTCCGCCCTCCCCGGCGCGGACACGCAAGAGCAGGATGCCGGTCACGCGAATCGCGACCTTAATCCGACCGACGCTTTATATGATGCGGTCAATCGTGGCAGCCTCAACGCCGCAAAAGAAGCGTTGGGACGCGGGGCCAATATTTACGCGCGCAATATCCTCGATCAGACACCGCTTGACCTGGCAATCGACCTTAATCGTAGAGATATTATCTTCCTGCTTCTGTCGATGCGCGGCTCCGATTCAACGGGTCGGCTCGCCAATTTCGATAATGATGTTTCCGACGCAAATACCGCCAAAGGCCATCGCCTTTCCGTCAAGGCTGAGATGCGGCAGAAGGCCAAGCCGGTGCATCAATATGACATTTCGGGCGGTCAGGCAGCGCCGGAAGTCGGCTTCCTGGGTTTTGGGTCAAAATAGTAGGGCAGCCCCTTGATGAGGCCGCTTGATTTTGCCGTCAGCCAGCATTCCGTAATTTGGTCAGCGATGATTCGGTGCGCAGGATATCCAGCGGAAGCAATTCGCCATTGCGCTCAAAATACCAGAACGTCCAGCCATTACAGGAAGGCGCGCCCGTCAATTGCGCCCCCATTTTATGGATGGAGCCGCGCTGGCCGTCACTGACAAGACTGCCGTCAGGACTGACGACCGCACGCAGACGCCGCTGTCGGTCGAATAATTCGGTCCCGGCGGGCAGCATTCCCTGTTCAACGAAAGTTCCGAACGGAATACGTGGCATTTCCCGCTTCGCAGGCGTCACGGCAGCATGTTCCTCCGAGAGAGGTTGCTCAGCTTCGACGCGAAGGCGGGAAGCCTCAACATAATCGGGGTGACGCTCAATCCCGACAAAATGCCGCCCCAAACGTTTGGCGACAGCGGCGGTCGTACCCGTCCCGGAAAATGGGTCGAGCACCACATCACCGGAGCGCGTTGAGGCAATCAGGACGCGATGCAGGAGGCTCTCCGGCTTTTGGGTGGGATGGAGCTTCAGGCCATGCACGTTTTTGACGCGTTCATTACCCGTGCAGAGCGGCAGATACCAGTCACTGCGCATCTGCACATCGTCATTCAGGGTCTTCATGGCCTGATAATTGAAACAATATTTGCTGTCCGGCCCGCGCGCAGCCCAGATCATGGTTTCATGCGCATTGGTGAACCGCCTGCCACGGAAATTCGGCATCGGGTTGGCTTTACGCCACACAATGTCATTGAGGATCCAGAAGCCGAGCTCCTGCATGATTGCACCGAGACGAAAGACGTTATGATAGGACCCGATGGCCCAGATCGTGCCATCATGCGTCAAGAGACGCCGGACTTCCGCAAGCCAATCCCGCGTGAAGCGGTCATAGGCGCTGTAATCCGTAAATTTGTCCCAATCATCATCCACGCCATCGACAATGGTTTCATCCGGTCGACGCAGTTCCCCACGTAACTGTAGGTTGTAAGGCGGGTCCGCGAAGATACAGTCGATGCTGGAAGAAGGCAGGCTCCGCATCGTCGACACGCATTCACCACAAAGAATCTGGTCGATCGGAAGGTCCTGATGAGTCATACGTAATATCCCCCTAAATCAGAGCGTGGAGCATTAATGGGATGAAGGCGACGTATTGCAGTCGGATATGTCACGCGCCGAGACGTTCAGCTTGCGCCAGCATGGCGCTTACCGGCGCAAAGTCACGCCGATGATGGCGACACACGCCGACAGATTTTAAAGCCTGTAAATGGGTTGCCGTACCGTAACCGGCATTTCTTTCCCAACCGTAAGCGTCATACCGGCGGGCGAGCTTCTCCATCAGCTGGTCACGCGTCACTTTGGCAATGATGGACGCCGTAGCGATGGACAGACTTAATTGGTCACCTTTTATGATCATCCTGACCTCACAAGGCAGATCGACCCGTGCTTTACCATCCACCAATGCGACATGCGGTAAAAAGGGGAGGCGTTTCAGGGCGCGGCGCATGGCGAGGTGACTGGCCTTGCCAACATTGAGGGTTTCAATCTCATTGACGGACGCAGCACCGACCCCGAAATGACACACGCCCCCCGTAAGGGCCTGAAAGGCGCTGAGGCGACGCATCGGCGATAATTTTTTGGAATCATCGATCATGGATTGCAGAGATAAGGGCAAGTCATGGGGAAAGACGACGCATGCTGCAACGACAGGTCCCGCGATCGGGCCGCGCCCGACCTCATCCAGCCCCGCAACGAAGCGTTCAGGGGCACCGTTTTCATATTCATATCTGAAATCCGGCATTACACGGTCGCTGACCTCTCCCCTTCCACACCCACTTCGAATCGGGTTTGAATCAGATGGCACACAAAAAGTAAAGCGCCGTTTTGTCCCGCACCTATCGGCACCGCCGATCACCATGAGATCCATGCGGCACGACACCCGACAGGAATATGAGACACCCCACCCCTTCTCGGTGCCCGCCCTCAAAGTGTGCGGCGGGTGACCGGGTGAGGTGGGGGCGTCATCAGGGCTTCACATTTGCGAAAGTGCCGTGTCGGAAAAGCTCATTTCGCCTTGCAGCAACTTTTCATCAACATGCCGACGAATAACCCGATGAGCATGGCCCCAATGACGGAGACAACCGGACGGTCCTGCACAAATACTGTCGCGCGCTCGAGCATTGTTTCCGCCTCATCGTAAAGATCAGCGAATTCCTGCTGCGCCATGCCGGACATCTGGTCAATTTTGCCACTGGCCTGCGTCTTGGCATCGCCCGTCAGGCCGCCAACGGCGTCCTTCACGCGGCCCTTCGCCTCATTCATCATACCTTCTGCCTTGTCTTCGATATTCTTTGTCATAAAAGTCTCCTTTAAGGATGGACCAGCATAAGCGACAATTCCTGCAGCGAACAGAGCCATCGCGGGAACAATTGTCATCCATTAACGAAATGCCGGCGCCAAACTGTTGCCTGCGGGACAAGTTTAACGCGGAAGCGTTACATATTGTTGCTTTCCTTTCCTGGCTTATGGGGCCGTTTTAACGGCATGGCAATAAAAGCAACGGTGATAAATTTTAAGGGCTTGTGTTACCAATTTCGTCACAAGCGATTAATAGGGAAAATCGCTGCATCGCGCAACGCGTCTCACCCGCACACGCGCCAGGATCAACGCATTCATGACCAGGAAAACCGCGTGACTAGCATGGACGCCACCTCCGCCCAGAAATGGATGAAAAATCCGCGCCGACGCCGTCAAATCATCGTGACCGCCATCGCCGCCGTGATCTGCCTCTTTTTCCTCCGCATGTGCCTGCATGGGGCAAAAAACTTGATTATACGGCGGAGGGCGCTTTTGCCCAACCCGTGACCGTTGCGACGGCCCTGAAGACGGATCTGCCCATCATCATGACGGAGTTGGGAACGGTCGTGCCCGTGACCAACGTCACGGTGCAGTCGCGTGTCAGCGGCTACATTATGGAGGTCGATTTCTCAGAAGGACAGCACGTCAAATTAGGTGATGAACTGGTTCTGATCGACCCTCGCCCCTATGAAATCGCGCTGCAACAGGCGCTGGGCACATTGCAGCAGGACGAGGCCCAGCTTGCGGATGCGCGCATTAATTCCGGCCGGTATGAGAAGCTCATCCGCCAGAAATCCATTGCCGCCATGACCGCGAAAGACGCGCAATATAAGGTTCAGCAATTAGAGGGGGCGGTTAAGCTTGACCGTGCCAATGTCGATAATGCGCGCCTCAACCTTAAATATTGCCACATCCGCGCCCCTGTCGATGGACGCATCGGCATACGCGCCGTTGATCGCGGCAATTATTTCACCGCCGGGCAATCGAGTGGCCTGGCGGTGCTGACGCAGATGCAGCCGATTTCCGTCATCATGACGGTCCCGCAAAATTAACTGACCGCCATGAATGCGAGCGGCGCGCTGACGGTGGAGGCGTGGGACAGCAACAACATGGTGAAGATCGCGGAAGGGTCTGTTCAGGCCGTGGATAGCCAGATCGACACGGCCACAGGCACCGTCAGAATGCGCGCTATTTTCCCCAATCTTGATGAGCGCCTCTTCCCCAATGAATTCGTCAATGCGCGGCTCAATATCAGGACGTTGCATGATGCTATCCTCCTCCCCGCCGATGCCGTCCAAACCGGGCCGGACGGCGCTTTCGTCTATCTTGTATAAAGGGATGATACCGTGACCCTTCGGGCCGTCTCGACGGGGCACAGCGATTCCGTCCGCACTGAAATTCTTCAAGGTATCGCGGTGGGCGACAGGGTTGTGCTTCAAGGCACAAATCACCTGAGAGAATGGTCAAAAATTCGCGTTGAAATTCAGGCAAGAGTCAGGCCACGCAACCAGATATGGCGGCGCCGAAAAAATGATGAATCCGTCTCGGATTTTTATTGAGAGGCTGGTCGCGACCAGCCTGCTGATGATCGCGATCTTCCTGACAGGGCTGCTCAGCTACCGTTTTCTGCCGGTGGCCGCCCTGCCGGATGTGGAATATCCGACGATCACCGTCACAACGATCTATCCCGGTGCCAATCCGGACGTGGTCGAGAGCAGCATTAGTGAGCCGCTTGAGATGCAATTGGGCGAGATGCCGGGCCTTGATCAGATGATTTCCCAATCATCCGGCGGCGCGTCCCTCATCACGTTGCGCTTCGGCCTCAATATGTCGATGGATGTTGCCGAGCAGCAGGTACAGGCCGCGATTAATGAAGCCGGGACCCTCCTGCCCTCCGACCTACCCGCGCCGCCCATTTATGCCAATGTCAATCCGGCCAACACACCGATATTATTGTTGGCCGTCACCTCCGACACGCTCAAACTGACCAGCGTGCAGGATTATGTGACGACACGTTTGTTGCAGCATATCAGCTAGGTGTCGGGGGGTTGGGGCTGGTCTCACTCGCGGGCGGCCAGCGCAAAGCCTATCGCATCCAGATCAACATCCCGAAATTAACGTCTTACGGTATCGCCCTGGACACGGTGCGGACGATCCTCGGCACAGTCAATGTGAATGCCCCCTCCGGCGCGTTTGAAGGGCCGCTCCGTGCCACGACATTGCATATTGACGGGCAGATTAAATCGCTTGAAGAGCTGATGAATCAAATTATCGGCTACCAGAATAATGGCGCCATACGCCTGCGCGACGTGGGGCAGGTCATTGAAGGCCCTGAAACACGCAACTCGCCGCATGGTCCGGCAAGGTCCCGGCGCTGATTCTGAGTGTGCAGCGTCAACCGGGGGCCAATGTTGTTGCTGTCGTTGATAAGATCAAATCCCTCCTGCCGCGCCTGCAATCAACCATGCCACCCGGCATCACCATCACGGAACTGACGGATTGCACAACCACCATTCGGGCTTCGTCGCTGATGTGGAGTTTGAGCTGGCCCTCGCCATCTTGCTGGTGGTCGGCGTCATCTTCGTGTTCCTGAGCAATGTCCCCGCGACACTAATCCCCAGCCTGAGCGTGCCGATTTCGATCGTTGGCAGTCTCGGCGTGGTGTATTTGCTGGGTTATTCGCTCGATACTCTCTCCCTGATGGCGATGACGATCGCAACCGGCTTCGTCGTGGATGATGCCATCGTCGTCATCGAAAATATTTCCCGCTATATTGAAAAGGGCGAGGGCCGTTACGCAGCCGCCATTAAAGGCTCGCAGGAGATCGGGTTTACGATCATCTTCCTCACCGTGTCCCTCATCGCTGTCCTTATTCCGCTTCTTTTCATGGGGGATCTGGTCGGACGGCTTTTCCATGAATTCGCGGTAACGCTGGCGGTGACAATCGCCCTCTCCGCCGTGGTCGCGGTGACGCTCATACCGTCAATGTGCGCCCGCCTCCTCACGGAAAGGCCCCACAGCTCCCGAAGTCCCGGACGGTGGGGGCAGATTGCACGCGGGATTGAAAGCGGGATCAATCGCCTTATCGCTTTCTATGCGTGGCTTCTGGACATCGTGCTGGCGCATCGGCGCCTCACCGCCCTGACGGCTCTCCTCACCCTTGTCTTGACCTTATGGTTGGCGGTGATCATCCTTAAAGGTTTCTTCCCCATGCAGGATACGGGGCTGATACAGGGCATCACGCAAATGCCGGATACAATCTCCTTCGAAGGGATGAAGGACCGGCAGAGCCAGGTGATCGCAGCGCTTATGAACGTGCCGGAGTCGAGAATATTTCCGGCTTTATCGGCGTCGATGGTGAAAATATGACGCTGAATACGGGTCGCCTGATGATCAGCCTGAAACCGCGGAAAGCCCGCACGGCGTCGCAATATAAATTCGTGCTTGAAAATGCGAATCGTGACGCGTTCAAACTCTGGGTGCCGCGTCTTATCAAGGCGCTTCAGCAGCAGCCCGCCCTTAAAGGCGTGACATCTGATCTGTAATCTAACGGCCTGATGGCCTATCTGACGCTGGATCGCGCGACGGCGGCGCGCTACGCTATCACCCCCCCAGACGGTTGATAACCTGCTTTATGACAGTTTCGGGCAGCGTCAGGTGTCCACAGTTTACACCCAATCCAATCAATATCGCCTGATTTTGGAGGCGGAACCCCGGTTTCAGGACTCTCTCGAACAGCTCAGGCAACTCTACCTTCCCGGCGCACCTGATAAAATGGGGGAAAGTGCGTCAGGCCCGCAGAGGCGGCCCAGTTCCGGCCTTGTGCCGCTCAGCCAGGTCACGACGCAGGAAGTGCGCCTAGCGCCTCTTCTCATCACGCATTACGGCCATTTCCCCGCCACGACCATCTCATTTAATATCGCTGACGGTTATTCCCTTAGCGATGCGACGTCCGCGATCTCCCGGGCTCAGGAGGAAGTTCATCTTCCTCCGAATTTTGAGACCCGCTTTCAGGGCACGGCGGCGGCGTTCCAGGCTTCGCTCGGCCATGAGTTTTTCCTCATTATCGCGGCCTTGGCGGCTGTCTACATCGTTCTCGGCATCTTATATGAAAGCTTCATCCATCCCCTCGCCATTCTCTCCACGCTGCCCTCAGCCGGGGTGGGCGCGTTGATCACGCTGATCATTTGCGGGAAAGATCTTGATGTGATGGGGATCATCGGCATCGTCCTGCTAATCGGGATCGTCAAGAAAAATGCGATCGTGATGATCGATTTCGCCCTTGAGGCGGAGCGACGCGGCGGGCAGAAACCCCTTGAGGCCATCAAAAATGGCGCCATCATGCGGTTCCGGCCTATTCTGATGACAACTCTGACGGCTTTTTTCGGCGCGCTGCCGCTCGCGATCAATACGGGCGTCGGCGCCGAACTCCGGCGTCCCCTCGGCATTGCGATTATTGGCGGGCTGGTTATCTCACAATTACTGACGCTTTTCACGACACCTGTCATTTATCTGTATCTCGACCACGTCGCCGCCACGATACGTCGGCGTTTCGGCATGAAGACCTATGCTGAACGCATCGCGGAGCATGGTGACGCGTGAATATCAGCCGCCCCTTCATCCTGCGGCCGGTCGCGACGATATTAATGTCTCTGGCCCTTTTGGTTGCCGGGACCATCGCTTACCGGCTTTTACCGGTTGCGGATTCCCCGAATATCGACCTGCCGGTCATCCTCGTCATGGCGCAGCAACCCGGCGGCTCCCCGTCGGAGGTCGCCGCCACCGTCGCGACACCGCTTGAGCGTCATTTAGGGGCGATTTCCGGCGTGACGGAAATGACATCCACGTCCACCAGTGGCCAGACGCGGATTATCCTGCAATTCGACCTATCACGTGACATTGACGGTGCAGCACGTGATGTCTCAGCGGCGATTCAGGCAGCGCGGCGTGATCTGCCGACGACAATGCGCGACAATCCGACCTACTTTAAATCCAATCCAACGGGTCTCCGGCCCTGATCCTCGCGCTGACGTCGGACAGCCGGGCACCCGCGCAGCTCTTCGACACCGCGACAAAAACACTCCAGCAGCAGCTCAGCCAGGTTGAAGGCGTGGGTGAGGTTGAGATCGGCGGAAGTGCCATGCCTGCCGTGCGGGTCGAGATCAACCCCCTCTCACTTTATAAATATGGCATTGGTTTTGAAGATGTGCGGCCGCCCTTGCCTCGGCAAATGCGCATACACCTAAAGGCTTCCTCGATGTTGGTGACAGGCGCTACATGCTTAACACGAACGATCAGGCGCGCAAAGCCGCCGATTACGACGATCTCGTCATTGCCTACCGGAATAATCGCCCGCTCCGGCTGAATAGCGTCACGTCGATCAAAGATGACAAAGAGAATCTCTATACTTACGGCAGTTTCGACAGGAAGCGTGCGGCCGTGGGGATCGTCTATGCTCAGGCCGGGGCAAACATCGTCAAGATGGTTGACGGGCTGAAAGCGCGCCTGCCTTTCATAAAATCCGCTCTGCCCGCTGATGTCGATGTTCATACGATGGCGGACAGCTCCCGAACCATTCGGTCATCTCTCGCAGATACGCGTCTGACACTTTTTATCGCCGTTATCCTGGTCATCGGAATTGTGCTCGTCTTTTTGCACAGTGTCGCGGCGGTCATGATCCCGGCCATTGTGGTGCCGGTCTCCATCATCGGCAGTTTTGCTGCTTTATATCTCTTCGACTATCAGCTCGATAATCTCTCCCTGATGGCCCTGACCATCTCCACCGGTTTCATCGTCGATGACGCTATCGTTGTGCTGGAAAACATTACCCGCCACCTTGAGCGCAGCCTGACGCCCATGCGCGCAGCGCTGGTTAGCGCCAGGGAAGTTGTTTTCACGGTCGTTTCAATGACGTCCTCCCTGATTGCCGTTTTCATCCCGATCATTCTTCTTGATGACCTTGTCGGCCGCTTCTTCCGCGAATTTGCGATGACGATTTCCATTTCCCTCGTCATCTCCATGGTCCTTTCTCTGACATTGACACGATGATCTGCGCGCTTCTTCTGCGCCCCTCCAATGGTCGGGAGAGCCCCCGTTCCGTCGCGCTCAAACTTCAAAATGGCTTTGCGCGGATAGAGCGGGTTTATGCGCGCATGCTCGATTTCTCGCTTCGCCATTAATGAATGGTGGATGATTTTGACCTTACCGGGGACGCTGATTCTTGCCGGTGTGCTTTTAATCAACATGCCGAAGGGATTTTTTCCCGATCAGGGTGTCGGTATGATTTTGGGGCGTGTGATGGGCGATGAATCCGCGTCCTTCGATTACATGCATGAGAAGACCATGCGCGTCGAGGAAGGGCTGAAAAAATTTCCTGAGATCGATCATTACATCGCTTTTTTTTGGCGGGAGGCAGGCCAATCAGACAAGCTTTGTCTCCCTCAATGAGAAATTGAAACGCAAGCGTTCAGCGGGCCAGCTTGTCGCCACGCTTGACCGTTCCTTCGCAGATTTGCCGGGCGCTGAAGTTTATTTCCTATCGATGGGCGGCGTGCGAACGGGCGCACGCCGGGGGGAACGGCGCTTATCAATATTCGCTTCTCAGCCCCGATGCCGAGGCTTTGGCAGCCTGGACACCACGTCTCGTCAAGGCACCCTCAACCCTGCCGGAAATTTCCGACCCGAATTCTGATCTCCAGCAAGGCGGGGCTTCGGCTGATATCGCCATCAAGCGCGACCTCGCTGCGCGTTATGGGCTGACGGCGCAACTCATCAGCAACACATTATTCGATGCCTACGGCCAGCGCGCAGCATCTGTCATCTACACATCGTCCAACCAGTATCGCGTGATTATGGAAGCGGATCCGCGATTTTCCAGAAGCCCCGGAAGCCTCTTGCAAAGCTGGGTCAGCACGACAGGCGGCACCCCAGTGGGAGCGTCGCCTCCAACAATATCCGTGTGAGGTCAGCAGACGCGTCGTCAGTCCCGCTCAACCCGGCTGAGGCCGCCTATCAAAACCAAAATGGCAAACAGCCTTGCGGGTGGGGCGAATACGTCAAGCGGCGCCGCTGTCACGACAGAAGTCGCGACGATGGTCCCCCTGACCATGACATCGGACATCGTCCCCACCACCAATCCCCTGGCGGTTAATCACGAGGCTCAGGCTGTTTCCTCCACCATCTCATTTAACTTACGCCCGGGAGACTCCCTGGGGCAGGCGATTGCCGCGATCAAGGCGGCGACCGTCAAGATCCACCTTCCGCCGGAAATTCGCGTTGATTTCGCCGGGAATGCGGCATTATTCCAGAAGACCATCCAAAAAGAACCTTATCTGATCCTCGCCGCGCTGGTCGCTGTCTATGTTGTTCTGGGCATTCTTTATGAAAGCCTTGTCCACCCCATCACCATCCTCTCCACGCTTCCTTCAGCAGGGGCCGACGCAATTATCGCTTTGTGACTTGCCGGGGAGGAATTTTCTCTCATGGCGATGATCGGGGTGATCCTCCTCATCGGCATCGTCAAGAAAAACGCCATCATCCTGATCGATTTTGCTATCAGGGAGGACCGCGCCGGACTATCGCCCGTTGCCTCCATCCGACGTGCAAGCCTGGCACGGTTCCGCCCGATCATCATGACCTCCCTGGCCGCAGCTTTCGACGCCATCCCGCTGATCATCACGGGCGGTTACGGGGAAGAACTCCGCCGCCCGCTCGGCATTTCCATTCTGAGCGGGCTGATTTTCAGTCAGGCCCTGACTCTCTTCACCGTGCCTGCCGTTTTCCTCATCCTTGATCGCCTCGGCGCGCATCCGGACGCTTTGTGCGCGCCACCTGCCTGTCACTTCAACGCCTTATCCACGGACCAGAAACCTGATGCGCCCTGTCCTGCCCCCTTCCCCTTTGCTATCAGCCCTTGTGCTGACGCCTTTCCTGTCAGGATGCTGGATGGTGGGACCGAATTACAAGCGTCCGCAAGCCATTATCTCACCCGTTTTCAAAGAGCCCCCAAGTCACCGCCGGGCTGGACCGTCGCACAGCCAGAGATGGCGGAAGCAAATAAGGGCCCATGGTGGCGCATTTACGGTGACCCCACGCTTGACGGACTGGAAGATCAGGTCAACATCACCAACCAGAACGTCAAGCAATATGAGGCGCAGTATCGTAAGGCCAGGGCCATGATTGACAGCGTGCGCGCGCAATTATTCCCGACGCTTAACGGCAATTTCTCCTTCAGCCGCAATGCGCAGGGTGGCAGTCGCGAAGTGCCTCTGCGAGGTCCTTCGTTAATTATAGCCACACGACCACGGTCAATACATGGTCCACCAGTCCCAGCGCCAGTTGGACGATCGATATCTGGGGTAAAATTCGCCGCCAGGTGGAGCAGCAGGTTGATGTGACCCAGGCCAGCGCCGCTGATCTCGCCAATGCGCAGCTTTCTTACCAGGCGCAACTCGCGACGAATTATTTCAATATGCGCTATCAGGACAGTCTCCGCCGCCTTTATGCGCGTAACGTATCCTACTTCCGCGAAGCGCTACGCATTGTACAGAATCAGGCGGAGACTGGAGTGGCTGAACCCTCCGCTCTCCTTCAGGCGCGCTATCAGTTGCAGCAGACGATCGCACAGGAGACACAGGCGGGTGTCGCGCGCGCCCAGTATGAGCACGCCATTGCCGTTTTGATGGGCAAGGCGCCAACCGAAGTGACCATCCCTGAGGCTGACCTTCCCCCCAAACTACCCGCCTTGCCCGTTGCGGTGCCATCCACGCTTCTGCAAAGGCGGCCGGATGTTGCCGCGGCGAAGCGCAGGCTGGCCGGATATAACGCGGCCATCGCCGCTTATTACCCGCAATTCACTTTATCGGCGCAATATGGCTATAGTGGTGACCCGCTTGATGAGCTGATCCGTGCCGCATCGCGCTTCTGGTCATTAGGGGCCGCGGCATCGGAGACGATTTTCTCTGGCGGCGCGCGGCGCGCGGCCGTGAGGGGCGCGAAGGCGGATTATGATGCGGCCGTCGCCAATTACCGCCAAACCGTGCTGACAGCCCTTCAGAATGTTGAAGATAATTTCTCCAACCTGCGCATTCTCGAAAAACAATATGCAGAGCAGGAAGCAGCTGTGACTTCCGCCAAAGAGGCTGTCCACGTTTCCATGAACGCCTTCATGGGCGGGCACGGAAATCTATACGACAGTCATCACAAGCCAGCAGAACGCTTTGAATTATGAGGTGCGGGCCTTGGGCGTGCGTTAATCACAATGGACCTCACATGTTGCGCTGATAACCGCGCTTGGGGGCGGGTGGGATGCCGTGTCACTTCCCGCACGAAAATCACTGACGTCAAATAATCCGTTTATTGACGGGTATTTCCGCAAAGCGAAGGAATAAGCCGGCGCGTGACCGGCTTTTCCCGAAATGCCGCTTTTATTGGGGCGTCAGGTGATGCTTTTACCGGCGAAGACCGCCATCGCGAGAAAAATAAGGAAAAGCACCACGAAGATGGTGAAGAGGATTTTTGGCGATCCCCGCTGATGCGGCCGAAATACCGGTAAACCCGAATAGTCCCGCAATCAGGGAAATGACGAGAAACGACAAGGCGAGCTTAAGCATGGAAATCTCCTGGAGGTCACGCCCTCATCAACGCGGGAGCTCTGATTTTATTCCACAACAGCGTACTCATTATATACTCAAAAAATATCGGTATTTCAGCAATAGACTTTTTGGCGATAAATATTTATACTTATTTTTGCGGCGGCGCGACAAATATCACTGGTATTATCTTTAGTCGAGCGATGAAACGCAAGCACGGAGCCGGCAGTTGAAGAGGGTGAATGCTGATTAAGGCCCCTCCTTTTAGGTTGTTTCCCTGCCTCTGCAGGCTATGTGTGGCGTGACGGTGATTGCCCGCGATCGCATAAAAAACCCGCCTGGTTTGACCAGACGAGTTTGATCGACGCTTATCCGTGGAGGCTTTTTATTCAGCCTCAAGCTCGGGCGCGGACTGAACGGGACCGCTATCTTTGCCCTTCGCCTCAATATCGCGCTCAACCAGCTCAACCACGGCTATATCCGCATTGTCGCCATAACGGACGCCTGCCTTAAGCACGCGGGTATAGCCGCCTGCGCGCGCCTTGTAACGCTCCGCAACAGTTGAGAAAAGCTTCGCGACAATAGCTTCATCACGCAGACGGGCAAAAGCCTGACGACGTGCATGCAACGTGCCCTGCTTGCCGAGTGTGATCAGCTTCTCCACAACAGGGCGGATTTCCTTCGCCTTGGGGAGCGTGGTGGTGATTTGCTCATGCTTGATGAGAGACACGGCCATGTTACGGAACATCGCCGCACGGTGGGATGAGGTGACGTTGAGTTTACGCCCGGCAACACCATGACGCATGATATGAATTCCTTACTCTATTAAAAGATGCCAGGATTGTCTCAGAAGACCTCGTCGAGACGTTTGGCGAGATCCTCAATGTTTTCCGGCGGCCAGGCGGGAACATTCATACCGAGAGACAGCCCCATTGAGGTCAAGACTTCCTTGATCTCATTGAGCGACTTACGGCCGAAATTCGGGGTGCGCAGCATCTCCTGCTCGGATTTCTGAACGAGGTCACCGATATAGACGATGTTATCGTTTTTCAGGCAGTTCGCACTGCGGACAGAAAGCTCAAGCTCATCCACCTTACGGAGGAGATTGCGGTTGAACGGCAGCTCATCACGTGGCTCTTCCTGACGGACGGGGCGCGGCTCCTCAAAATTGATGAAGAGCCGAAACTGGTCCTGAAGGATACGCGCCGCCAATGCGAGGCTATCCTCAGGCGTCAACGAACCATCCGTTTCCACCGTCAGAAGCAGCTTGTCATAATCCGTCACCTGTCCGACGCGGGTCTGCTCAACCTTGTAGGAAACCTGGCGGATCGGCGAATAGATCGCATCGACAGGGATTAGGCCGATCGGCGCATCTTCCGGCCGGTTGGCGGCGGCGGGGACGTAACCCTTACCGGAATTTACCGTGAATTCGATACCCAGCTTCACACCATGATCAAGCGTGCAGATCACAAGGTCGGGATTCATGATTTCAATGTCGTGACCGGCCTGGATCTGGCCCGCTGTCACTTCACCCGGGCCTGTGGCGGACAGAATCATGCGTTTGGGGCCATCCCCATGCATACGCAGCGCAAGCTGCTTCACATTGAGGACGATATCGGTCACATCCTCTCGCACACCCGGCACGGAGGAAAATTCATGGAGAACTCCGTCAATCTGAATGGCCGTCACCGCAGCTCCCTGCAGGGAGGAAAGCAGGACGCGCCGAATGGCGTTGCCCAGCGTCATGCCGAAGCCCCGCTCAAGCGGCTCGGCAACCACGGTCGCCTTATGAGACGGCATCACGCCGGGGGAAACTTCAAGTTTCTCCGGCTTAATAAGAGACTGCCAGTTCTTTTGGAGGACCAAGGTCGTGGCCTTTCAAAAAACTTTTTCGCTGCAACTCAGCGAAGTATCAACCTCGCAATGCGGGGTCAGGACAACGCGACACATAATAAGGGCCGCGCAAACTTGGCGAAACCGCACTTTTTGACGGGTGCGGCGCGCAACCATCAGACGCGGCGACGCTTCCGAGGACGGCAACCATTATGTGGCACCGGAGTCATATCACGAATTGAGGTGATGGAAAAACCGACACTCTGCAACGCACGCAGAGCACTCTCACGACCCGAACCCGGGCCGGAGACCTCAATCTCAAGCGTTTCCATGCCATGCTCACGCGCTTTGCGCCCTGCATCCTCAGCAGCGACCTGAGCCGCATATGGCGTCGATTTGCGAGAACCCTTAAAGCCCTGCGCGCCAGAAGATGACCAGGCAATCGCATTGCCCTGGGCGTCCGAAATCGTGATCAGTGTGTTGTTGAACGTGGAAAGCACGTGTGCAACACCCGAGATAATATTTTTGCGTTCCTTCTTGCGGATACGCGGAGCCGCCGCCTTCGCCATATTGGCCCTGTCCCAAAATCAGTTTTTACGCAAATCGGGCAGTGAATACGACACCCACCACCCGCTTCACCATTAAATGAACGCGATTAACGCGTGACTTTCTTTTTACCGGCAATCGCCACCGCCTTACCCTTGCGGGTACGTGCGTTGGTGTGGGTGCGCTGGCCCCGAACAGGAAGTCCGCGACGGTGACGCAGGCCACGATAACAGCCGAGATCCATCAGGCGTTTGATATTCATCGCTGTCTCACGACGAAGGTCACCCTCAACACGATACTCGGAATCAATCAACTCACGGACCTTGAGGATTTTATCATCACTCAGCTCATTGACGCGCTTTGCGTCAGCAATGCCGAGCCTGGAGCAGATCTTCCGCGCTGTCGACGGCCCGATGCCATAGACATAGCTGAGACCGATGACGACGCGTCTTGTCGTCGGAATATTTACGCCGGCAATACGTGCCACGCTTCACTCTCCCTGTCGGCCCGGAAGCCGCACTCTGTTTTTATGCCTCAGCCCTCATCGGGCTTGCTTGATTTCTACCGCGCTTCACCAAACGAGGAATCGCAGGTCCCTGAACGAGGAAAACGACAATCCTGGCAGCTCGTGTGATAAGGGGGCCGAATATAACGACCGGCCCCGCTGAGTCAAATGAATATTATCACTTTTGCGTGATACCGTCCATTTCGCGCGGCGCGGTCAGGCCAAGCGCCCGCAAAATGGCGCGATAAACAGCATCGACATCCTGCATCCCATCAACGCGTTTCAGGCATTTCGCATGCTCATAATAAGGTAGAATCACGGCTGTCTGCTGAGCATAAACCTCAAGACGCTTGCGCACCGTTTCCGGCGCATCATCCGCGCGCTTGGTGCCATCCGCGTTGGTGCGCTGGGCCAGGCGATCCACAATAACATCCGGCACAACTTCAAGAAGGACCACCGCGTCAATCCGTGCTTCACACGCGTGCAACATCTCATCCAGGGCGACAGCCTGGCTTTCCGTCCGGGGGAAGCCGTCAAGGATGAAGCCTGACTTGCAATCAGGCCGCACGATACACCCCTGGATCATCTCAATCATGATCGGATCAGGGATGTAGAGACCCCTTTCCATAAGCGATTGGGCCTGGATACCAAGCGGTGTTGCGGCCTTCACCTCGGCACGCAACATGTCGCCTGTCGAAATCTGCTTGAGGCCGAAATCACGCTCCAGACGCTGCGCCTGCGTGCCCTTCCCCGCGCCGGGCGGGCCGAGAAGAATGATATTCATCAACGCCGCACCCCAACCCGATTGGCGGATCGACCACGCTGCTTGCGTATCAGCCCCTGATAGCGATGGGCCACGAGATGCGACTGCACCTGCGTCATCGTATCGATGGTAACGGACACGATGATGATGAGGCTCGTCCCACCAAAATAGAAGGGCACACTATAACGACTGATGAGCACCTGTGGCAGTAAGCACACAGCGACAAGATAAATGCCGCCGATCGTCGTCAGACGCGTCAGGATACGGTCAAAATACCGCGTGGTGTTGCTTCCCGGCCGGATGCCCGGCACGAACCCGCCCTGCTTCCGCAGATTCTCCGCCGTTTCCTCCGGGTTGAAACTGACCGCGGCGTAGAAATAGGAAAAGAAGAGGATCATGGCGGCGTAAGTCACCATGTAAAGCGGCTGCCCCTGACTGAGCGCCTGCCCGATGGAAGCCAGCCACCCCTCCGACTTGCCGCCTGAGAAGCCGACAAGTGTCACGGGAATCAGCAGAACGGAGGAAGCGAAGATCGGTGGGATCACGCCCGCCGTATTGACCTTGAGCGGCATATGGGTGGAATCACCCCCATACATCCGGCTGCCGACCTGACGTTTAGGATATTGAATGACGACGCGGCGTTGCGCCTGCTCCATGAAAACAATGAAGGCAATCGTCACCGCCGCAAGGACGAGGAATAGAAGCACGAAAAACGGCGAGAGCGCGCCCGTGTAACCCAGCTGGAAGAGGCTTGCCAAAGCATGGGGCAGGTTCGCCACAATACCGGCGAAAATGATCAGGGAGATGCCATTACCGACACCACGCGCCGTGATCTGCTCACCAAGCCACATCAAAAACATCGTCCCGCCAACGAGAGTGAGAACGGCGGTGAAAATAAACGGGTAACCCGGATTGACGACGGCGCTGACACCGCCATTTCCTGTCATATGCTGCAACGTCATCGCAATGCCGTAGGCCTGGAAAAGCGCAATCAGCACAGTGAGGTAACGCGTATATTGGTTAAGTTTTTTCCGCCCCTGATCCCCTTCCTTTTTCAGAGCCTCCAGAGATGGGAGCGCCGTTGAAAGAAGCTGCACGATAATGGACGCGCTGATATAGGGCATAATATTGAGGGCAAAGACCGTCATACGGCCTAGTGCACCTCCCGAGAACATGTCAAACATGCCGAGAATGCCACGACTATGTCCGGCAAGTATCTGGCCGAGAATCGTTGCATCAACACCCGGGACCGGGATGTAACTTCCAAGGCGGTAAATAATAAGCGCACCAAGCGTAAACCAGATTCGCTTTTTAAGCTCCGTCGCTTTGGAAAAGGAGCTGAGGTTCAGATTGGCTGCGAGCTGATCTGCTGCAGAAGCCATTGTGCTAACCTTTCAACGAAAACAGCGCCGCCGCCACAGCGGGACGCTGTTCTGTTTATCCATGAAGACAGCATGCATTGCAATGCTATGGCTGAGCCGGGATCACGCCTCGGCCGTAACTTCCGCCTTTTGCATAACGGCGAGAGAACCGCCTGCCTTCTCGACAGCCTGAACAGCCGCCGCAGAGGCACCAGCGACTTCAAGCTTGATGGGTTTTGTGACTTCCCCACCCGCAAGTATGCGCACGCCTGCAATCTTCCCACCATTGACGAGCCCGGCACCCCGAAGCAACTCCTCAGTGATGAGGTTTGCTGCGTCCAGTTTGCCCGCATCAATCGCCTTCTGGATCCGGCCAAGATTGACCGCAACATATTCCTTGCGGAAAATATTGGTGAACCCACGTTTGGGCATACGACGATAGAGAGGGAGCTGACCACCCTCAAAACCATTCAGTGATACGCCCTCGCGCGCCTTCTGGCCTTTAACGCCGCGCCCGGAGGTTTTACCCTTACCGGAGCCGATGCCGCGACCAAGGCGCTTCTTGCGATAACGCGAGCCCTCATTGTCACGAAGTTCGTTGAGTTTCATTTTATCCCTCCACCTGCAGAAGGTGGGCAACTTTACGGATCATACCGCGAACGGCCGGCGTATCCTCAAGCTCACGCTGGCTGCCAATGCCGCGCAGACCGAGACCGACGAGGGTCTCTTTCTGGCCTGGCTTGCGGCCAATTGCAGAGGCAATCTGCCGGATGCGGACTGTCGCATTTTTTTTAGCCATTTGCAGCCTCCGCCGTACCCTCAGCGGCCTGGCCCCGCTTAGGGAAGAGATCCGAGGCTTTTTTGCCACGGCGCGCAGCGACAGCACGTGGGCTGCTGCAACGCTCAAGCGCGGCAAATGTCGCCTTGACCATGTTATGCGGGTTGCGGGTGCCAAGGGACTTGGCAACAACGTCATTAACGCCCAGCGATTCAAAGACAGCGCGCATCGGGCCACCGGCGATGATGCCCGTTCCCGCTTCAGCTGCGCGCACCACGACTTTACCCGCACCGAAATGCCCGTAACTGTCATGATGCAGCGTGCGACCTTCCTTCATCGGGACGCGGATCATGCCGCGCTTCGCACGTTCCGTCGCTTTACGGATCGCCTCAGGGACTTCACGTGCTTTACCGGCGCCGTAACCGACGCGCCCCTTCTGGTCACCAACGACCACGAGGGCGGCAAATGCAAAGCGACGTCCACCTTTGACAACCTTGGCGACACGGTTGATCATTACGAGCTTGTCAACAAGATCGTCGCCCTCACGCTCCCGCTCGCGACCACCGCGGCCGCCTTCTCTTGGCTCTCGTGCCATGTGTGATCCTTTCCTAGAACGAGAGTCCGCCCTCACGGGCAGCCTCAGCAAGGGCCCTGACACGGCCGTGATAGAGATAAGCGCCGCGATCGAAAACAACCGTGGAAACACCGGCGGCGACGCCACGCTCCGCGATGAGCTTACCGATCACACCGGCGGCCTCGACATTCGCACCGCTTTTGCCAGCATCGCGGACGGCTTTCTCAAGCGTGCTCGCACTGGCGAGCGTCCGACCTGCGGCGTCATCGATGATCTGCGCGTAAATATTTTTGCCAGAGCGGAAAACCGACAGACGCGGCCGGCCACCGCTCTTGCGGCGAAGCTGGAAACGCAACCGCTTGCGACGGCGCTCCTGCATACCATGCTGCGTAGCCATTATTTCTTCTTGCCTTCCTTGCGACGAAGAACTTCAGTTTCATAACGCACACCCTTGCCCTTATAAGGCTCCGGCTTGCGGAAACTACGAATATCCAGCGCGACCTGTCCGACACGCTGCTTGTCATTCCCCTCGACGGTAATCGCCGTCGGGCGCGGCGTCGTGATTTTGACGTCGGCCGGGATGGGATAGACCACATCATGCGAGAAACCGAGATTCATGACCAGTTTCGAGCCCTGGACACTGGCGCGAAAACCCGTCCCGGTGATTTCGAGCGTTTTGGAGAAACCCTCAGAGACACCCTTGACGATATTCGCGGCGATGGCGCGGGTTGTGCCCCACATCGTCCATGTCTCGCGCGAGCGGTTGCCGACAGGCTGAATGGCGATCTTGCCATCCTCGACCTTCGCCTCAACAAAGCGGGACAGAGGCATGCTGAGCTGGCCGCGTTTACCCTTTGCGGTAAGGATACCCCTGGCAATGGTGACATCCACGCCTGAAGGGATCGGAATCGGATATTTGCCAATACGTGACATTGCGTCCCTCCCTTAGAACACGCGGAAGAGGACCTCGCCGCCAACATTGGCAGCGCGGGCCTCAACGTCCGAAAGGACGCCGCGGGGTGTGGACAGGATGGAAACGCCGAGACCAGCATAGACGCGCTGCAATTCCTTGATTTTGGAATAGACGCGACGCCCCGGCTTGGAAACGCGGTGAATCTCTTTGATAACCGGCTGGCCATCAGCGTATTTCAGCTCGACCCGCAACTGGGAGACACCCTTGCGGAGTTCCTCAGTCGTGTAACCACGAATGTAACCTTCGCGGCGCAGGGCCTCAAGCACATTGGCACGCAGTTTGGACGCCGGCGCAACGCAGGATGCGTGACGTGCACGCTGCGCGTTACGTATACGGGTGATCATATCACCCAAAGGATCGGAGAGGGACATTGTCGTCTTAAACCCTTACCAGCTCGATTTAACCATACCGGGAATCTGGCCCGTTGATGCCAGATCGCGGAGCGCGATACGGCTGAGCTGGAATTTCCGATAATTGGCGCGCGGACGGCCAGAGACCTTGCACAGCAGGCGCACACGCGTGCGTGAGCCATTGCGCGGCATCTCAGCGAGTTTCAGCGACGCGTCGAACCGCTCTTCCACAGGAAGAGAACGATCCTTGATGATTTCCTTAAGCGCGGTCCGCTTCGCACGATCGCGCTGCGCCATTTGCGCGCGCTTCGCGTTGCGATTCACGGCGGAGACTTTTGCCATGCTAAACTTTCTCCCGGAACCTGTCGGGCCAATCCCGACGGTTTTCCAAACAGCGTGTCTATAAAGGCACCCTTCGCCTCTTTGCAATCAAAAAACAAAGGGCACCACGAAACTTTCAGGCCGCGAACGGTAGGTCAAAGGCTTTCAGCAATGCTTTGGCTTCATCATCGCTCCGTGCATTTGTCACGAAAATGATGTCCATGCCGCGCACTGAATCAACCTTGTCGTACTGGATTTCAGGGAACACAATCTGCTCCTTGATGCCCATCGCAAAGTTGCCGCGACCATCAAAGCCCTTATTCGCCGGAAGCCCACGGAAGTCACGAATGCGCGGCATCGCGATTGTCACAAGACGATCGAGAAACTCATACATACGTGCGCGACGCAGCGTGACTTTACAGCCGATCGGCAGGCCTTCACGGATCTTGAAACCGGCAATCGCCTTGCGTGCCAGCGTCTTGACGGGCTTCTGACCTGCGATCAGCGCCATCTCCGCAACGGCGGCATCCAGTTTTTTCTGATCGCCTGCCGCTTCACCGACGCCCATATTAAGGACGATCTTCTCAAGCTTCGGCACTTGCAGGATGTTTTTATAGCCAAACTGCTGACGAAGCTGCTCACGGATCTCCTGCTGGTAACGTTCCTGCAGACGCGGCAGAGCGTGTGCGTGTTTGTCGCTCATATCGCCCCCTTAGCCTCCGATAATCTCGCCGGTCGCCTTGGCGACGCGCGCTTTGCGGCCGTCATCAAGAACGCGGAAACCAACACGGGTCGGCTTGCCACTCTTCGGATCGATAAGTTTAAGATTTGAGAGATGCACAGGCATCTCCTTCGCAATGATGCCGCCCTCTTCATTCTGGCGGCTCGGCTTCGTGTGACGTTTCGCTATAGCAACGCCACGGACGACAGCCTTCTCAACCTTAGGAAGGATGGACATCGCCTCACCCCGCACGCCTTTGGACGCACCGGAAATGACCACAACCTGATCACCCTTTTTTATACGCGCGGCCATTACAGGACCTCCGGAGAAAGGGAGATGATTTTCATGAACTTGCGGGCACGCAGCTCACGCACGACGGGACCAAAGATACGCGTACCAATGGGCTCCATCGACTTGTTGATCAGCACTGCTGCGTTTTTGTCAAAACGAATGGCGCTGCCATCCGCCCGACGCACCGGGTAAGAGGTGCGGACGATGACAGCCTGATGGACATCACCTTTTTTGACTTTACCGCGCGGAATCGCCTCCTTGACGGAAACGACGATCACGTCGCCGACCGAAGCGGTTTTACGCTTGGAACCGCCCAGCACCTTGATGCACTGCACCCGACGCGCGCCGGAATTATCCGCAACGCCAAGGTTGGTCTCAGGATGGATCATTTTTAGCCCCCTATTTAAGCCGAAACAGGGCTGGCGTCAGCCGCGGGGGCACCAAGTGCCGCACCGTTGCGCGTAACAACCATCCACGTCTTGCGTTTTGAAATCGGCGCACATTCTTCGATACGGACGGTATCGCCGATTTTGCACTCATTCAGCTCATCATGCGCCGCGTATTTCTTGGAGCGGCGAATAAACTTTTTATAAAGCGGGTGCATAACGCGACGATGCACGAGGACGGTCACCGTCTTGTCCATCTTATCACTAGTCACTCGCCCAGTCAGGACACGCCTTGGCATTGTCCGTCTCCTCTCAGGACTTTACGGCGGACGTTTTTGCGCCCGCACTCTTCTTCGATTGATGCAAAACTGTCTTGATCCGCGCGACAGCACGACGCAGCAGCCGCACCCGGCCCGCACCTTCAGACTGCCCGGTCGCGGCCTGGAAACGCAGATTCAGCTGCTCTTTTTTCAGATTAAGCAGAAGAGCCTCAAGCTCATCAGACGTCTTGCCCCGCAGATCGGCGACTTTAAACGCGTCGGCCATCTCAGGCATCTCCAATGCGTGTAATGAACTTGGTCTTGATCGGCAGTTTCGCCGCGCCTAATTCGAGCGCGTGGCGCGCGACATCAGGCGGCACGCCTTCAATTTCGAAAAGGACGCGACCCGGCTTGACGCGTGCGACCCAATATTCAGGCGAGCCCTTACCCGAGCCCATCCGCACCTCAGCCGGCTTGGTGGAAACCGGAAGATCCGGGAAAATGCGGATCCAGACACGACCTGCGCGCTTCATCGCACGCGTAATCGCACGACGAGACGCCTCGATCTGGCGCGCCGTGATCCTCTCGGGCTCAAGCGCTTTCAGGCCGAACGCGCCGAAATTCAGCGTCGTTCCACCTTTTGCGAGGCCGTGAATACGGCCTTTATGGGCTTTGCGAAACTTCGTCCGCTTGGGGGAAAGCATGATCAGTTATCCTCACGCGCCTCACGACGCTTGTTTTGAACTTCGACTCAACGCTGCGGCGCTTGCTCAGCGGCACGACGGTCCTGAGCAAGGGAGTCATGCGCCATGACATCGCCTTTAAAGATCCAGACCTTCACACCACAAGTGCCATAGGTCGTCTTCGCCGTTGCCACGCCGTAATCAATATCCGCACGAAGCGTATGAAGCGGAACGCGACCTTCACGATACCATTCAATACGCGCGATCTCAGCACCGCCAAGCCGACCGGAGCAGTTGATCCGAATCCCCTCCGCCCCGAGGCGCATCGCGGATTGCACGGCACGCTTCATCGCCCGGCGGAATGCCACGCGGCGCTCTAGCTGCTGCGCGATATTTTCCGCGACAAGTGTCGAGTCAATTTCAGGCTTGCGGATTTCCACGATGTTGAGCGCGACGTCAGCCTTCGCCATACGGCTTAGATCTTTACGAAGCGCGTCAATATCCTGACCTTTTTTACCGATCACGACACCCGGACGGGCTGCATAGATCGTGACGCGGGGCTTTTTAGCCGGACGTTCGATCACAACGCGGGAAACACCAGCACCTGCGAGCTTGCGACGAAGATATGCCCGAAGCTTGAGGTCCTCATGAAGAAGATTCGCGTAATCCTGGCCCGCATACCAGCGGCTGTCCCAGGTGCGATTTACACCGAGCCGAAGCCCGATCGGATTGACTTTATGTCCCATATCAGGCCGCCTTCTGTTCTGCTACGTCTTTGCGCTTGCGAGTCTTCTTCGCAGGGGCATCTTCTGTCGCAGCCCGCTCAGCGACCACGATCTTGATGTGGCTGAAGAACTTTTCAATCCGGGCGGAGCGACCACGACCACGCGCATGAAAGCGCTTCATGACGATTGATTTACCGACCTCAGCCGACTTCACCACCAGCTGATCCACATCAAGCTGATGATTATTTTCAGCGTTTGCGATCGCGCTCTCAAGTGTCTTACGCACCTGCTGCGCAATGCGACGGCGGGAAAAAGTCAGCGCCGCAATGGCTTTGTCAGCCGGCAGATTGCGGATCATGGCCGCAACCAGGTCGAGCTTGCGCGGGCTGACACGGACATTGCGTGCAACGGCCTGCGTCTCATTATCGGCAAGTGCGCGAATATGCTTTGGCTTGCTCATCTCAGCCCCGCTTCGACTTTTTATCGGACGCATGACCCGTGAATGTGCGCGTCGGGGAAAACTCGCCGAACTTATGTCCGACCATATTTTCCGTCACTTGCACAGGCAGGAATTTGCGCCCGTTATACACACCAAATGTTAGGCCCACAAATTGTGGCAGGATCGTTGAACGACGTGACCAGATTTTGATCACCTCATTGCGACCCGACGCACGTAAAGCTTCTGCCTTACCAAACAAGTACCCGTCGACGAACGGGCCTTTCCAGACGGAACGTGCCATCTCTCTAATACCCCTCTCTTACTTACCGGTCTTGCGGCGGCGGATAATCAAGCTATCCGTGCGCTTGTTTCTACGCGTTTTGTAACCTTTTGTCGGCTTACCCCACGGCGTAACGGGATGACGCCCGCCAGAGGTACGGCCCTCACCACCACCATGCGGGTGATCAACAGGGTTCATGACGACACCACGATTATGTGGGCGGCGCCCGAGCCAACGATTGCGACCGGCCTTACCAATATGTTGGTTCATATTATCCGGGTTGGAGACAGCACCGACTGCCGCCATGCATTCCCCGCGGACAAGACGCAACTCACCGGATTGCAGCTTGATCTGAGCGTAACCGGCATCCTTGCCGACAAGCTGGGCGTAAGTCCCGGCTGAACGCGCGACCTTGCCACCCGCACCGATCTTGAGCTCAATATTATGGACGATCGTGCCCACCGGCATCGCCGCCAGCGGCATTGCATTGCCGGGCTTAACGTCAACCCGCGCACCAGCAACGACACGATCCCCTGATTTCACGCGTTGTGGCGCGAGGATGTAAGCAAGCTCACCATCATCATATTTGACCAGCGCGATGAAAGACGTGCGGTTCGGGTCATATTCCAGCCGCTCAATCGTGCCCGCAACATCGAATTTGCGACGCTTGAAATCGACATAACGGTAGGACTGCTTGTGCCCGCCGCCACGGAAGCGCGACGTTGTACGCCCATGATTATTGCGACCGCCGGATTTGTTCTTACCTTCCGTCAGCTGCTTGACGGGTTTCCACTTATGCAGCTCGCTCCGGTCGATAAGGACGGTGCCACGAAGGCTGGGCGTCGTCGGATTAAAGTGTTTTAGTGCCATGATTCCCTACCCCGCGTCAGCTCAGCTTCGCTGTGAGGTCGATCGACTGACCATCTGCGAGCTTAACATATGCTTTCTTGGTGTCAGAGCGACGACCTGGCCGCCCCTTGAACATTTTGCTCTTGCCCTTCTGCACCAGGGTGTTCACCGAAAGCACCTTCACGTTAAACAGCGTCTCGACCGTAATTTTGATCTCGGGCTTGGACGCCTTAAGTGCGACGCGGAAAACGACGTGGTTATTCTCTGAAAGAGCTGTCGCTTTCTCAGTGATGACGGGCCCGCGGATGATGTCAAACATCGCCTCACGGCTCATGCGGGCGGCCTTTTCACGGCGCGCCAGAACGGTTGTCGTGCTCATGCCAGGCGCTCCTTCAGGCCATCAAGCCCGGCGCGCGTCACGATAAGCGCCTCATGATTGAGGATATCGTAAACATTGGCACCGATTGACGGCATCACATCAATCTTATGCAGGTTGCGGATGGCACGCCCAAACCCGACATCCGGATTGACACCATCAACGATCAAAGCCGAAGTCAGGCCCAGAGCCTTCATTTTGGCTTCGGCATCACGTGTTTTCTGCACACCGGCAACAGCCTCAAGGATAACGACCTTCCCTTCCGCAGCCTTCTGCGACAATGCAGAGATCAGGCCGAGGCGGCGCACTTTTTTCGGCAGGTCATAACCATGGTCACGCAGAACCGGCCCGTGCACCACACCACCTGTGCGGAATTGCGGGGCACGCAACGAACCCTGACGTGCAGAGCCCGTGCCTTTCTGGCGATAGGGCTTCTTGGTCGTGCCGGAAATTTCGCCCATGCCTTTGACGCGGTGCATGCCAGCACGACGCTTGGCGAGCTGCCAATGTACGACGCGGGCCATAATGTCATTGCGCGGCGTAATGCCGAACAATTCCTCCGGAAGGATCACCTTACCGGCGCTTCCGTTATCGAGGGTCTTGATCTCGTATTCCATACCCTCAGTCCTCAACCGGCGGCCGTCAGAGTCGCAGCCGGATACGGCGCGTCAGCGTGACGGTCCTTCTTGATCGCATCGCGGATCAGCACCGTGCCGTTTTTAGCACCCGGGACTGAACCACGAACCATAATGAGATTACGCTCTTCATCCACCGCGGCGACTTCGAGGTTCAGCGTGGTGATGCGCTCATCACCAAGATGACCGGCCATTTTCTTGCCTTTGAAGACTTTGCCGGAATCCTGACGCTGTCCCGTCGAACCGTGTGAACGGTGACTGATGGAAACGCCGTGCGAAGCTTCGAGACCGGCAAAGTTCCAGCGCTTTATGGCGCCGGCAAAACCCTTACCTTTACTCGTTGCGGTCACGTCCACTTTCTGGCCGACGACGAAATGCGCGGCTGAAAGGCGTGTCCCCGCCTCAAGCACCGCGTCGTCACTGACGCGAAACTCGACAAGCTTCTTGCAGGGCTCGACCTTGGCGGCCGAGAAATGTCCACGCATGGGCTTGGAGACGTTTTTAACTTTTGCCTTGCCCATACCAAGCTGCACGGCCGTATAGCCGTCACGCTCAACATTACGGGTGGAGACAACCGTCACATCGTCGAGATGAAGAACGGTGACAGGCACGTGTGTGCCGTCTTCCTTGAAGAGTCGGGTCATGCCCAACTTTTTTGCGATCAATCCGGTGCGCATCGTCTGGACCTTAAAGCTTGATCTCGACATCGACGCCAGCGGCGAGGTCGAGCTTCATGAGGGCGTCCACGGTCTGCGGGGTCGGCTCGACAATATCGAGCAGGCGGCGGTGAGTCCGAATTTCGAACTGCTCGCGGCTTTTCTTATCCACATGTGGCGAGCGGTTAACAGTAAAACGCTCAATATGCGTCGGTAGCGGGATGGGACCCCGAACCTGCGCACCCGTGCGCTTCGCCGTGTTCACGATCTCCTTCGTGCTGTTATCGAGCACGCGGTGGTCGTATGCCTTGAGGCGAATGCGGATGTTTTGGCTGTCCATCTTTACAAATCGTCCAACTCAATAAGGTTCGGGGGCTACCCTGCTCCTTCTAAGCCTCGAAGGCTGACCCGACCAGGTGCGCCCGGTCGGGTCAGCCTTCGAGGCTATATTTTCGTTCAGGCGGTGATCGACGCGACCACACCTGCGCCGACAGTCCGGCCACCTTCGCGGATCGCGAAGCGAAGGCCTTCATCCATCGCGATCGGTGCGATCAGCTCAACATCCATCGCGACGTTGTCGCCCGGCATGACCATCTCTGTGCCTTCCGGCAGCTGGACAACACCCGTGACGTCCGTCGTGCGGAAGTAGAACTGGGGACGATAATTAGTGAAGAACGGCGTGTGACGGCCCCCCTCCTCTTTCGTGAGGATGTAGGCTTCGGCCTTGAACTTCTTGTGCGGGGTGATGGAGCCGGGCTTGGCCAGAACCTGACCGCGCTCAACGTCTTCACGCTTCGTGCCACGCAGAAGGGCACCGATATTATCGCCCGCCTCACCACGATCAAGAAGCTTGCGGAACATCTCAACGCCGGTCACCGTCGTCTTAACTGTGTCCTTAAGACCGACAATCTCAACTTCCTCACCGACATTGACCGCACCGCGCTCAACGCGACCCGTCACAACCGTGCCACGACCGGAGATCGAGAAGACGTCCTCAATCGGCATCAGGAAAGGACGGTCAATCGGGCGCTCAGGCTGCGGGATGTAGGAATCAACCGCTTCCATCAGCTCAAGAACGCGGTTCTCACCGATTTCGGCATCGCCATCTTCAAGCGTGACGAGCGCGGAGCCCTTGATGATGGGGATATCGTCGCCCGGGAACTGGTAGGAAGAGAGAAGCTCACGCACTTCCATCTCAACGAGCTCAAGCAGCTCAGGGTCATCCACCTGATCGACCTTGTTCAGGAAAACGACCAGCGCAGGAACACCCACCTGGCGCGCGAGCAGGATGTGCTCACGTGTCTGGGGCATCGGGCCATCAGCAGCGGAGACAACGAGGATCGCGCCATCCATCTGCGCCGCACCGGTGATCATGTTCTTGACGTAGTCAGCATGGCCCGGGCAGTCGACGTGCGCGTAATGGCGGTTTTTCGTCTCATACTCAACGTGAGCGGTCGAGATCGTGATACCACGTGCACGCTCTTCCGGCGCCGCGTCGATCTGATCATAAGCCTGATATGTCGCACCACCTGACTTGGCGAGCGTCTTAGTAATCGCAGCCGTCAGCGAGGTTTTGCCATGGTCAACGTGACCAATCGTTCCGATATTGCAGTGCGGCTTCGTCCGCTCAAATTTAGCCTTAGCCATCGTTCTCTCCATAACCCACCGCCGAAGTTACGGCGGGGAAGATTGCTCATTAACATCAGGTTCCGATTGAAACCCGAAACTGTTGAGCTGGTTAAACTTACCAGCGGTAGTGGCTGAATGCCTTGTTGGCTTCAGCCATGCGATGCGTGTCTTCACGCTTTTTGACGGCCGAACCGCGATTATTGATCGCATCCATCAGCTCGTTGGACAAGCGCTCCTGCATCGTGTTCTCGCCGCGCTTGCGCGACGCGTCGATCACCCAGCGTATCGCCAAGGCCTGACGACGTTCCGCACGGACTTCGACAGGCACCTGATACGTCGCGCCACCGACGCGGCGTGAGCGCACCTCGACGGCAGGCTTGACGTTGTCGAGCGCTGCGTGAAACATCGCAACCGGATCCGTCGAAGCACCGCCACGACGGCGGACAGCTTCAAGCGCACCGTAAACGATACCTTCAGCAGTCGATTTCTTACCATCGTACATTAGCGCATTCATAAAGCGCGTGATGACGACGTCTCCAAACTTCGGATCGGGAAGGATCTCACGCTTGACAGCGCGATGTCGGCGACTCATGCCTTATATTCCTCTTACTTAGGACGTTTCGCACCGTAAAGCGAGCGACGCTGGCGGCGTTTTGCAATACCTTGTGTATCCAGCACACCACGGAGAATGTGGTAGCGCACACCCGGAAGATCCTTCACGCGGCCGCCACGGATCAGAACCACGCTATGCTCTTGCAGATTGTGCCCTTCACCAGGGATGTAGCTGACGACCTCATACCCGTTTGTCAGGCGGACTTTTGCCACCTTACGCAAGGCCGAGTTCGGCTTCTTCGGTGTGACCGTATAGACGCGCGTGCACACGCCACGCTTTTGCGGGCACCCTTGCAGGGCTGGCACTTTATTCCGCTTCGCAGCAGGATCACGCCCTTTTGCGATTAACTGGTTGATGGTCGGCATTCGCCCTTCCCGATTCTCGTTTAAAGACAGACCAGATTCGCACCTGATCCGCGCGCATTCAACACAACTCAGCGCGCGATGCAAGATCGCCCGCCAAACAAATCTACCCCAGACCTTGGTTTACCAAAGATAAACGGCGTCCAAAGCAAAAAATAAAGTCTATCCTCGGCCTTAACGTCCCGAGAGACGGGGGAAGCCGGAAGCGTGCTACCTACGGCGCTTACCAGCAAAAGTCAAGCATCTGGATAGAGTCGCCACGATATTTACCGATACCCCAGCAATAAGCGCGCAGCCTGACGCTGCGCGCTTATTTTCAACCTCAAGCCTCCGATGATTCTTCGGTCGTTTCAACAGAAGTCTGCCCCAGTCGCTGGCGATCCTGAGAGGCGGCAATCGCCCGCAGGCGATTCATGACGCTGCCCGTTCCCGCCGGGATGAGACGTCCGACAATGACGTTCTCTTTCAAGCCATTCAGCGTATCGACCTTGCCCGCTGTCGCGGCCTCTGTCAGGACACGCGTCGTTTCCTGGAAGGACGCTGCCGAGATGAAGGACTGCGTCTGGAGCGACGCCTTGGTGATGCCCTGCAGAACAGGCGCACCGCGTGCCGGCGTCTCATCCAGCTTCAGTCTCTTGTCATTCTCCGTCTCGAACTCAATCCGATCAACGATTTCCCCGACAAGATAGGTTGTGTCGCCCGGCTCCAGAATTTCAACTTTCTGGAGCATCTGCCGGACAATGACCTCAATGTGCTTGTCATTAATCTTCACGCCCTGGAGACGATAAACATCCTGAATTTCATTCACGAGGTAATCTGACAGGGCTTCAACACCCATGACCTTGAGAATGTCATGCGGCACGCGCGGACCATCAACCAGCGGGTCTCCCTTCTGGACAAAATCACCTTCCTGAACGGAAACATGCTTGCCCTTCGGGATGAGGTAATTAGTCTCCTCACCCGTCTCATCATTTTTGACGATGATGCAGCGCTTCGACTTATAATCACGACCGATTTCGATGCGACCTTCCGTCTCGGCGATAATGGCGTGGTCTTTCGGGCGCCGCGCTTCAAAAAGCTCAGCAACGCGCGGCAGACCACCCGTAATATCACGCGTTTTGGAACCCTCACGCGGGATACGCGCCAGAACGTCACCCGCATGCACCTTCGCGCCATTATCGACTGATAAGAGGGAGTCCGGCGCAAGGAAGTAACGTGCGTCATTTCCGTTCCCCAGTTTCACGACATTGCCGGAAGCGTCCTTGACCTGCAAACGCGGCCGCAGATCGACGCTCTTGCCACCCTGCTTATAATCGACAACCACGCGAGAGGTCAGCCCCGTCACCTCATCCATCCGCTCAACCAACGTGATTGAATCGATGAGATCGAGATATTCGACCGTGCCGGATTCCTCAGTGATGATCGGTAGGGTGTAAGGGTCCCACTCAGCCATTTTGAGGCCGCGCTCGACATTCTGACCCTCCGTGACCAGCAGACGTGCACCATAAGGCACACGATAGCGGGCACGCTCGACATTTTTCTCATCCGTCAGCACGATCTCACAGTTACGCGACATGACGATCGTCATGTTCTGGCTGTTCTGCACGACGTTGCGGTTACGGATGGTCACCTTGCCGTCGCGGGACGCTTCCACCATGGATTGCTCAGCACCGCGCGTCGCCGCACCACCAATATGGAAGGTGCGCATCGTCAGCTGCGTGCCGGGTTCCCCGATCGATTGCGCCGCGATGACGCCGACAGCCTCACCGATATTCACCGGTGTGCCGCGCGCCAGATCACGCCCATAACAATGCGCGCAGACGCCGACACGACCGTCACAGGTCAGGACAGAACGGATCTGCACCGTCTCAACCCCGGCCTGCTCAATCGTCTCCGCCTCCGCTTCCTCAACCAGCGTGTTGCGCGGATAGAGGACCTTGCCGTCAGCTGGGTTGAGGACATCGGCGGAAAGGGTCCGCCCCAGAATACGCTCGGAGAGGGAGGAGACGATTTCACCTCCATCCATAACCGCACGCACGGTCAGGCCGCGCCCCGTGCCGCAATCATTCTCAACGATGATGCAATCCTGCGCGACATCAACCAGGCGGCGCGTCAGGTAACCGGAGTTCGCCGTCTTGAGCGCCGTATCCGCGAGACCTTTACGCGCACCATGAGTGGACGTGAAGTAATCGAGAACGGAGAGCCCTTCTTTAAAGTTAGCAATAATGGGCTGCTCAATAATCTCACCGGATGGCTTGGCCATCAGGCCGCGCATACCGGCCAGCTGCTTCATCTGCGCTGGCGACCCACGCGCCCCGGAATGGCTCATCATCCAGACGGAGTTGGTCGGCTTGCCGATGACCTGCTTCGAGATCTCCTTCATCATCGCGACCTGCACTTCATCCGTGCAGCGTGACCATGCATCGACCACCTTATTATAACGCTCACCCGCCGTGATCAGACCATCCTGATATTGCTGCTCGAACTCTTTGATCTCGGCCTGAGTCCGCTCAACAAGTGCCTGCTTCTCAACCGGGATGATCATATCATCCTTGCCGAAGGAGATACCGGCACGCGCCGCATGGCGGAAACCGAGCCCCATCAGACGATCACAGAAAATCACCGCCTCTTTCTGGCCGCAATGGCGGTAAACCGCATCGATCACGTCAGAGACGTTCTTTTTGGTCAGCTGCTTATTAACGACCTCAAACGGCACAGCCGCATTATCCGGCAGGATCTGCGCGATCAGCGCACGTCCCGGGGTGGTGATCACCACGCGCCGCGTCACCTGCCCCTCCGCTGAAGGGACTTCCAGTCGCAGGCGAATCTTGTCGTGCAGCTTCAGCGCACCTTCATTCATCGCCAGTTCAATTTCAGCGACGGAATGGAAGGCTGGCGGACCGGCTTTGGTCACGCGCCCTTCTTTATCATATTCCGCCTGATCCGGTGTCGCGAGATATTCCGGCACTTCGAGGCTGAGATAATAAAGACCCAGCACGATATCCTGTGAGGGCACGATGATCGGCTTACCATTGGCCGGGCTGAGGATGTTATTTGTCGACATCATTAGCACACGCGCCTCAAGCTGGGCTTCCAGCGAGAGTGGCACGTGCACGGCCATCTGATCCCCGTCAAAATCCGCATTGAACGCGGTGCAGACGAGCGGATGAAGCTGGATGGCCTTGCCTTCAATCAGGACAGGCTCGAAAGCCTGAATGCCCAATCGGTGCAAAGTCGGCGCACGGTTCAGCATCACGGGATGCTCACGGATCACCTCTTCAAGGATGTCCCAGACTTCCGGACGTTCCTTCTCGACCATACGTTTCGCGGCTTTAATGGTCGTGGCGTGACCATATTTCTCAAGCTTCGAATAAATGAAGGGCTTGAACAGCTCCAGTGCCATTTTCTTCGGCAGACCGCATTGATGCAATTTGAGTTCCGGCCCGACGACAATGACGGAACGACCGGAATAATCGACGCGCTTGCCCAACAGGTTTTGACGGAAACGCCCCTGCTTACCCTTCAGCATGTCCGAAAGGGACTTTAACGGACGCTTATTGGCGCCCGCAATCGCACGCCCACGCCGACCATTATCGAACAGCGCGTCCACCGCTTCCTGCAACATGCGCTTTTCATTCCGGACAATGATATCCGGGGCACGAAGCTCAATCAGACGCTTGAGGCGGTTATTACGGTTGATGACGCGCCGGTAGAGATCGTTAAGATCTGACGTCGCGAAACGTCCGCCATCAAGCGGGACGAGCGGACGCAATTCCGGCGGGATCACCGGGACGAGGTCCAGGATCATCCATTCCGGGCGGGAACCGCTCTCGGCGAATGAATCATAGAGCTTGAGGCGTTTGACCAGCTTTTTGCGCTTCGCTTCGGAAGTCGCGGCTTTGAGATCTTCCCGCAGCAGATCGCCGTCGGACTTATCCTGGTCACGCCCTTCCCGATCCACTAGGCCAGGGCGGTCGATTTCCTCCGCATGGAGGCGGGCTTTCCAGAGGATCTTCTTGATGGCCTCCGCGCCAATACCGACTTCAAGCCCCTCATCCGCGTAATCATCCAGCGCGTCGAAATATTGATCTTCCGACAGCAGGCTATATTGCTTGAACGGGCTCGTGCCCGCTTCAAGAACGATGTAGCTCTCGAAATATAGAACCTTCTCAAGATCTTTCAGCGTGATGTCGATCAGCGTCGCGATACGAGATGGCAGGGATTTCAGGAACCAAATATGCGCCACCGGTGAGGCGAGCTCAATATGGCCCATACGCTCACGTCGCACCTTCGCGAGCGTGACTTCAACACCGCATTTTTCGCAGACGATGCCGCGAAATTTCATGCGCTTATATTTGCCGCACAGACATTCATAATCTTTGATCGGGCCGAAAATACGGGCGCAAAAAAGCCCGTCACGCTCCGGCTTGAAGGTGCGGTAATTGATGGTTTCCGGCTTTTTGATCTCACCATAGGACCAGGACCGGATCTGCTCGGCTGAAGCGAGCTGAATTTTGATCTGATCAAAAGACAGGCTTTGGCCCGTCTGGCCCAAAATCTTCATCAGTTCGTTCATGCGCCAAGACCCCATTTCACGCGGCGGCCATGGGCCGCGCGCGCCTTATCATCAATGCAATTTTCAACAAATGACAGCGTCATCACGATGCACTTTGCTCCAGATCGACATTCAGGCCGAGAGATTTGAGCTCTTTGATCAGGACGTTGAAGCTCTCTGGAATACCGGCTTCGAAATCATCCTGCTCACGCACGATGGCTTCATAAACCTTGGTACGACCGGAGACGTCATCTGACTTGACGGTCAGCATTTCCTGCAACGTGTAGGCCGCCCCGTAAGCCTCAAGCGCCCAGACTTCCATCTCACCGAAACGCTGCCCGCCGAACTGGGCTTTACCCCCGAGCGGCTGCTGCGTCACGAGTGAGTAGGGACCGATGGAGCGCGCATGGATCTTGTCATCGACAAGATGGTGCAATTTGAGCATGTAAATATACCCAACCGTCGTTTTACGTTCAAAGCGTTCACCCGTGCGCCCGTCAATCAACTGAGACTGACCGGAACGATCAACCCCGGCCTTATCCAGCATATCTTCAATATCTGGAATCGACGCACCATCGAAGACAGGTGTTGCGATCGGCACGCCACGGCGAAGATTACCGGCCAGTTCGGAAAGCTGCGCGTTATTCATATCCGCGATGTCGCTTTCAAAAACAGCGTCGCCATAGACCGTCCGCAGACGCTCCAGCAATGCCATCTTCTCTTCCCCGTTGCGCTGATATTCATCCGCCAGGCGTCCGATATCCTGACCGATATTAGCACACGCCCAACCCAGGTGGGTTTCCAGGATCTGCCCGACATTCATACGTGAGGGCACGCCCAGCGGGTTCAGCACGAGGTCAACCGGTGTGCCGTCTTCAAGGAATGGCATGTCCTCAACCGGCACGACGCGAGACACGACACCTTTATTACCGTGACGACCCGCCATTTTGTCACCCGGCTGAAGCTTGCGCTTCACTGCAACGAAGACTTTGACCATTTTCATCACGCCCGGTGGCAACTCGTCACCACGCTGAAGCTTCTCAACCTTGCTCTCAAACCGCGCCTGAATACGCGCCATCTCGGCATCATATTCACGCCGCAGGGTTTCGAGCTCGGACATCACGCTGTCTTCCGACACCACAATGTGACGCCATGCACTGCGCGGATGCTCATTCATCACCTCATCAGTGATGACTGTGCTGGAACGTATCCCTTTAAAACCCGCACCCGCTGACTGATTCAAGAGGCGCTCACGCAGACGGTTGATGAAGCTGCGCTCCTGCACGGCGCGTTCATCATCCCGGTCTTTCGACAGGCGTTCGATCTCGGCGCGCTCAATGGCCATGGCGCGCTCATCCTTGTCGATACCACGACGGGAGAAGACACGCACATCAACGATCGTCCCCGTCGTGCCGGGCGGCAGCTTCAGGGATGTATCGCGCACATCGGAGGCTTTTTCACCGAAGATGGCACGCAGCAATTTCTCTTCCGGCGTGACCGGGCTCTCGCCTTTCGGCGTTACCTTACCGACCAGAATATCGCCGGGATTCACCTCCGCACCGATATAGACAATGCCCGCTTCGTCGAGATTGCGTAGCGCTTCCTCACCGACATTCGGGATGTCGCGGGTGATTTCCTCCTGACCCAACTTTGTGTCGCGGGCCATGACTTCAAACTCTTCAATATGGATTGAAGTGAAGACGTCATCACGCGCAATGCGCTCGGAGATGAGGATGGAATCCTCAAAGTTGTAACCATTCCAGGGCATGAAGGCGACGAGCACGTTACGCCCCAGCGCCAACTCACCCAGTTCAGTCGACGGGCCATCCGCGATGATGTCACCGGATTTGACGACATCATCAATATGCACCAGCGGGCGCTGATTGATGCAGGTCGACTGGTTAGAGCGCATATATTTACGCAGGCGGTAAATATCGACACCCTCCGTCGCACCGGTCTCACCCGTAGCACGGACAACGATACGAGCACCGTCGATCTGGTCAACGACGCCGTCGCGCCGTGCCACAATGGTCGCACCGGAATCGCGGGCAACAGCGGCTTCCATACCTGTGCCGACAAGCGGCGCTTCCGCCCGCACGAGCGGGACGGCCTGACGCTGCATGTTTGACCCCATCAGAGCGCGGTTGGCGTCGTCATTTTCCAGAAACGGAATCAACGCCGCGGCGACGGAAACGAGCTGCTTGGGCGATACGTCACAAGCCGTCACCTGCTCCGGCGGGACGAGACGGAAATCACCCGACCGACGCACGGAAACGAGCTCATCCGCGAGGCGCCCCGTCTCCTTATCAAGCTTGGCATCCGCCTGCGCGACGATGAGTTTCTCCTCCTCCATGGCGGAAAGATATTTCCACCCATCCTGAAGCATCCCATCCTTAACGAGGCGATAGGGCGTTTCAATAAAGCCGTACTTATTGACCTTCGCATAGGTTGAGAGCGAATTGATTAGACCGATATTCGGCCCTTCCGGCGTTTCAATCGGGCAGATACGGCCATAATGAGTCGGGTGAACGTCACGGACCTCAAACCCGGCCCGCTCACGCGTCAGGCCGCCCGGGCCCAATGCGGAAAGGCGGCGCTTATGCGTTACTTCCGAGAGCGGGTTCGTCTGATCCATGAACTGGCTGAGCTGGGATGAGCCGAAGAACTCACGCACCGTGGCCGCGGCCGGTTTGGCGTTGATGAGGTCATGCGGCATGACCGTGTCGATATCGACGGACCCCATACGCTCACGAATGGCGCGCTCCATGCGCAACAGGCCGATGCGATATTGATTCTCCATCAATTCACCGACCGAGCGGACACGGCGATTGCCCAAATTATCAATATCGTCTATCTGACCACGCCCATCTTTCAGGTCGCACATGATCTTGACCGTGCGCAGAATATCCTCCTTGCGGAGCACACGCACGGAATCCGGCACGTCAATTTCCAGACGCATGTTCATTTTCACGCGGCCGACGGCGGAGAGGTCGTAACGATCCGGGTCGAAGAAAATGCCCTGAAACATCGCCTCCGCTGTTTCCGGGGTTGGCGGCTCACCGGGGCGCATGACACGGTAAATATCGATCAGCGCATCATCGCGATTATTGTTTTTGTCCACGGCCAGCGTGTTACGGATCCACGGCCCATGAGTCGTGTCGATCGCCAGCATCGGGATTTCGGCAATACCGGCTTCCTCAAGAGTGGTCAGACGTGCGTCCGTCAGCTCTTCACCCGCTTCGGCATAAATCTCACCCGTGTGCTCATTGACGATGTCACGCGCGATGAAACGCCCCAGCAGATCGGCGCGACCAACGAGGACGTCATGGGTTTTTTCTGCGATCTTCTTGACGACGCGACTGGTCAGCTTGGCTTCCGCCTCAGCCACGATCTCACCCGTATCGGCATCATAAAGCGCTTCCAGCAGCTTCAGACCACGGAAGGCCTCCGGGTCAAACGGGCGGGACCAGCCTTTATCACCTTTTGAGAAAACAACCGTGCCGTAAAAATGCTCCAGGATCTCATCCGGATCCATGCCGCGTACGGAAAGGGCGTCAACATCGCCTCCTTCAGCCGCTTTCGCCGCGCGCGCCGCAGCGGATTGTGCCCCCTCAAGCGCGTAAAGCAGGGTCGTGACCGGCAATTTACGCTTCCGGTCAATGCGGACATAAATCAGGTCTTTGGCATCAAACTCAAAATCTAGCCATGAGCCACGATAAGGTATGACGCGCGCCGTAAAGAGATATTTGCCGGATGAGTGCGTCTTGCCCTTGTCATGATCAAAGAAGACGCCGGGGCTGCGATGCATCTGGCTGACAATGACACGCTCCGTGCCATTGATGATGAACGTCCCATTATCCGTCATCAGCGGCATATCGCCCATATAGACAGGCTGCTCCTTGATGTCCCGGATGGAACGGGAACCCGTATCCTCATCCACATCCCAGACGATCAGGCGGAGGATGACCTTGAGCGGCGCCGCAAAGGTCAGGCCGCGCTGGATGCATTCCTCAACATCATATTTCGGCTCCTCCAATTCGTAGGAGACGAACTCCAGTCGACCACGCCCCGCAAAGTCGTTGATCGGGAAAACGGAGCTGAAAACCTCCTGCAACCCCGTGCGCTGACGGCTGTCGGCGCTCACATTCATCTGCAGGAATGTCTCATAGCTGGACCGCTGCACATCAATGAGGTTCGGCATTGGAGCCACTTCGGGAATACGCCCGAAACTCTTACGGATCCGCTTGCGTCCCGTGAACGATTTGCTGACTGCGCTCATCTATCCCTGCCTCTAAGAACCAGACCTTCAAGTCTCCACCGACATGACCTGCAACGGCGACCGGAACGACTGACCGTTATAACCTCTTTATCGAAAACGGCAAAGCGGGCGGCACCGACGCGGGTGCCGCCCTCCTCGCTAAACTGAAGAAGCGACGGGCGCCTGAGGGACGCCTGAAGCCTCTGTGACGCTTACTTAATCTCGACCTTGGCGCCGGCTTCCTCAAGCTTTGCTTTAAGCTTGTCGGCTTCGTCCTTGCCGACGCCTTCCTTAACCGCTTTCGGCGCGGCCTTGCTGTCATCAACGAGCTGTTTGGCTTCTTTCAGGCCAAGATTCGTGTGGGCGCGGACTTCCTTAATCACTTTGATCGCGGTCGCACCCGGGTCGGTGATAAGAACATTGAACTCTGTCTGCTCTTCAGCAGGCGCGGCAGCCGCACCGCCAGCAGCAGGCGCTGCAACAGCAACCGGCGCTGCTGCGGAAACGCCCCACTTCTCCTCAAGGAGTTTGGAGAGCTCTGCCGCTTCAAGAACGGTCAGGGTTGAGAGTTCTTCGACAATTTTGTTGAGATCGGCCATGATGAATGGTCCCACTATACATGCACTGGTTTAAACGATGCAATCCCAAACCCCGCCCATCGGGCAGGAGATGAGATTGCGCTAGATGACAAGACTAGGCAGCCTCGCTTTTGGAATAGGCGCCAAAAACACGAGCAAGCTGTCCGGTCGGAGCCTGGACAACACTGGCGATCCGCGTGGCGGGGGTATTGAGCATACCCACCAGTTTTGCACGCAGCTCGTCCAGAGATGGCAGTTCAGCCAGTGCCTTGACACCGGACGCATCAAACGTCTGGCTTCCAAGCGCACCACCCAGAACAACCAGATTCTCATTCGTTTTGGCGAACTCAACGAGCACCTTTGCCATTGCCGCCGGATCCGCACCCCATGACAGGGCGGTCGGTCCTTTGAGCAACGGCGCGATACCGTCGAATTGGGTCCCTTCCAGAGCACGACTGACCAGTCGATTTTTAGCAACCTTATAAGTCGACCCCGTCGCACGGATGCGCCTGCGCAGCTCCGTCACATCAGCAACCGTCAAACCTTTATTTTCGGTGACGATCACGATGGATGTGCTGGCAAACACCTCGGCGAGGAATGCGACGAAGGCCCGCTTTTCCTGACGGTCCAATTGCTGTCTCCTCGTCAGCTGCATGATATCTCATGCAGCCTGGTTACCCCTGGCGGCTTCACCCTGTTGAAGCAGAGTGTCACCACCGCTCGCCTGTCCGTCGTCAGGAAGGCCAGTGCATGCGTAACCGAAATTACGCCAAATCCGGCAAACCGTCTGTCGCGCGGGGGCATATGCCTTTTAAGCCCCGAAGGGCACGTGCGGTCTTGGACAGGATAGGTGCGACATCAGCCACACCCTTGATACCTCCCGGCTTCTCGGCAGGCATCAATTTCGTAAAAGATGTTACAGTGACGCGATGTCCACGCGCACACCCGGCCCCATCGTCGATGAGACCGCCGCTTTTTTCAGATAAGTACCTTTCGCGCCAGTCGGGCGTGCCTTCTGCACCGCGTCAACAAGCGCTTTAATGTTCTCGACCAGTTTCTCGGCCTCAAACGATGCTTTGCCCACGCCCGCATGCACGATACCAGCTTTTTCAGCGCGATATTCAACCTGGCCGAATTTGGCCGCCGTGACGGCACCCTTGATGTCCATCGTCACTGTGCCGAGACGGGGGTTCGGCATCAGGCCGCGCGGCCCAAGCACCTTACCCAGACGACCCACCAGCGCCATCATGTCCGGCGTGGCAATGCAGCGGTCAAATTCAATTTCGCCATTCTGGACTTTTTCAGCGAGGTCTTGAGCGCCGACCACTTCAGCACCGGCGGCTTTCGCCTCCTCAGCTTTCGAGCCACGTGCGAAAACACCGACGCGCAGGGTCTTGCCCGTGCCATTCGGCAGGGAGATCAGCCCACGCACCATCTGGTCGGCATGACGCGGATCAATGCCGAGATTTAGCGAAACTTCAATGGTCTCGTCAAATTTGGCTTTGGCGTTGGTCTTGATCAGCGAAACCGCTTCCTCGATCGAATAGGCACGCGCGCGATCAACAGCGCCTCTGGCGGCGACGAGACGTTTATTCTTCGCCATTTTCTCAGCCCTCCACCACATCAAGGCCCATTGAACGGGCAGAACCGGCGAGCATACGCACGGCGCCATCAATGTCATGGGCATTCATGTCTTTAAATTTCGTTTCGGCGATCTCACGCAGCTGCACGGTCGTCACCTTGCCGACAGATGCCGCCTTGCCAACTGTCTGGCTACCCTTGGACAGTTTCGCGGCTTTCAGCAGAAAAAACGTGTTCGGCGGTGTTTTTGTGATGAAGCTGAATGTGCGATCCGCATAGGCCGTAATCACGACCGGGATCGGCATACCGGGCTCAAGCCCCTGTGTCTTCGCGTTGAATTCTTTACAGAACTGCATGATGTTAAGGCCGCGCTGACCCAGCGCCGGGCCCACTGGTGGGGATGGATTTGCCTTACCCGCGGGGATTTGCAGTTTGATGTAGCCAACAATTTTTTTGGCCATATCCGGGACTCCTTTATCGTTGACCCGAACCGCGGTACAATCGAATCCGTCATGCCTCGCAGCACGTCCCGGCCTCTCCCGCGTTTCGCTAAGTGGCGCCCCGTATCCTTTTAGAGGGCGGCATGTCAAGTGAAATGTGCACTCAGGTCACAATTCGCTGTGCCCGGTTGAGCTTTTCCGAGCGCCGACCGGCACGTCGCGCACAGGATGAAGCGGCCAGGTCACGATCCTTTCCCGGTCAGGTCGGATGATGCCGGATTAGCCCCTTCCCTGACGTCGTTGACTGGTAGGGCCTGGTGCAGCCCCTCATATTGCAAGGGATGGATCGGGTCGATCTGCTTCATTGTCGGCAGGCTCTGCCGCGTCCAGCTGCCACCCAGGGCGCGGATCAGCCGCACAGTGGCCTGAAGCTGCACTTGTCTGCGCCTGCACAGCGGCGATCCGGGCTGTGAGCGCCGCCTGCTGCGCCACCACAACATCGAGGTAATTGGTCAAGCCGCCCGTATAAAGCGCCATCGTCATGCGCTGCGTGCGCAATGCCGCGGAAACCGCCTCATATTGCTGTTTCGTCTGGCGGTCATAAAGCCGCGTCTGGGAAAGACCATCCTCAACATCCTGAAAAGCGGAGAGGATGCTGCCGCGATAAGCGTCCGCATATTGACGATATTGCGCCCAGGCCTGCTGCAAGGCTGCCCGGCGCAGGCCGCCAGTAAAGGCCGGTTCCACCACCTGCACACCGTATGACCACATGGAATTAGCAAGATTGCCGAAGCTGAAGCCGTTATTCTCAAACCTGCCACTCAGGCTGAACGTCGCACGACCGGGTAGAAGGCGGCGCGCGCCACACCGATTGCATGGCTGGCGGATGACAGGCGTCGCTCCGCCGCTGCAATATCCGGGCGGCGTTCAAGAAGCTGCGATAGCAGGCCCTGCGGCACGCGCACCGTGTCATAAGGCAGCACGACGTCGCGCTTGCGTTCGGCAATGCTGAACGCGGCGGGCGCGCGGTTGACGAGCACGGCGATCGCGTGTTCCAGCACCTCGCGCTGCGCCTGCACCCCTTCAAGCGCCGCGATGGTGCTGTGAAGCTGATTTTCCGCCCATGATACATCCAGCCCGGCTGCAATCGCTCCCGCCTGACGCAGGCGCGTGATCTTAACGGCGACCTCGAAATAAGTGATGGAATCACGATAAACCGCGATCTGGGCATCCAACCCGCGAAGGCCGATATAAGTGGAGGCCAGTTCAGCCTGAAGCATCAGCCGCAGATTGGCGTAATCCGCCGCCTGCGCCAGGTTTCGCTGGCCGCGCTCGGTATTGCGGATCTGATCGAAGAAATCCGGCTCCCACGTCGCGGCGCCACTATAGAAGACGTTGGACATGTAGATGGGTGAGGCACTGGATTGCGTGCGCCATAACCGCGTCCGGGAAGCGCGATTATTGCTTATCCCGCCTGTCGCACCGGCCTGCGGGTATAATTGGGCCTCCGCCTCCCGGGCGACATCGCGGGCCTGCGTGAAAATTTCAGCCTGCGCCTGTAGGTCCGGGTTATTTTCTGCCAGCAGCGTCTCAAGTCTATTCAGCTCAGGGTCTTTGAAAATCTCCCACCATGTCCAGCGGGAAGCCGCATCATTCGGGTGCGCGTCTTCCAGCACGCCCTGACCTTTCGAGCCATTCGGGTAAATATAATGGGGCGGCTGATAATGCGGTGCGAGATCACACCCCGTCAGCAGAAGGAGGAGTGCTGAAAGCGATCGCCGCACAGGGCGCCGACTTTCCGCATGTTTTTGACCCCGGACGCGCGTCATTTGCGGATCGCACCGACATGTTCTCCGGCGCAGCGCGGTCCGGCAGCACCTGCACGGGCGCGACCGGATGGTTCGGCGGGGCGGCGGATTATGCGGCCTTGTCATTATAACCCTTCGTAGTGGGGACAATCTTAACTTCATCCCCCTCCATCATATCGGCGGTAGGGTTTCCAACAATGTCATCGCCCGGTTTGATACCGTCAATAATTTGGATCGTCATGCCGTAATTGATCCCGGTCTCGACGCTGACAAGATGGATGTGGCGATCCACCACCGTCGCAACCTGCGTCCCCTGCGCCCGGAAAATCAACGCATTGACCGGGATAATAAGGATATCCGGCGCTCCGGGCACGATGAAATGCGCTGTCGCGTAAGAGTCCGGCCATAAAATATGGTTCGTATTATCCAGCGCCAGCTCCGTCACGATCGTGCGCGTCGCGGGTGAAAATGCCTGCGCCGTGGCGAGATAAGTCGCCGTGAACTTCCGGCCCGGATATTGCGGCACGGTGATTTTCGCCGAGAGCTTATCCGAAATGATCGAGGCATATCCCTGGGGGATGGAAACAAAGACGCGGATGCGATGAATATCCGCAACCGTAAAAAGCTCCGACGCGCCGCCATGCGCATTGAGGTCACCACTGCCCTCATTGACGTAATCACCGACATTGACGCGGCGCGACGTGACAATCCCATCAAAAGGGGCGACAATTTTCTTGAAATTCTCCAGCGCCTCGAAGCGCCCAACCTCATGGCGCGCCTGATCCACCTGCGCCTTTTTTGCTGCCGCATTTGCCGCCTGGACATCAACCTCCTGCCGTGAAACGGCCTGCGTATTGCGCAGCGCCGCCCAGCATTCAGCGGTAATGACGGCCAATCGATATTGCGCGGCCACGACTTCCTAATTGGCCTTCGCGGCCTCATATTGCGCGTCAAGGCATTGGGATGCTGATTTCCGCGAGGAAATCGCCGGTTTTTACGTGCGCACCATAATCCTTTTATCACATTTTCTCACATAGCCGGAGACCTGCGCATAAATCGGCGCCTGATACCACGCGGCCAGGTTGGCGGGCAGGTCAAGCCTGCGTTCCTTAGGTGCCGGTTTCGGCATGGATGATGGTGACGCGGACGTGCGCCAGATCTTCCACCTCTTTTCGCAGGGCACGGTAATGGAAATGCCGTTCAATAATGCCGATCAGCGCGATCAGCAACGCCGCCGCCACAAGCATCAGGATCTGCTTTCGTTGAAGCGTGATATTATGGGCCAGCTTCATGTCCGCACTCCTTTAGCCGGGGTGGGGTCCGTCCGGCGATGATGGATCATGGCAAAAACACAGGGCACGAAAAGCAGTGTCGCGATTGTCGCCACCAACAGCCCGCCAATCACGGCTTTACCAATCGGCGCATTATCCGAGTTGCTCATCGACATCGGGATCATGCCGACAATCATGGCAAGCGCCGTCATAATAACCGGGCGTATCCGCTCATACCCGGCCCCCAGCGCGGCTTTGAGGGCGTCCTCGTGGATTTCGAGCCGTTCACGCGCGAAGGCGACGACGAGGATGGCATTGGCAGTCGATGTGCCCATACACATAATGGCCCCCGTCAGGGCCGGGACAGAGAGGGATGTATGCGTCAGGAAGAGGCTCTCCACGCAATCCCGGCCAAGCGCCCCTGGCAAAGCCATGATGATGATGAAAGGGTCAAGCCAGGATTGAAAATTAACGACGATCACGAGATAGACCAGCACGACGGAAAGAATGAGCCCGATAATCAGCTGCCCATAAGCCTCGACCATCGTCACAGCCTGTCCCCGCACCACAATGTGGGAACCGCGCGGTAATTGGGACCGTATGGAATCCGTCACTTTTTTTGACCCCATCCACGACATTGCCGAGATCCAGCCCTTCATTGGACCCGTAAATATCAAATACCGGGATGATGTTATAATGCAACACCTGCGCCGGCGTGCCGGTCACGCTGATTTCCGACAGGTCTCCAAGCAGCTGGGACAGCTTGTTTTCAGGATTGCCGTCCCCTCTATCGATCGGCAATGTCTCCAGATCATTCATGGTTTGCAGATAGATCGTAGGCACCTGCACATCGATCAGGCGGGCGATCCCCTGCGGACTTAGCCAATAAACCTGCTCCACCTGCGCACTGCCTGAAAGCGCGACAAGTTCGTTACGCGCCACATCCTCTTCCGTGATGCCTGTCCCCATGGCGTAACTTCGCTGGGCGGCCAGGCGAATAGTGGGCTTCGTCATCGGCTGCTGGATGGAGAGATCCGCCAGGCCGGGGACGGTCAGCAGTTTCTTCTTCAGCTTTTTGGCGAACTCATAATTCCCGAACAGGTCCCGCCCACCACCTGCACATCGATCGGCGCAGGCAACCCGAAATTGAGGATTTTCGCGGTGAGATCGGCAGGCTGAAAGGTGAATTGCGTCCCCGGGAACGCATCCAGCAAGGCCGCGCGTAATTCCTGGCGGTAGCTTGCGATCGGGCTCTCGTCATTTTTCAGGGACACAGTGATATCGCAATCCTCGGCGCCCAAAGTCGGTGACGGGATGAAAGCCTGGTTCATCTGGGAAAATGGCAGGCCGCAATTGCTCAGGACGGAACTGATTTTACCGGGGAGCACCTCGTGCATTTTCTTTTCAACAAGCGAGGCAATCTTGCCAGATTCCTCCAATCGCGTGCCGATGGGTGCGCGCATATGGAGCTGCAATGTCCCCGATTTGATTTCGAGGAAGAAGTCACGCCCGACAAAGAGATAAAGCCCCATTGACGCCACCGAGACAGCGAGGAAAGAGGAGATGAAAAGCCGCCGCGCCGCGATCAGATGGCCGAGAAGCACCTCATACCGGTCGCGGAAATCCTTGAAACCCGTCTCAAAACGCATCTGAAGCCGTGTGAAGAACCCGACCGTGTGATGGTCTGACGGGTGCTCCTGCGCCTTATCATGTCCGGCCAGAAGATATTTCGCCATGGTTGGCACGAGCGTTCGGGATAAAATGAAGGAGGCCGCGATCGCGTAAATGATCGCTTCCGCCATCGGCATGAAGAGCCACCCCGCCACCCCTGTCAGTTCAAAGAGGGGGAACCAGACGATGCAGATACAGGTCGTCGAGACGAATGTCGGGATCACGATCTGATTGGCCGCGTCGATAATCGCGATTTCCAGATCCTTCCCCATTTCCAGATGCGCGTCGATATTTTCGACCATGACGGTCGCGTTATCGACAAGGATGCCGACAGCGAGGGCCAGCCCGCCCAACGTCATCACATTGATGGATTGCCCCGAAATTTGCAGAAAGATCAGTGACGACAAAATCGCCAGCGGGATGGATGTCGAGACAATCAGGGTGGAACGCCATGAGCCGAGGAAAAGCATCACAGCCAAGCTGGTCAACAACGCGGCGATCACCATCTCGCGCACCACATCCTCGACGGAATCTTTCACGAATTTTGAGGCATCCGTCAGGATTTTGATTTTTGTCCCCTTGGGGAGGGACTCTGAAATCTGCGGCAGCAGTTTTTTCACCCCCGACACGACGGAAAGCGTCGAGGCGTCACCACTTTTCATGATGACCATCATGACGGATTACCGCCCTTTGACGAGCACCATATTGGTTTGGGCGGCCCACCCGGATGCACATTGGCGACATCACGCAGATAGACAACGGCATTCCCAACCTGTTTGAGAGGGAGGTTATTGAAAGCCTCGATCTCTTTCGGCTGGGCATTTGTCTCGACCATATAATCATAGGGGCCGATACGCTGATCACCGGTGGGGAGCACGATATTCTGTTTATTAAGGGCATTCCCGACATCAACCGCGGAAAGATTATGGGCCATGAGCTTGGATGGCACGATGTCCACGGTGATATAAGGCGCAAGGCCCCCGTAAGGTGCGGGGATGACCACGCCCGGTATCGAAACAAGTTGCGGGCGAATCAGGTTAGACGCCATATTATAAAGGTCTGCACCATTCATCGTTTCTGAATTGATCTGAAGGGTCAGGACGGGGACGGAGGACGCATCATAGGCAAGGATCAGAGGCGGCGTCGCCCCTTGCGGCAATTGCTTGATGATCGTCTGAGAAACGGAGGTGATCTGGGTCTGTGCCGTTGAAACGTTCGCACCAGGCTGAAAGAACAACTTGACGATGCCGCGCCCGTAGAAAGAGCCACTTTCAATATGCTCGATATTATTGACCGTCGTGGTCAGGGCGCGCTCATAATAATAGACGATCCGGCCCGGCATATCCTCCGGCATCAGGCCAAGATAGGACCAGATGACGGCCACGACCGGGATTTTGATGCTCGGGAAAACATCCGTCGGCGTCGTGACCGCCGCGCGCACGCCGAAAATGACAATCAGAACGGAAAGGACGACAAAACTATAGGGGCGCCGCAGCGCGGTGATGACAACTTTATTCATCCAGACGGTCCGAAAATCGAGGGCGTATGCGGGCGAAACGCAGCTTTATCACGTTTCGACGCATCGACTTCACATCGCGCCACATGAAACTATGGTCAGGTTTCCGCCCGGTTTGGCTTGAAAATCGGCTGGTTATGACGAAGCCCGCCGGCGATTCAGAGGGTTTCGGGCAGGGGTTCTGTGAGCAATAAGTCGGCCTCCTCCTGATGTATCGCGAAAAACATCTGGAAAACAGCGCCAGGATTGGCCGTCCCCTCCCGATAAGACGAGATTTCGAGCGAGGTTCCATGCAGGCGGAGGATTGCCATGACCAGGCTGAGCCCGAGGCCGCTCCCCGGGATATGGCGGCTTTTATCCGAACGGTAGAAACGCCCGATCACCGCCTTGCGCTCGGATTCCGGGATGCCGATGCCGGTATCCGCGATGCGGAGCACAATCTGATTGCCCTCACGATAGGCCGCTGCCTCAATATGACCGCCAGCGGGCGTGAATTTGATGGCGTTATCGAGAAGATTGGCCATGACCTCAATCAGCAGGTCCCGGTCGCAATTGATCGGCAACGGGTCACCCCGGGATGACTTATCAATCAGGGTAAGTTGATGGGTCTCGGCAATCGGCTCATAAAGCTCGACCATATCCGCCACGATAATGCGGAGATCATGCGTCGCGAAGCCCGCCTTGCGGCGTCCATCCTCAAGTTCCGCAATGCGCAGGATCGCGGTGATGGTTGAAAAGCACTGGTCGAGATCCTGCGTCGCTTTCTCGATAACCTCATGCAATTCGGCCGCGTTGCGCTCTCCATTCAAGGCGCGCTCAAGCCGCACCCGCATACGGGAAAGTGGAGTTCTGAGGTCATGCGCGATGTCATTCCCGACATTGCGGATTTCAACCATCAAATACTCAATGCGGTCCAGCATCCGATTGACGGAACCCGCCAGGCGTTCGAGATCATCGCGGGATCGGCCTGCGGGTAATCGGCCGGACAGGTCCCCCTCCATAATGCGCTCAATCGCCTCATTGAGGCCGCCCACACGGGATAATGTGCGGTGACTGAGGTAAATCCCGACACATAGCGCGAAGGCGATGAGTGGCAGGAGGGAGTATACCATCGTGTGCAGAAGGGAGTTACGCAGACTATCGAGACGCCTCTGCGATATCCCAAAGACAAGCACATGGCGTGAAGGGAGGCGCGCTGTCAGAAACAGGTAATTATAACGCGGGCGGAGGGGAAGCGCGTAATTAAGCTGCTGGACATCATCCTCAATCCGCAACCCATCGGGCCAGGATAGGAGATCTCCCGCGATATAGCTTAAATCACGGTCAAAAAGCCCGACGCAATCGAGGGTCAGGTGGATTTTGCTGCCATTAATGCCCTCAAGCACTTGCACAATTGCCTGTTCCGGACGCTGGGCAATCATGAAAGCCTCACGCCGCAGAACGTTCTGGAGGTAAATAATCTCCGAACTGACAAACCGCAGATAGAAAAAGGTCAGGTTGCTCGCGACACCTGCAACGACGGTAAAGACAACGGCGAGCGTCAGTCTGAATGTCGCGGTCCTGAAAAGCCCCAGAATCTGCAAATCAGTCCTGGATACGCAGCATGAACCCGGCCCCCCTGATACTATGGATAAGCGGCGTCTCGCCGGGCGCGTCAACCTTCCGCCGCAATTTGCCTATATGCACATCTACAAGGTTCGTCTGGGGAATGAAACGATAATTCCAGACATCCTCAAGCAACATGGTCCGGGTCAGGACCTGATTGGGTCGCCGCATAAGATATTCAAGCAGGCGGAATTCACGCGGCAGGAGGTCAACCTCACGCCCCATGCGATCCACCTTGCGGTCAATTAGGTCCATCTCAAGCGGCCCGACGCGAAGTTTGGTGGCGCGGGACGAGTTCGGACGTCGGAGGAGTGCCTCCAAACGCGCGACCAGCTCATCCATCGCAAAAGGCTTGACGAGGTAATCATCCCCGCCCGCCTTAAAGCCCTGCACGCGCTCATCAACGGCGGAAAGGGCCGAGAGCACCAGGACCGGCGTCATGATTTCACTCTGACGCAATTCCTCGATGACGCTCAGGCCGTCAACATGCGGCAGCATCCTGTCCATTACGAAAATATCGAACTGCCCGCTTCTCGCGGTCGCAAGCGCTTCACGCCCGTCGGCAGCGCGGTCTGTCTTGAAACCGCGGGACTCAAGCTCCGCAACGATTTCGGCAGCCAATGTGTCGTCATCCTCGACGACGAGCACATGCGGCGCTTTCTCGTCACGATCGTCCTGCGAAACTTTTCTATCCTGTCTGACCATGGCTTATAATTACTTAAACGTTGAGATGTCTGAACTAAAAGCGAATTTAAATTTCATCCTCGAGGTCCCTTTCCGTCGCGTCCTCAATCGCATCGAGTTCACGAAGCCTCTTGCCGAGTACGCGCGTGCGGCGACGAGCAGCCTCAATTGTGTTGCTCATCGTTCCGGCGCCTTTCGCCAATTTTTCGAGAACGCCGTCCATTTTCATGATTTCCTGTCGGGTGACGCCAAGCAGCCGCGCGATGGTATCTGTCCGCTCCTCAAGCGCAATCGTGACATAACCGAGATGCACTGTGCGCAACAACGCGGGGATGATTGACGGCCCCATCACTATAATGCGGGAAACGCGGCTAAGTTCGTCGATCAAGCCGGGAATACGGGCGATTTCCGAGTATAATCCGTCAGTCGGCAGGTAAAGGACGGCAAATTCCACGGTTGAGGGCGGCGCAATGTATTTTTCCGCCATTTTTCGGGCCTCAAGGCGAATCGCCGTTTCGAGATTGCGGCGCTCAATCCGCTCAGCGGGCGCGTCGGCGCGCTCAATGGCACTCAGGAGCCGCTCATATGAATCGGTCGGGAACTTACAATCAATCGAAAGATAAGGTGCCGGGTGGGCGCGTGAGGGCATTTTGATCGCGAATTCGACGAAGACATTTTTCTCCGGGATCCGGAAATTACATTCATAAGCGTCGGGCGGCAGAATATCGTCCAGGATCGCCCTGAGCTGCGCTTCGCCCCAGCCGCCACGGGTTTTGACATTGGTGAATAAACGTTTGAGATCGCCGATCTGGGCGCTGACAGCCGTCACTTCCCCGATCGCTTTCTGCATCTCTGCAAATTGCTCGACCACGCGGGCAAAGGAGGTCTGCATCTGTTTTTCAACGCTGGCGCTCAATTGCTCATTGACGGAAGCGCGGATGGCCGCAAGCTGCGTCGCGTTGGAGGTGGCCATTTCCTTTAACGCATCTGACTGCGCAAGTCGGGCCTCCGCGTGCTCCCGCCAAAGACGTTGCGCGACATCGCCGAGGCGCTCATTCACGTCCAGATGCATGCGTTCCATCCGTGCCGTCAGAGCGCGCTCCGCCTCCCGAAACGCCAGTTGCGTCGCGCGACTTTCCGTGCTCTGCGTATCCTGAACATGCGTCTTCATCTGATCAAGCTGCGTCAAAAGATCCGCCGTGCCACGCCTCCCCGATCGTAACCAGAGAGACATGGCGATCCCGAGGCAGAAAAACGCAATGAGCCAGGGGAGGAAGGAGGCGACGCCGACATGCATGGAGAATAATCCCGTAATTTGTTGATTTATGAAAGATGGGGAAAGCCTGCCTCAAGACGGCGTCGCGTCAAGGGTCAATCACCGATTTTTGCGATAAAACATCCTCGCCCCAATGTGGCAGGATGCGGGATCGATAAGCATTCCGCCTATTTTTATTGTTTTTTACTGTTTCATCCACAGTAAAAATATGCGATGATTTCACGGTTTTATATGCTACCTCGCCTTCGTGACCGTGATTATTTTAAAGGGGTTTAGATGAGATTTTTTCGAACATTCTGTATCTGCATCCCGACCCTTTTTGCCGCCATGCTGGGCGCGGGGGCTGCTCAGACGACAGATGGTCTCGGCCGCACGACCGACGCACGTGGCGGGATCTTCTCGAAAGATCTGTCGGAAGGCCAGACTTATGATGGCGCAGGCAGGCTTTATAACCATCGCACGGCGAATGATCTCGTAACCGGTCCACGCAATGACTTCCGCCTGCATCTGGACGCGATGGGACGCATTTCCGACGCGCGGGGCCGACTTCTTGCTCATGTCAGCAGTGGGCGCTTCACGTCAGCGGAGGGCGGCTTTCTCGGTCGGCAAAATCCTGACGGACGCGTCTATGATGCGCATGGGACGTTCCTTGGCGTGGCGCCGCAGAGTGATGAGGTCGCCGTTTATCGTCCACTCAATCACGCACCCTGACGCACGGTGGCGGGCCGCGCCGCCGGTTTTCTTTTTCTCGCCCGCGCCGGAGAACGGGCTTTAGCCTCCTCCGCCTCAGCACCCCGTTTCACCTTTGCGGGGGCTGCGCGAAGGGCCTTCCGCCGCGGCTGCGCCTTCGGGGTGGCGCGTTCATACTGCCCTAGAAGTGCCTCACAGAAAATATCGAGATCATCGGGGTTGCGTGAGGAGATCATGTTTCGATCCTCAACCAGCGCTTCGTCTTTCCAACGCGCGCCTGCAGCGACAAGTTCCGTCCTATCGCCCCGCATGGACTGGATGCGGCCTTTCTCCAGCGCGACGAGCACGGTTTCAAACCCTGCTTTTTTAAGTTTCTTCCAGGGTTTCAGGAGTTCGACCTCCTCAACACCATGGGTGGCCAATATCGCGATTATTTTCGTCATCCTCGTCTCTCCGCACGGAATCTCTCCTTACGTAAGCGCATCAGGCCTGTGTCGGATTCGTTTACCCTGCATTGCGCGGGGCCTGAACTTCATCGGGGCGCGTCTGGCGCTATGTTGCCAGCGTCAATGCCTCAGAAATCAAGGTCCGTGTAATGAGGCGGCGGGGTGAAGCCGGGCAGTTTATCATGCAGAAGAGCGCGGAAGCTCGGGCGGGATTTGACGCGTGCGTACCAGTCTTTGGCGAAGGGCGCGCGTGACCAGTCAATATCCCCGATAAAATCGAGACAGGACAGATGCGCGGCAGCCGCCAGATCCGCATAAGTGAGCTGTGCGCCGCCCAGCCAGGCGCGCGTTTCTGAAAGCCATCCAATATAGTCGAGATGAAAGCGCAGATTGGCATATCCAGCGCGGATTGCCGTGCCACCCGGCGTGCCACGGCCTGAAATCCGCTTATCGACCTTTTCCCCCAATAGATTTCGCGACACTTCATTACTAAATTTGACGTCGAACCAGTTCAGGAGCCGACGCGTCTCGATACGTTCTTCCAGACTATGGCCCAATAAAGTTGAGCCCGTATAGGCTTCCTCAAGATATTCCGCGATAACACTACCGCCAGGGATGGCGAGGCCGGACTCCTCAACCAGCACGGGCACCTCACGCGCCGGGTTGAGTGCGAGGAAGTCCTCTCCACTTTCCCACACGTTTTCCACGCGCATCTCGAAAGGAATGCGTCTTTCCGAGAGAGAGAGCCGTGCAAGACGACTTTGAGGTGATAAAGGAAGGTGATAAAGAATGCGCATCCGGTACTCATTAATGGGCGTTGACGTTGGCAACAAGCCAAACCGTGTTACAAGCTCAAACTTTAAAGCCCGCATTCGCTTCATGCTTTTTGAGAAGATTTAATGTCCGAGCAAACAGTCGACATCGCCCAATCCCCACGTCCTATGACCATTCGGGCCTGTGGGTGCTCATTTATGGCCCTTGTCCTCGCCCCTCAGGCACCGATTGCGCAATGGCTGTCCGCGCTTGACCATCAGGTTGCGCGCTCATCCGCCTTCCTTAGTGGCAAGCCGATTATTCTTGATCTCGGTCTTCTGGACGCTCATTCTGAAGGGCTGGCGGATATTCAGGTCGCCTTGCGGGACTGGGATTTTCCACCCGTTCTGACCGGAGGCCCATGATATCGCCCCTCCGCGGTCGGGCCATTGCCGGGGTCGGAGGAAATGGAGCGGCGCGGATCTTCGCGCGGCGCATGTTTGCGGAACTCCTCGCCATCGATGGCTTTTACATGACGGCGGAGGAGATCGACCAGCAAAGTGTCGGTCAACCCGCGCAAGCCCTGTTGGATTCCGATCATGTCCTGATTCATCCGCTCACCTGAACTTTATTTCTGAATTTTCCGCGTTGCCGAAAACATTTCATTGTCAGTAGACTGGGACGTCATGATCGGACCATAAAACTAAGAGGAACCTGGAGCGCATATGGCCAAAGTGCTGGTAGTCACGTCGGGTAAGGGCGGTGTAGGCAAAACCACGTCGACAGCGGCACTAGGTGCCGCGCTGGCGCGGGTTGGCAAAAATGTGGTCGTCGTCGATTTCGATGTCGGGCTGCGCAACCTCGATCTTGTCATGGGGGCGGAACGTCGCGTCGTGTTCGATTTCGTGAATGTCATCCAGGGAGATGCCAAGCTCGGCCAGGCGCTCATCAAAGATAAAAGATGTGAGACGCTTTCCATCCTGCCTGCCTCGCAGACACGGGATAAAGACGCGCTGACATCTGAGGGCGTGGCCCGCGTCATGGCTGAACTGCGTGAGAAATTTGACTGGATCATCTGTGACAGTCCGGCTGGTATTGAGCGCGGGGCGCAAATGGCGATGCATCACGCTGACATGGCTGTGGTCGTCACCAATCCGGAAGTCAGCTCCGTGCGCGATAGTGACCGCATTATCGGCCTGCTCGACAGCACGACGGAGCGCGCCATTAAAGGCGAGAAGGTCGAGAAATTCCTCCTCCTCACCCGTTACGACCCCAATCGCGCCGCGCGGGGCGAAATGCTGAATACGGAGGATGTGCTGGAGATCCTCTCTGTCCCACTGATCGGCATCGTGCCGGAGAGTGAGGAAGTGCTGAAAGCCTCCAATGTCGGGGCGCCGGTCACTCTCTCAAACCCTGATTCCGCCCCCGCGCGCGCCTATGTCGACGCCGCAAAACGCCTGAATGGGGAAAAGATCGACCTTCAGATTCCGGTTGAGCGCAAGGGCATCCTGGACCGGTTGTTCAAAAAGAGATCAGCATGAGCCTATTCAACTTTTTCTCCCGGCCCAAAACCAGTTCCGTCGCCCGCGATAGATTGCAGATCCTTCTCGCGTATGAGCGGTCCAATCACGGGAACTCTGAGCTTATCAAAAAGTTACAGAGCGAGATCCTTGCTGTCATCAAAAAGCATGTCGCCATTGATGATGAGAAGGTTCACGTCAAAATGGACAGCATCAATGGCGAGTACGCCACGCTGGAAATTGACATTGAAATGCCGGGGCTGGAGAAGGCCAGTTAAGTCTGTGCGCACCCCTTCCCCGATCAACAGGATTGGGTGCCATGAGCGGATTTTTCAATAATATTCTTAACTCGGCCATCAGCGGCCTGAGTGGCCCGTTGCAAAAGAAACTGGGCAGCAGCCTGAGTGAGCTGCTCACGTCGGAGCAAGGTATTGAGACATTGCTTCAACAGGCAAAAGCGGCCGGTTTGGACGATAAGGTGCATTCCTGGATCGGCAATGGTAAAAACCTGCCAATTTCTTCTGAGGAAGTTCAGACTCTCTTATCGAATGAGCAGGTGCAGACCCTGATTTCCAAAACAGGGATCTCGCCGTCACTGATTATGCCCGCTCTGGCCATGATATTGCCGCGCCTTGTCGATAGTCAGACACCTGACGGCAAAGTCAATGGTGAGCCTCCGACGACAGCCTGACTGGCGCTGAGTGGCTGCTTCCCTGACAGGATAAATGACGTCACCCCGGGCATTTTGCCGGAGCGGCTGCGCTTTGCCGTAGGGTGTCGGCTTGTATGAATTGGAAGGTCACGGCAGGCCCTCGGCTCTTCCGATCGCCAAAACCCCAAGCTTTTTAGCGGTTTCCTAAAGATGGCAGGGTGCAGCGGGTTGCGGCAATATGCGCCGCCCGCCTCCCCCGGCTTGATAGCTGGATAACGGGTGCTCAAGCTTTTAAACAGGAGCCCGTTAATTACCTCTTCCTCTCCAAAACCGTCTCCCCGACCGAAAGTAACCATCGCGCGTGTGCACCGCGTTTTCATCGACACGATCACAGCAAGCGACCATTTGATGGAAGATCGGCTGTAGACGGTGCATCACCAGCCTCCCAGCCAATGATGCACCAATCAAAAACGTTTAAGGCAGTGCGCCTTTACTCAATAAAACCCAATTTGAATTGTATCTTCCCCGCGAGGGAGACGAGATCCGGGTCTTCCGGATAAGCGGCGAGCAGAGGGAAGAAGACAGAGCCGCCGACGATGCTTCGGCTCTTCCCGTCTTTGGGTCGAAGCCCCCAAAGATCCTGATACGTCATCGGAACGTTTTGCCCGTTCACCACCGCATTACCGATATAGAGCATGATATGCCCCGGGATGTAGATGAGGGTCTTGAAAGGCTTGCCATGATCCCTCAGATAAGCCAGGCGCGCGTTGACATCCTCTTTGCTGAGATCGACCACACGTACAGCAGATTGAATCTGCGCGGCCGAATTTCGCGGCAGGAATATGCCGAAAGGCATGAGCAGGCTGCGCAATTCCGCAGAGCAGTCATTATGGAAGTAGTCATTTCCCCATCCATAGGGCCTGTCATGCATCGTCCGCATCAAGGCCGCCACATGGCCCGACAGCATCTGCCACGGTATCGGGACGAAAGCATGGTCATCCAGCGTCACCCAATGGCGCTCCGCACTATTGCCTCGGCCCTGTACCGGTACCGCAACCTGGAAAATGCCGGGTCGCAACTTGCGGAATGGCAGTATCGTGCCTGGCCGCGCGGTGAAGAAGAATCGACCGCCATCGGCGACGCTGATAGAATCTCTGATGATGGCGCCGAGATTGCGGTTTGCCATCGCCACCCATTCCGTCACGAAACCCTGACTGACGGATGCGAGATCCTCACTATGCACCCAACCTATTACAGTCGGCGTGCACACATATTTCCAGCGTTCATCGCGGCTGGTCGTCAATATATAAACCGGGGCGCCGGGTCGGACGGCGGACATTTGCAGATTATCGAAAGGATAACCCTGCCCGGCCTGGCGGTAATCGTCAAAAGCCGGGTCATCGGTCGGGAGAACCCTCACCAATGTTTCCCTGAGGGCGATGGCGCGATGAGCGGGGTGGTAGTCGTGGCTGATATCCGTATCCGCATTCCCCCTAACTTCCATCTTCCACCGGGCGGAATGGGGCCTGAAATTCTGTGCCCATAGAACTTTTTTATCCGAGAGCAGCTGATTGACACTGGCATCGCGGACGGTTTCCGGCCCTTTCTTCAGGACAGATGCGATGTAAGTCGCGTTCCAGGGTGAGTTCTCGTCCTGCCCAAGGCCGAAATAACGGGTTTTCAACGCGGCAAAATATTTCTGCTGCGTCGCCTCATCCATAAGCGGGGTATTCGAATCAGGGCCCGCAGGAAGCCATTTATCAACAGATTGCGGATAATTATCTAGCGGGAAAATTTTTTTTGTCGGATCAATGTAAAGAGCCGCCGCACGACCAGGATGGGCAGCATCCTGCGCCCCTTTACCCGATGGGGCCGTTTGGCAGGCGGTCAAAATAAAGGTAACAGCCAGAAATAAAAGGTTACGATTTCTGACGGCGTGATTGATTTTCATTTGGCATCTCCGTCAGTAGCCGGTTTATTCGGTTCGTATGACGATCATACCTGGTTTCTGACGCATGTAATCTAGAAAAGGTGAATCAATGACCTTTCTATTTTCACGACGGGAAGAGGCATTTCGAAACCACACGCGCCCATCATGCCGCACAACGATGCCCACATGTGAGACATCCTCTTGTTCTGTAAGGGAATATACCCCCACATAGTCGCCCGTCCTGAGATGGTGCAGAACGCGCTCATTGATTCCCGCTGCCGGGATATAGGTTAATTTGCGCGTGGAAAAGCCGATACCCGGCACGTAAGGTTTGCCATTCGGCAGGCGATTCAGGTCCCTGTCGATGGTCACGTGATCAGGGCTGATTTCCGCTGTGACATCGCGCGCGATACGGGGCCGTCTCGTGAACCAGTCGGAAAAGAAATGTCGGCGGCTGGCATAAGAAACCTTGTTATCCGCGTAACGGATGTGAACAAGGTTTCGCAGAAACGTGTCCCTGTCATGACTGCGCGACAGCGCCTCGACATATTCAATTAACGTCGTGCAATCGACGAAGCTGAAATCCGCCACCAGCGCTTCTTCCGCGCCCGGCCCGCCAATGAGCGTGCCGCCACGATAAGGGGTACCCAGAAAAGCAGCGGAAACGCGGCTGATGATCTCACCGTGATTCTGACCTTCCTGCGGGCACACGATGTATCGGATGATGTCATCCAGCTTTTTTTCCGTGGGGCTGTCGATGACAATCTTATATCCGCGCGGTTTGGGTGCGGCGCAGCCTACCAGACATGCTGAGAGCAGCAGAAGAAACCATGTTTTTCCACGCATCGCGTCGCACCTTCACTTGAGAAAAACCTATCAGATCTTCCCAGAAAATTTTGCTATGGGATAGAGGGTTAACCTTGCAGAAATCGCCCCGCATATGATCGAGGGACGTATCGTCGAGAGGTGGCAAGGACTCATCCTTTGAGCGGGCATCGCGGCGCGAAGACGCATCCGGCCGGACGTTCCGAAGGGTGGGCAGCGAATCCCTGATGACGGGCAAAGGCGGCGGCCGCTCTCCGCGCTTTCCATCAAGGGTGGGGACGGTTGCTAGCAGAGCGCTGGTATAAGGATGGCGCGGGCGGCCCAACACGATGTCGGTCGGGCCGCTTTCGAGAATCATGCCGCTATAGAAAACAACCATGTGATCGCAGGTTTCAGCCACCACGCCGATATCGTGCGTGACAAGGATCAGCGCCATACCGAGAGGATCTGCGCCTGCACCGTCACATCAAGGGCTGAACTGGGCTCATCCGCAATGAGGAGGTCAGGTTGGCATGAAATCGCCATCGCGATCATCGCCCTTTGCCGCATCCTGCCCGAAAGCTGGTGAATATAACGATGCTGCGTCTCCTGCGGGTCAGGCAGGCCAACCATCTGCAGAAGCGTGATCAGCCCGGCCCCGACCCGATGACCCAGCAAAGCGGCACCCATACCGAGGGACAGACACCCCAGGGCGATCATCACCGCCGCGAGCCCGACAAGTGAGAATGTGACCGCCGCCACCATCACCTGCGTCACAACATTCTGCCCGTGATGCACGTAAGATGTCAGGCGGCGTTGGATAAAAATCCCATACATCATGCGGGTATATTGCTGCGGAAGGGGCCTGTCGAAACCATATTGGTGACGCACTTCAGCCAATAAGGTCGGGCTGGCTACCTTTACCGGCGAACCGAGCAGCGGGGTCTGTCCCTGGCGTCGCGAAGAAGACTGTAAACATCACAACTGAAATACCCGCCAGAACCGCGATACCATGGGCAAAACGGCGGAGGATGAAGCTCATATCATGTCGCGCCGACGCAAGACGCGGGTGCAGCTTTCAGAAACGATATAGAAGCTGAGAACGGTCAGCATGATCATCATGCCGGGCAGGATTGCAACGACGGGGCGGGTATAAATCAGCCCCTCCCCGTCACGTATCATTGACCCCCATGACACATCCGGCGCCTGCACCCCGAGTGACAGAAAGGAAAGAGCGGACTCCGCCAGCAGGCAGAGAGCCATCAGAAGTGGAAAAAACGTCATAAGGGACAAGAGCAGCCCTGGTAGGATTTCCCGCACCACCACCGTGAAAGGTGACGCACCAAAAGCTGCGGCGATTTTGACGTAATCGCGTTGCGCCAATTGCCGGACGCACGTCGTTAAAAGGCGCGCTGCATAAGGGAGGTAAACCGCCGCAATGACGCAGACAGGTATAAGGCGGTTATCCGCTGTCAATGTGACGGGGCCGAGCCGGAGCCCGTCCCGCAACATCGTCATGGAGAGGCAGCTCGCAAAAAGATAGACCGGCACTGCCCATAACATGGTCATGATCCATGACACGATCCGCTCCACCCCTCCCCCCCGGCATAACCAGCGCACAGGGGACAGAAATGTCGCAAGTGTCAGCCCGAGAAGCGCCGCCGCACTGGCAATCATGAGGCTGTTGCGACCACCACAGAGAAGGCGTGACGCAACATCCCGCCCCTGCGCATCGGCACCTAGCGCGTAAGGACCGGCACGCCAGCTCGGCCCGATCGGCGTATAACCGAGATGGAGGGGGTTGTTGTTTCGTTGCATGACACCCACCCGGTGCCCATCCCGATAGGTTGTGTCGACGATGTGACTTTCAAACGGTGTCATGCCATTGAGGCGCGCATAGGGTGCTGCGAATACCGCGCCCATAACGATGACACTGAGCGCGGTCAACGCAAGAAGCACGGAGATAGGTGTAAGCATGATCCATTCTCGCATTGATCTCCCTTCCCGCTATCTTTTTTCGTCCAGCCTTGCGGCCGTCGCGCTTCTCAATTTCGTGTCGTCAACGAAGCACCGTGCGTGCATCCGACATCTTCCCGTCTTTCGCTTTTCCGTTACTCATTTCGCATCTCATTTGCTGAATGTTAGGTTAGTTAAACGATCAGTGAGGGACGGTGTTCCCGCGATGAAATGCTGGAAAGCGCGCATTTTGACCCGCCTCGCCGATCAGCTGTCGGCGAGGCGGGTCATCTTATATCCTACCTGTTTCGGGGGACTTAAGGCGGTGCCTGAGTGATGCGCAATGCCGGGATTTTCGGTATATGACCGGGCTTGAAAAGACGGTCCGTTAGGCGGAGAAAGCGCGCGGCCCGAAACATAAGCGGGCAATATGCCGTCGCGCGAGGGCAAAATCGGGTGCGCCCGTCTGCTTACAGGCCAGCTCCAGCTCCTGCGTTGCGGAACAGGCGGCGAGAAGCGCGGCGCTGTCCCAACGCCGCACGGCCGTCCAAAATAAATCAGCGACCTTGAAGAAAATTGGCGGACGCAGGCCGCGTTCCGCCTCGGAGGGGGATGCGCCCTCATCCATCGCATGTCGCACCGTCAAGACACGCAGAAGCGCGTAAGAGCACGCGCGGACAATGGCCACCGGCACCGCGCCATCCGCAATGGCACGCTCAATCGCCGCATCGGCCTGCGCTCTCTCACCCGCCAACGCGCTTGACGTGGCATTGCTGAGGCTTTCCGCACGCGTGTCACCGATGCAGAGCTGCACATCATCAAGGCTGAGCGGCGCTGACGGTTCAGCAAACAGGATAAGCTTTTCAACCTCCTGACGGATTACGGCGCGATCAGCAGGCAGCACGCTCGACAGCCACGCCATCGCATCCCGATCCACCCTGACCTGCGCCGCGTCGAACATCGTGCGCAACGCGACAGAGAGGGAACGCCCTTCTTCAGGATAACAGGCGATCACGGCGACATCCTGCCGCTTTTCCATCGCGCTGCGCAATTTGGAGCGTGAGGCCAGTCCCGGCGCTTCAAGGAGAATGACATTATCGGACACGCCATAAAGCGCGCGCTGCAGCATCGGCAGGATATGATCCTGCACGTCCCGCACCCAGATGAGCCGTCGCCCGCCAATCAGGGAAAGTGCCGTGGCCTCCTCCTCAAGCCGGGCATGGTCTTCCCGATCCAGCACCACGACGCGAAAAGGATCATCTTTATCCGGCACGACCTGACCCGCGACCTTGATCGCGCGCTCACGGATCAAACCGTGATCCTCACCATGTAAAACAAATCCGCGCCACGCCAAAGCGTCACCAAGCACATGTTCGGTGCGTCGCGGTTCGATCTTCATCCGATATCACTCATCATCAATGCCGATATCCGTCCAGCCTGTTGCCGCCGCCGGGAAGCCATCTGGCCCCGCTTTCTGCATCGGCTGGCCATTTCGGGACGGCATGGCGTTCGGATCAAAATATTCCGGCACGACAGGCTTATTCCTCTGCGCAGGCGTGACATGGGAGGTGAACCACGCTGCCAGTTGCTCAGAGATCTGCCCGGCGAGATTTTTGGAAATGCGGGCGTCCAAAGCTTTAATATTCAGTGACTGCGCGAAATATTGCTGGAAGGTCGTCGTGTAACCGTCGAGTAGCGATGCATCCCCTTCCGCCAGAAGCTGAGGCTGATCCGCCACTGTGTAGAGGCGCCAATGTGCCGAGGCATTGGCACACATACGACCCGACGTGTTGTCCTTATGGATATCGACAGCATCAATCCCGACATTGCGACTGACGCTCAGAGTATATTTCTGCGGAATCGCACCATCGTCGGAACCGAGATCCTCCTGCAAAGCCAGTCGAAGCAACTGACCGCCACGATTACTGATGCGATCCACGAAAATCTGCGACATCTCGCTGCGCGCCGACTGTTTTGTCGCACCCCCCTCACCGTAAAGCGGGCGGAACCCACATGAGGCAAGGAGCAAAGCCGGGAGGATCGCAAATTTTTTCATATTTCAGGCCGATACGACAAAATTGACGATGCGTCGAGGCACGTAGATGCGCTTGCGGATGGTTTTACCCTCCAAAGCGCGTGCAACATTAGGCTCTGACAGCGCGGCTGAAAAGACGGTCTCCTCATCCGCATCGACAGAAATATCGATCGTGCCGCGCAGCTTGCCACCCACCTGAACCCCCAAAGTCACATAGCTGACGGTCAGGAGCGCTTCCTCCGCAATCGGCCATGACTGACTCACCACCAGACCGGCCTCAGGTGCGAGGCGATGCATCAGGGTTTCCGCCAGATGGGGCATCATTGGCGCGATGAGTAAGGCCAGCGTCCGTCCGGCCTCACGCCGTGTCGCCGCCATGCCGGCTTCATGACTTTTTTCCGCATCCGCAAGGGCGGACGTCAGTTCATAAATCCGTGCAATGGCGACATTCGGGGCAAAGCTCTCCATGGCCTGGGTCACGGCGGCGATGGTCCGATGCGTCACCTGCCGCAGGGCGCGGCCACCCGGCGCATGGGAAGCTTCCGACGCGTCATTCTCGGCAATGTGCGTTATTAAACGGTGCAATTTCTGGATAAAACGGTGGGAGGTCGCGATGCCAGCCTCAGTCCACTCAATATCACGCTCGGGCGGGCTGTCTGAAAGCACAAACCAGCGCGCCGTATCCGCCCCGTAACGCGCGATGATCTCGGTCGGGGAGACAGTGTTTCGCTTGGATTTGGACATTTTCTCCGAGCGGCCAATTGTGACCTGCGCGCCATTATCCCTGCGCACAACCCGGTCACCCTCCCGTCGCACATCCTCGGGTGAAAGCCAGCCCGACGCGTCGCGATAACTTTCATGCGTGATCATCCCCTGTGTGAAGAGCCCTTTGAAAGGCTCATCCACATCAAGATGTCCCGTTACCTTCATCGCCCGCGTAAAGAAGCGCGCGTAGAGAAGGTGCAGGATGGCATGTTCAATCCCGCCAATATAACGATCGACCGGCAACCAGCGCTCAGCCGCTTCCCGATCAACCGGTGCGACGGAATGGGGCGACACGTAACGGGCGAAATACCAGGAACTATCAACGAACGTGTCGAAAGTATCCGTCTCCCGTGTCGCAGCCTCACCGCATTGGGGGCAGGTCACGTGCTTCCAGCTCGGATGGTGATCCAACGGATTGCCGGATGTGTCGAAAGAAACATCCTCCGGCAATGTCACCGGCAATTGCGCGTCCGGCACCGGCACGGCACCGCACGTGGCGCAATGGATGATCGGGATCGGGCAACCCCAGTAACGCTGGCGGGACACGCCCCAATCACGCAAGCGCCAGCTGGCGGAAGCCGCGCCGGCACCCATATCCTCCAGCGCGGTGATCGCCCTTTTTTTGCCCGTTTCCGTATCGAGCCCATCAAGAAAGCCCGAATTATAAAGCGTCCCGTCATGGACATAAGCCTTGTCTTCGATGACGAAGCTTTCAGGCGATTCACCCGGTGGCAAAATGACGGAGCGCACGGGCAGGTGGTATTTCCGTGCAAAATCGAGGTCACGCTGATCCCCGCAGGGGCAGCCGAAAACAGCGCCCGTACCGTAATCCATCAGCACAAAATTGGCGATCCATACAGGTGAGATCTCATGCGGCGCAAACGGATTGACGACCCGCAAACCTGTATCGACGCCACGCTTCTCCGCGCTCTCGATCGACTCCTCACGCGTGCCCAGCCTTGCACATTCCTCCGCGAAGAGACGCACCGCCTCATTGTGAGGCGCCAAACGCGTCACGAGGGGATGATCCGCGGCGATGGCGACGAATCCCATGCCGAATAACGTGTCAGGCCGGGTTGTGTAGACCTCGATCGCATCCGCCATGGCATCAAACCCTTCCGGGGGATGATGCAGAGGGAAGGTGATGCGCGCCCCTTCCGAAAATCCGATCCAGCGTGCCTGCATGGCCCGCACGCGCGCGGGCCAGTCCTCAAGCCCCTCCAACCCGTCGAGCAGTTCTTTCGCGAAATCGGTGATTTTGAGGAACCATTGCGCGAGATGACGTCGCTCAACCAACGCGCCGGAGCGCCAGCCACGCCCATCCACCACCTGTTCATTCGCCAGCACGGTCTGATCAACCGGGTCCCAATTGACGGCGGACTCACGACGCTCAACGAGACCGGCCCGGAACATGTCCAGAAATAATTTTTGCTGATGCCCGAAATAGGACGGCAAGCACGTCGTGACCTCTCGCGTCCAGTCAAGGGAGAAGCCCAGACGTTGCAGCGTCGTGCGCATTTTCGCGATGTTGCTGAGTGTCCATTCCCGCGGGTGCACATTGTGCTCCCGCGCCGCATTCTCCGCTGGCAGGCCGAAAGCATCCCACCCCATCGGATGCATCACCTGAAAGCCGCGCGCCCTTTTATAGCGCGCCACGACATCGCCCAGCGCATAATTGCGCACATGCCCCATATGGAGCTGGCCTGAGGGGTAGGGAAACATTTCGAGTACATAATAAGTCGACGCGTTAAAATCCGGCACGTCCCCGACGGAAAAAGCGCCGATTTCCTCCCAGGCTTTCTGCCATTTCAGCTCCGTCGTTTCGAAATCCAGATTTGTGTTTTCTGTGGTGGTCATGAGAGGTCGATATTCTTTTCGTCAAATCACGTGAGTAAGGCTGTCAGATGCGCTTGGGAGCCGGGCAGCGTTTAGTCCCCGCCTTTATTCTCGGCCCGTAGCTCCCGCGCACGATTGAGAATACGGGTCGTGATATCGGAGACCGTATTGGACGAAACGGGGCTATCGACCCATTGCCCCCCCTGCCTCTCCTGCCGGAAGACGGCAACACGCAGGGAGTCTGAGCGCAGGCGGCGGCTCATGACATAAGCAGCGATTTTAAAACGCTCATCCGGGCTGGTGGGCGGGGTATACCAGTCCGTCAATATGATACCTCCCACCGCATCGGCGGAGGAAAATGGCATGAATGACAGCGTATCCAGCGCCCCGCGCCATAGATAGACATTGACGTCGTCTTTCAATTGGTCATCCCCCCCCGTCGCACCGCGATCGACGGTCATGAGATGATTTTTCGGCTTTGCAAGGCCGCTCGGGTCCCGGTCAGAGCTGCAACTCGCAAGCAAGGAAAACAGGAGCACGCCCGCAAAAACATTCAGGCGCAGAATGTGGTGATGATGGCGGGACCAGTGATCTGGCTTCGGGCGCGCGGATGCGATCATGTTACCTCTGAGCTGAAACGTTTAAGCGCGGCCCCCGTGGGCGCGCATGGTGGTTGGGTCCAAGTCTTTTCTATCCTGTGGTTCAGCTAAAGCCAAGCTTTGACACGGCGTCTCAACGCGGCAGGTCGGAAAGGGTCAGCATTTGACGCACCCATTCATAAATCATGAGGGCAGGTAGCTCAAGCGCGCGAGAATGCCCGTCACTGTCGCGTCCGGCGCGAGGCGCAGAAGGCGCTTGCCCGCAACGGCGGCGTCAACCGTCGCGCGACGCTGGATCAGCCCCATCAGATAGACAAGAAGCCCGGCTTCAGACTTCGGATAAAGGCAGATATAGGCGGTGCAGGCCTGGTGGGCTTCGGCATGTTCACCGCAGGCATGCAACACCATGGCGCTGATCGGCTCCAGCAATGCCAGGGCCGTGGAGGCCATTTTGCGGGCGCTGAATTCCCGTATCTCAACTCAAAGCCCGCGCTCGATCCCCGTCCAGCAGGGCATTGATCGCATTGAAGCAGTTGATGGAAGAGGACACAAATTTGGAGGAGCGGCCCGCGCTTTCCGAGTAAAGCGCGCGCCTGATCATATTGCCCCGGAAAGACAAGGCACGCATAAAGCATGAGATTGATGCTGAGCGGATTATACCTCAGATAGGAACTGATGCGATCAAGCGCGTGGGACAGCGCCCTGCACTCTTCCTCTTCAATCGGATGCCATCGCGTAAAATACCGCACCAGCCCGACCAGCGCCTTGACGTAAAGCACGATGATATTTTACTATTTTTTGCTTCGGCCCGTCGGACAAGCTCATTTAATTCCTCAGAACGGACGGAGTCACAATGTGTCGGCAAACAGGCGGCCCGCGCGGCGAGGCGCGTGGCGCTCAGTTCCGCGATCGGGCGGTTCAGGGCGCGCTGCCCCTCCCAGATCATCAACGCCCATTGCAATGACCAGGCAATGTAACGGCTAAAAGCGTTACGCTCCGCCTCCTCCTGCGGAAGGTTCAGGCGGATGGTTACCCAGTTCCGGTCAGCACCACGCTGGGACGACTCCCGCGGCTCCCCCAAATGGACGATGCTGACGACACGGAAATCAATCGCCTGGTGCGTCGCCTGAAAGAAGGGACTGGAGGAGGACGCGCTTTTCTGCCCCGGACGAAAGATCACTTGCAGCGTATCAAGCCGCACGAGTTCCACTTCAAGCTGCTCTGCCAAGGCGAAAGCTGTCGGTGTCAGATGGACTTCCGAAGGGGCTGAAAAAGCTTCGACAGCCACGCGGCCCAATATGCGGGGGACATTGCCTGACACAACCGGATGTCGATGCGGGGCGGGCTTACTTCTGATTGTCGGCGCCTCATTCGGCACCACCTCACGCGGTGCGACCTCCGTCTCCTTGAACAGGTTCTGGCTTTCTGAAAATCCGAATTCGGTTGACTCTGAGGCGGCGTGCGCCTGTATCTCCCGGATCAGTCGCATAGTTTCCGGCCCGGGCAATGCGCCCAATCGGTAATTGAAAAGATCCATGATCTCCGCACAGGTGCGTGAGGCCTTCCCCATCTTACCCTTGGTGACGAATGCCTGCAGACGTTCCCGCCAGCCCAGTTCATTCATCGTGTCGCGCTGCAGAAACCCTTCCGCGCAGGCAAGCATGGCTTCCGGGTCTTCAACCTGCGCCAGGACCTGACTGTAAAGCGACAAAATGTGACGATCGAGGCGTTTGCGCTGCGCGGTCAGCCAGGTGTCAAAAGCCGGGTCAATCGCGTTGAGTTCGGTCAGAAGCCCCTCACTGGGTGAAGGGACAAGCTGAAGGGCCTCGATGCCGCCATGCAGGATCTTCTCGACATCCACCCAGGTCAGGAAAAGCTTGAGTGTCAGGGCCTGCCGCTGAACCTCGACAATATCAGCGCCTAACGGATTAAGTGCGACAAGGAGGCGATGGATCTCCTGCCGGAGAGAAGCGCACGCCAGTTCATCCGCCCTGTTACTCCAAAGCAGAGGTCCGCAATGGTTTTACGCATGACGGGTTTGCGGTCGGAAAGCGCCAGAATAGTTAACAGACCCCGCGTCTTGCCACCCACTGGAAGCACACTCAGTCCGCCGGATGTCTCTGCCCCCATCGTCCCGAGAAGGCGGATCCGGAGGAGGCTTCCCTCCGAAGTTCCAAAGCTTCTCGAAGGCAGATTATATATGACTCGGACCCCGTCTTACCTGGACTGTACCGGTGCGGCGAAGGTCGCCATTTCGTGACACAATCATACCTATTCGTACTGCAACAAACACACCCGCCGCAAAAGGGTGCTCATGACATGCTTATACTTTCTTAACTTCCTTATAAACCCGGAAGCCAAACGGGCGACTTCGTGCGACTCGGCGCATTGGCTTGCGGTCCTCTGTCTGAAGACGCGTGAATAATGACTTATTATTTGCCGCTTGTTTCATATCGGGAAATAACCTAATCATCGGGCGGATGATGTCCGCGTAGCTCAGCAGGATAGAGCACAGGATTCCTAAGTAATTGGGCGCTAGAGGGGGAAACCTCTCCTGCGGATCCGCTCAAAATCGGGGAAAGCTCTGGCTGTCTCAGGCCGTGCCAATCCCGTGCCAAGCGCATTGCAAGTTGCAGGCGAAGGTGTAGAGACTGAACGGGCGGGGCCTAACATTTCCTCAGGAAATCAAGGCCAAGAGACAGTCCAGATCACGAACGGTGTCAGAGCCGGCAGTGAAAGCTGAAGTGGTACGAATCCTGGGGCCGTGGGTTCGAATCCCGCCGCGGACACCATGACGTTATCTTCATAATATATATTATAAAATATTGTGCGTTAATGCGGCAGCAGCAACACCCCAAGCCGTAATAAGATGCGTCGGACTCAAATCAGGCTTAAGTCAAATCAATCGAATTGGATGATGCGGGAAGTAAACCCGCATCTAACGATAGAGAGCGGATAAGGCGAGGATTGTTGCTTTCGGCAATCAAAAGCACGTGCCATGAACGCGGAAAATAATTGCCTTTTTAAGGGTTGAAAATGCCAAAATCGGCAAGGCTGAGATTGAGGTCACATGAAAAGCTGAAAGATATTCACTGGAAATCTTAACGCCCTCAGATCGTTGTTTCAGCGGCATGTTTGATAAAGGCACGAAGATATTTGAGATCCCGATCATTCTCCCGATGACCAAGAAAAATCTGCTTCAAGACGCCGTTTTTCCTGAGCCTTAAGGGGAACAGGTCAAAACGGCACACATATTCCTGCACGAGCCATCGTGGCAGCGCGGCGACACCGCGACCATGCGCAACCATCAGCAGCATGATGTCCGTCGTCTCGATAGGCTTGTGGCGACGCGGCTGGATACCGCCCGGTTGGAGGAATTGCGTATAAATATCCAGGCGCTCCGTTGAAACGGGATAGGTGATCAGAATTTCTTCAAGAAGATCCTCCGGCGTCACGTGATGCACGCCGCGCAAACGGTGCCGGGCCCCCACGACCAGCACGAGCTCATAATCAAAAACAGGGACGAAACGCAGCCCCGGTTTGTAGAGCGGATCCGGCGTGACCAGAATGTCGATCTCGTGCCCGATCAACGCCCCGATCCCGCCAAATTGAAATTTCTGACGGACATCGACATCAACTTTCGGCCATTGATCAAGGTAAGGGGCAACGATACGCGTCAGCCACTGATAACAAGGGTGACACTCCATCCCGATCCGTAATTTCCCCCGCTCACCGCGGGCAAATTGAAGCAACCGCTCTTCAACATCTTCAAGCTGGGAAAGCAGTCGGTTTGCCGTGCTTAACAGCCACGCACCGGCCTGGGTCAACGCCAGGGACCGGCCGTCCCGTCGCCAGATGGCAACACCGAGATTTGTCTCAAGCTTTCGGATTGAATGGCTCAAAGCGGACTGGGTCAGGTTCAGCTTCACGGACGCCGCGGTCAAAGACCCCTCCCGCGCAACGGCCTGAATAATTGCCAGATGTGAGCGGTCGATTATGGCCATCCGCGCCCCCTTCATGAATATTGCTCATCGATTCATGAAAATATATCATTTTTGCTCATATCTTAAAGTCCTTACCGTCGTGATCATCTTTGACAGAATAAGGTCACATGACATGGTCACGACCCATAATCTTGGTTTTCCGAGGATCGGCGCACATCGGGAACTGAAATTCGCGCTTGAAACGTTCTGGAATGGTCAATCATCCATCGACACGCTTGAGGAGGTCGCCGCGCAACTTCGTGCGCGTCATCGGCAGGATCAGTCGGGTCTAGACCTCATCCCGGTCGGTGATTTTTCCTTATATGATCATGTTTTGGATATGAGTGTCACGCTCGGCAACCTGCCCGCGCGCGCGCGCAGTTTTGATGATGACGCCATTCACGCCTATTTCCGTGCCGCACGGGGACGGTCCGCAAAAAATACGGAAGGGCACGTCGTCGCCGGTGAAATGACAAAATGGTTCGATACGAATTACCATTATATTGTGCCGGAATTGGACGCTGAAACGCGATTTCAACTCAACGCCACCCGCCTGCTGGCAGAGCTTGCTGAAGCCAGAAAACAGGGTGTCACCGCAAAACCCGTCATACTTGGCCCCGTCTCCTACCTCGCCCTTGGCAAAAGCAAAGATGGGTCGGATAAACTGACTCTCCTGAAACGCATCCTGCCAGTTTATGCATCATTACTCGCCGCGCTTGCCCATGCCGGCGCCGCGTGGGTGCAGGTCGATGAGCCCATACTTGTGACTGAGCTCGACGATGCCTGGCGGAATGCTTTCATCGAAGTCTATCGCACGCTGGACACGGGGTCCGTCAAAATCCTTCTGACGACTTACTTCGGGCAATTGAAGGAAAATCTGGCCGTCATCGCACGCCTGCCGGTGCAGGGTATTCATATTGATGCCATCAATGCGCGGGACGAAATGAACGAGCTGATCAGGCTCACGCAACCTTCCCAGGTTATTTCTCTTGGCGTCGTCAATGGTCGCAACATTTGGAAAACCGATCTCGATGCGACACTTGACTGGTTGGAGCCTCTTTCACAGAAACTCGGATCACGCCTGTGGCTGGCGCCTCATGCGTCGCTTCTGCATGTGCCTGTTGACCTCACCTTCGAAACCGGGATGGATGCGGAAATCCGCGCATGGATGGCGTTTGCCGTGCAAAAAATTGCCGAGCTCAAAATCCTTGCAGGCGCATTGACGCATGGGCGGGACGCCGTGGCCACCGCATTGGCCGCGTATCGCGATGCTGTCAAATCCCGTCGCGAGTCAGCACGGGTGAATAACGCAGCCGTCAAAGCCGCAACGCGAGATATTTCCGCGTCGCTTGGACAAAGACGCGATAATTTCGAGACACGCGCGGCGCGTCAGGCTGAAAAATTGAATTTGCCGCTTTATCCAACAACCACTATCGGGTCTTTCCCCCAGACGCATGACATCCGCATGGCCCGAACGCGGCTGAAAAAAGGCCTGTTGGATGTCGATGACTATAAAAAGCTCATGCGTCAGGAAATCCAGCGCTGCATCAGGGAGCAGGAAAAACTCGGCCTTGACGTGTTGGTGCATGGAGAAGCAGAGCGCAACGACATGGTTGAGTATTTTGGTGAGCAGCTGGAAGGATTTACCTTCAGCCAGAATGGTTGGGTCCAGTCCTACGGCTCACGCTGCGTCAAGCCGCCCATCTTATTCGGCGATATCAGCCGACCCAAACCCATGACCGTTGAATGGATCACCTACGCCGCCTCCCTGACAGACAAACCGATGAAAGGCATGTTGACCGGGCCGGTGACGATCCTCAATTGGTCGTTCGTCCGTGATGACCAGCCGAGAGCCACCACATGTTATCAGCTTGCCCTGGCCATACGTCAGGAGGTGCTCGATCTTGAAAAAGCCGGCATTCATATCATTCAGATCGATGAAGCTGCATTACGGGAGGGGCTTCCCTTACGACGATCACAATGGAAGGAATATCTATCCTGGGCTGTCGAATCTTTCCGCATTGCCGCGAATGGTGTGACCGACGAAACGCAGATTCACACCCATATGTGTTACTCCGAATTTAACGATATCATCGCTGAAATTGCTGAAATGGATGCCGACGTCATCACAATCGAGACATCCCGGTCAGATATGGAATTGCTGGATGTCTTCGAAACATTTGACTACCCCAACCAGATCGGGCCGGGTGTATATGATATTCACGCCCCGAATATCCCGGAGACATCGCAGATCATCGGCCTCATGCTTAAAGCGGGACGACGCATCCCGGCGGCGCGCCTCTGGGTCAATCCCGATTGCGGGTTGAAAACGCGCCAATGGCAGGAGGTCATCCCCGCACTGACAAATATGGTCAATGCAGCGCGCGCGCTCCGCGCGGGTCAGGCGTCACATGAGGATAAGGGCCTGGCGCAGTTGCCGGAAGCACCGGGGGCGTTTCCCTCTTAAAAATCTCTGGCGGGGTCGCGCCTATGAGTGCGACCCGATCCGCATTTTTCCGCCAATGCTGAGGCGTCGCCTCATCAGTAAATAGAGCAGGACGTAAGCCGCGACGATTGACCCACCCATCTGCCTGACATGCGCGTCGATCCAGCCCGTCAGCTTTTCAATGACGGGATGGTTGAAGGCCCCCAGGCAAGGAGTTCCTGCCCCCCGATGAAGAGGGCGATTGCGGCCGACACAAGTGTGACGAGGCGCTGGTAAGTGACACGTTGCGCCGGGCGGCTCCAGAGCTTCGCCATCAGAAATGAATCAACCCCATCGACCAGCATCATCCCGGCCGCGAAGATGACGGGGATCAGCACGACAGCGAAGACGGAAGCGCGCTGCGCCGCCGTTCAGGGCCATCAGGCCGATTTCACTCGCCGTATCGAAACCCAGCCCGAACAGGAAGCCCACCACCACCATATGCCCGGGTGACGTCACCCGCGACATCAGCCGCCCCGATCCTTTCCGCGTCTGCACAGGCCGGGCCGGGCGGAAGAGACTGTGAGGTTGGCGCCGCCGATGAGAAGAAGGAACAGAGCGGAAAAAAGCGCGCTAAAACGATTGTCGACCAATGGCGGCCCCTCTTCCAGAACATGGGACGAGGCATACCACGCAGCGATGCAGGCCGCCGTCAGGACAACAGCGGAATGCCCGATTGAAAAATACAGCCCGACCCGATGCGCCGGTCGACCGTGCAGCATCATCTAACGTGACACAGCGTCGATTGCCGCAATGTGGTCAACATCAAGCGCGTGCCTCAGCCCAAGTGTCCAGGCCAGCAGGATGACGGCATAGGGGATGCCGGGTGTCAGCGCGGACAAAACCCACAGGCCGATATTGAGCAGGAAAAGGTTGATCACCATTTTTGCTTCCCTTCCTTCAGGCCACGACTTTCAATCTACCTTTCTGCATGATGAAACGTGCAATTTCCATCACGCCTTCATCATCGCGCAGATTAGTAAAGAGAAAAGGTCGATCCCGCCTCATAAGCCGACTGTCATGCGCCATGACGTTGAGATCGGCGCCCATATAGGGTGCGAGATCCGTCTTATTGATAATGAGAAGATCACAGCGCGTGATGCCCGGGCCGCCTTTGCGCGGAATTTTGTCACCTGCCGAAACATCAATTACGTAAAGCGTCAGGTCAACGAGTTCCGGGCTGAAAGTCGCTGCAAGATTATCGCCCCCCCCCGCTTTCAATCAAAATGATGTCGAGCTGCTGGAATTTTTCCGTCAGCGCTTCAATTCCGGCGAGATTGATGCTGGCATCTTCCCGGATGGCCGTATGTGGGCAGCCGCCCGTTTCGATACCGAGGATGCGTTCCGCCGGCAGGGACCCGGCGCGGATCAGGAATTCAGCATCTTCCCGCGTGTAAATATCATTCGTGATCACCGCCACCTCGCAAAGGTCGCGGAAAAACAGGCATAATCTGTGCATCAACGTTGTTTTACCGGAGCCAACCGGCCCACCGATCCCAATTTTTAGGGGACGGGAATGATCGGATTTTTCCTGATGTGTCATCACGTTCTGAACAGCCTTGTTTTTTGCGTTTCATGCAGCATCGCGGCCAGGTCGGACGCGAAGCATATGCTGCCGACTTGATCGAGCGTCACATTCTGCATCCTCTCAATCATCCGCACAATCTCGCCTTCCAGGGCCGCCAGGACACGCAGCGACTCTGCCTGCCCCAGAGGAATGAGCCGCACACGGGCGGAAATCACCGCCAACACGGCACAATGTGCGTAAGCAAGTTGCGTTATATGTTCATAAAAACCACGTTGGCGGCACGTCAAGCCGAAAGCGCCCGGCAGGGGGGGCACTGCGCCGAGGGTGAAATCCGGCGCGCCTCGGTTTGGGGCGTATCAAAGGCAGGCCAGTTTTCGACAGCACGGAGAAAGGCTTTGTCTTGCTGCAACGTCTCCTCCCATCTCTCCCGCGATGAGGCGTGTGCCAGCGTATGAGCCGCGGCGGAACGGGCTGCATCTTCATCCTCCGCGCGTCACGCTGTCAACACCGCCGCAAGATCAACGCGGAAGGAACCATGGAGAAGCGGGTCACGCACCCAGAGAGTCAGCGTTTCAGCATCTCGGATATCCCCATTTTCAACGGCCCATTCCGTCCCGTGACTATAAGCGAAGCTCCCGATCGGCAGGGCGGGCGACACCCAGTTCAGCAGCCGTAACAGACGCATGGGACTGAGTTCCCGCTGTTTCGTCACTGTCTGATCACGGTTCAACGAGCGCAGAGGGGCATCAGGCAGGATGGTGATGATGACGGTGCGCGGGGCCGGAAACGGCATAAGCGCCATTTTCCGGGTCGAAACCACGATGCACGTGCGTCAGGTGACCCCCAAGCCCCTCAACCATCTTCTCAATCACCGGGTCATGGCGGATCGTGATGCGATCAGTGTGGATCATCGCACCAATATGTCGGTTGCCCACATGCCACGCCAATCTAAGGAGTGCATCCGTGGAATCCGCGCGGATTTCAGCGAGGGCCTCGGCTTCCGCCACGACAACAATAATCCGACCATCCGTCAGAACCAACCCGTCCCCGTCACGCATGAGACGCGGCGTATTGAGGTCAAGCAAAATGTCCGACCCATCTGCCAGCGTCAGGACCATGCGCCGCCGGAACCGGCCTTCATAATCGGCGCGATAGGATGTCGCGGCCCGCGCCGCGTCCCAGCTTCCCGCGGGGAGGATTTTCGTGCAACGTGTCATCAATAAAGAAAATACCTTTGCGCCATAGACAAGGCCATTGCCGGTTCACAGATTAAAAGCGCGCCCTCGGCCCGCACTTCGTAACTTTCCGCATCCACCTCAATGTGCGGCGTGGCATCATTACGCACCATATCTGCCTTGCTAATACCGCCGCGCACATTGCTGACCGGCAGAATAAGGCGTTTGAGATCGAGCGCGTGCTTGATGTCCTCTTCCACCGCAGCCTGGGAAACAAAGGTGATGCAGGTTTCAGAGACGGCACGTCCCAGCCCGCCGAACATCAATTTCGGCATGACAGGTGATGTGGTGGGGATGGAGGCGTTCGCGTCACCCATTTGCGCCATGACAATCATGCCGCCTTTCACCACGATGGACGACTTGACCCCGAAAAATCCAGGCTCCCATAGGACAAGATCCCCTAATTTACCGGTGGCGATTGAGCCGACTTCCCGCGCGAGACCATGGGCGATGGCGGGGTTGATCGTATATTTCGCGATATATCTCTTAACCCGCTCATTATCCGTCGCGCCGTCACCCGCCAGAGCGCCACGTTGCGCCTTCATTTTATGCGCGGTCTGCCAGGTGCGGATGATGACTTCACCGACACGCCCCATAGCCTGACTGTCAGAAGACATCATGGAGAGCGCGCCCATATCGTGCAATATATCCTCGGCCGCGATATATCCTCGGCCGCGATCGTCTCTTTGCGGATACGACTTTCCGCAAAGGCCATGTCCTCGGCAGAACATTTATCAAGGTGATGGCAGACCATCAGCATATCGAGATGTTCTTCCAGCGTACTGACCGTATAAGGGCGTGTCGGGTTGGTGGAGGAAGGCAGGACATTTTTGAGTCCAGCGAGTTTGATGATATCCGGCGCGTGCCCGCCCTCGGCCCCCTCCGTATGGAAAGCATGGATCGTCCTTCCCCCGATCGCCGCGATCGTGTCATCGACATAGCCACTTTCGTTCAGCGTGTTGGAATGCAGCATGACCTGCACATCCATCCTGTCAGCGACAGAAAGACAAGTATCGATCGTGCGTAAGGTGGTGCCCCAATCCTCATGCAGTTTGAGCGCGCACGCCCCGGCCCGCACCATTTCCTCCAAAGCTGAAGGCCGCGACGCATTTCCCTTTCCGGCGAACCCGACATTCACGGGCAAATTCTCGGCTGCCTGCAACATGCGGTGAATGTTCCAGGGGCCGGGCGTGCAGGGTCGTGGCGGCTGTGCCGGTTGCCGGGCCTGTGCCGCCGCCCAGCAAGGTTGTCATCCCCGCGGCCAGAGCTTCGTCTATCTGTTGAGGACAGATGAAGTGGATGTGCGTATCGACACCCCCCGCTGTCACGATTTTACCTTCCCCGGCGATGATCTCCGTGCAGGGGCCAATAATGACATCCACAGCCGGTTGCGTATCCGGGTTACCGGCCTTGCCGATCCCGCAAATACGCCCGGCCCGCAGCCCGATATCCGCTTTGACGATCCCCCAATGGTCGATAATCAGCGTGTTGGTAATGACCGTATCGCACGCCCCCTCCTCCGCGCTCAGCTGGGATTGCGCCATCCCATCGCGGATCGCCTTGCCGCCGCCAAATTTAACTTCCTCTCCGTAAAGGGTGAAGTCCCGCTCAACCTCCACCAGGAGGTTTGTATCTGCGGGGCGGATGCGGTCACCGATTGTCGGGCCGAAGCTTCTGACGTAATCCCATCGTCGCATGAATGTCATGGGTCGAGTTTTCCCATCACCGCCCCCTGAAAACCGATCACGACGCGCAGGCCACGATAAGGCACCAACGTGACATCGCGCGCCTGGCTCGGCTCAAACCGCATGGCCGCGCCGGAGGGGATATTGAGGCCCATACCGCGCGCCGCGGCGCGGTCGAAGAGAAGTGCCTGATTGACCTCGGCAAAATGATAATGGCTGCCGACCTGAATGGGCCTGTCCCCCGCATTCCGCACGCGTAGAACACAACGCGGCACGCCGACATTGATCGGAACATCCGCCTCGGCACAGATGATTTCACCAGGAATGACCTGGTTCAGAAAATCCCGATCATCGAATGGGGTCATGGACCGTCACCAGTTTTGTGCCATCGGGAAAGGTCGCCTCAACCTGCACCTCCGCGATAAGTTGCGCCACGCCGGACATGACCTGGCCCCGCGTCAGGACGGTGGCGGCGGATTCCATTAATCCCGCCACACTCTGCCCATCGCGGGCACCTTCCATGATGTGATCCGTCAACAGGGCGATCGCCTCCGGGTGGTTCAGTTTCACCCCGCAACTCAGCCGGTTCCGCGCTACCATTGCCACGAGAGAGATGAGGAGTTTTTCTTTTTCACGTGGTGTCAGCCACATAAATTTCCTCTGCTAGTATCGCCAGGATGGCGGCATATCGGCGCCGCGCCGCGGCACGTTCAAAGCCGCCTCATTAGAAACATGGAGGATAAGCTATTGGACATGCGCCCCACCGCCAATGGCCGCCCGTTCAAGCACCGCATCGCTGATGGCGTCCAATGTGATGGCATCGATAAAGAGGGGCGCACCATCCCGGTAGACGCACATCCGCTCCTGCAAACGCAGGCGATGCACACGCTCCCCGGCATAATGTCGCCCGAAAACGCGCGTCTCCACGCTGGTGAAGCGCGCATCGGTGGAAAGATGAACATCAAAATTCTGCGCCACAATGGGCGTGATTGTAATAGAGCGTCTCACGCGGCAGCCATTCCAGGATGGGCGCCCGCACCCACATGGCATATCGTCGTGACTTGCGAGGGGGCCTCGCCATCACGCACGCGCTGATAACGCTCCGCCCCTTGCGTCGAGAGGATGAGATGCGTGCGGTCGGGGCCATGAGAACACCCTTTCCAGGCAGTCTGACGCGGCAATGCCGCCAGAGACATTGACAATGATGCATTCCAGCGACGGGTGCGGCGAATGGGGGAAAAACGTTTTTAGGCAGCCGCTTTGACGCAACTGGTCAAGGCGCGTCCTCACCCCGTCATTTTTCACGGACATTTTCGACGCCCCCTCAGCACGTTGGAGCTTGAGGGCGGGGGGCCGGGTCATGGTCGTTTCGGAAAGGGCTTGCAAAGCGTTGGCGGCTCCGGAGCAATATTTCCGGTCAGGTTACATGGTTGTTCGGCTTTTGCAACGAGTTGCCATGGCTGATATTAATCACATTATGTCAGAGGATGACCCGACATGCGGACAGGATGGGCGGAGATCATGCCAGTTCAGCCCACCGGCCTTACTGCGCCAGGCGCACGTAACCGTGACACGCGGCTTTGATAACAGGCTCTCATCGCCCTGTCAGCAATCGCCATCAAAATATGAGGATGATTTATGAGCTCTTCCTTTCTCTTCATATGCACGGGCAATATCTGCCGTTCACCTTTGGCCGAGGCCGCGATGCGGAGGGAAGTCATGCAACGTGGCCTGTCCATCGACATCGCCTCTGCAGGGATTGACGGGTGGCATTTTGGCGACACACCGGATGATCGCGCGCAGCATGTCGCCGCGGCGGCGGGCCTGAAAATTGGGCATTACCGCGCCAAGCGCCTGGCACATGATGATTTTGCGCGATACACTCATATATTGGCCCTCGATGCCGGGCATTTACGCGCGTTGAAACGTCTCGCCCCGCCAGAGGTACGGGATAAAATTCATCTCCTCATGGATTTTCTACCCGGGCAGAAAAATGTGAGCGTCGAGGACCCCTATTACAAAGACATGGCCGCGTTCGAAAAAGCCTGGGCGCAAATCTCATCCGCCTGCGCGGCCCTCGCCCGGACCTGTCTCGACACGGGCGCGCATCACATCAAGATCTCACCCCGCTCATGATATTGAGGGAGACAGATCTGGCGGTGCTGCTCACCCCACGGAAGATTATCCGAGTATCGGAGATGCAGGGAGGTGACACGTCTTTCGTCTGGCATGTCATGCTTGATGGGGATGAGGCGGTTATCGTCAAAACGAGTCCGGCGCCTGACGTCGAGGCCCGCATGTTGCAGGCCCTCTCGACCTGTGGCGCGCCCGTCCCCGGAATGATTCATATCACGGACCGCCTGCTGGTCATCTCTTATGTTCCGAACGTCACCGCGTCAGAGGCGGGTTGGCAGGGTCTCGGAACCACCCTTCGGAAATTGCATGATGTGGCGCAGGATGCGCCTTATGGCTGGCCGGACAATTATGCAATCGGGCGCGTGGCCTTGCCGAAAGCACAATCTCACGATTGGGCCGCTTTCTGGATGCATGAAAGGCTTTGCCCCCTCGCAAGCGCCCTGCCCCCGAATTTACTGAGGCAATTTCAAGAATTGTCGGCCATAATGCAACGGCACCTGCCAAGGCACCCGAAACCTTCCCTTCTCCATGGTGATTTATGGCAGGGCAATGTTCTCTTCTCGGATCACGGTGTGAGCGCTTTGATTGACCCGGCCTGCATGATTGGCGATGCCCATGCGGAGTTCGCCGTCCTGACGCTGTTTTCTACACCGCCTCAAATGTTCTGGGACGCTTACCAAATTGATGCGACAAACTTGCAGCCGAAATTCACCATCTATCAATTATGGCCCGCTCTGATGCATTATCGGCTTTTCGGCGGCTCTTATTTAGGGCTCGTCTCTAATTTACTGGATAGGGTCGCCGATCACCTCAAAGCCGGTCATAAATAGCGCGCGGGGGCGGGGCTCAGCCCTTTGCAGCAATAGCGGCCAAGAAACGCGCAACGGCCTCAGCGCCCGGGTCAATAACATCATCCAGATGTTCAGCCGGGACATAAGCCGCGCGCCCGGCACCCGCCTTCATTTTTACCGTGGCGTCCGCCCCTTTTCGCGCCGCCTGCGCCACCTCAATCAGGGAGCCGCCCTGGTCGAGACAGGTGATCGCGGGCCAGAGGGCGTCAAGCATGGTTCGATCCCCCTTTTGCGCCCCACCATAGCGCGTCATCGCGTCTATACCGCGCTTCAGCCCCTGCACCCAATTCTGCTCCCGCCCGGCTGCCGTCAACATGATGGAAAGCAAAGCGCCGCTGGACCCACCACTATGGCGCGCCAGCAAACGCCCTAATGCCGCGCACAGCGCGTCGGGACAGGCAAATGGTAATTGCGGGAAAGCCTCGCTTATAATTTGCGCCGCGTCCGCGAAAGTTGAACCCGCATCACCATCGCCAAGTTTCGCGTCGAGCGCATTCAAATCCTGTCTAGCGTTGATCAGGGCGTTCAAACCGGCCTGCAGGCGGGTTTCCAGCGCGGCATGGTGCGTCGCTGGCGACGTGTAAGTTTTCGTCAATTCCGGCGCGGGCACGGTCGCTACTGGGGAAAACGGGGCCATGCCGGGCCAGAAAGAAGGTTCGACCGGTGCACGAAGCGCGTCCACAAACGCCTCTTCCGCCGGGAGGAGCGACAGGGAAAACCCGACCATATCCAGAGAGGTCATGATCGGGGCCGGGCCGATCACCCATTTCGTCCTTTCTGCTAGCGCAGTTTGCGCAAAGCTCGCGGCGATCGCACAGGCCTCCAAAGGCGGCACCGCGCCCAACATATTGATCATGACAATATGATCGCCAGGGGTCATAGCGGTTTCAAACCGCCCCACCACGCGGTGCATGAGCTGGTCAAGCGACGCGAGGGGGATCTTTTCCGCGCCGGGCTCCCCATGGACGCCAAGCCCCAGTTCCGCCTCATGAGGCCCGAGGCGATCCTGGTGATTTCCGTCATAAACATTGCAGTCGGTTAAAGCGAGGCCCAGAGAACGCACTTTACGGGAAGCATCCTCCGCATGGCGCGTCACCTCATCCAGCGAGGCGCCTTTCTCCGCGTGATAACCGGCAATTTTATGGATGAGGATTGTGCCCGCGATCCCTCTGGCACGCGCGTTTTGATCCAGCGCAATATCGTCCCCGACGATGATGAGTGAAATTTTATAGCCGAGCGCACGCGCCTGCTCCGCCGCGATACCAAAATTAAGACGGTCGCCCGTATAATTTTTGACGATGAGGAGGCAGCCAGCCGGACCGGTGACGGCGATGATGGCGGAAAGGATGGCATCAATCCCCGGTGAGGCGAAAACCGCGCCACACACGGCGGCTGTCAACATGCCGCGCCCCACAAAACCCGCATGGGCGGGCTCGTGACCCGACCCGCCACCGGAAATCACAGCGACACGGTCCGGCGGCACATGCTTTTGTAGCACAACATTGATGCTAGCACCCGCATCAAGCCGCGCCAGATGTGCGCCCTGGGATGATCTGAGAAGCCCGTCAATGGCTTCGGAAACGAGTTTATCCTGCGCATTGAGGAAGCGTTTGAGCATGACGGGTCTCCGATCCTTTTCGGAGACGATGGTCCACACACGCGCGGGAGGCAAATCACAATGTCATGGCGTATTAATGCGCCATTTCCGACATGTGGCCGTAACCGACATCATCCTGCGCCTGCCTGAATAATAAAACTTTCTGGGCAAGGCTTATCATGATGGCAGTGAGCAGAATAATCATGACGGCCAGCATGAGACGCCGAACCGTCATAAAGAAGGATGTTCCGAGCGAGAGCCGAACTTCTGATCCTCTCGCGAGGCCGGTGCGGCCGTGTCATCAGACGTTGGAGGGTCGGCCCCACTATTTGCGCAGCAATTCGCCGTCCCGCGTCTGCCGGATTCGCGTCGTCCGCGTTCCGCCCGGATCATATCCACCAGGCGCGTTAAACTGGCGGCCTCAGCCTGTGCCGTACTCGTCGCGCGCTCCAGCATGGCGACAAGCGCGTAAGTCATTTTCTTTTCCTGCTGTAGACGTCTCATGTTTCGACCGACACTTGCAATCACGGCGATCGTGGCGACCAAAAGCATCGCGAGTAAGGATTCGAAGATAATTTGAAACGTTAACATCGAATTTCTTGCTCATGCTGTGGCAAGGACACCCCTCGACCGTCCGAAGACCGATGATGTCGCGCCGTCATTTAAAATCGGGAAGTTTAACTTCCTATTCGGTCAACGCGGAGGATACGACAGATGATGCGATCATAAATTTAAGAAACCGCGTTTACGAAAAGTTTTCGTAAACGCGGTTTCTTAACTAGAAGTTCACGCTCTTTGGGATAATTTGTTGAGCGGAAAACCACAATCACCTCTGATGCTGAAATGGGCCGCCCGAACCAACAAAATTTCGGCGGATGCACGCCCTGATTTACCCGGATGCGTCACGGGTCGCCCCCTTCTGGCGGCACCCGACGCCGTCGCCTCAGGTTCTTTGTCGGGGACCGCTCTATTGGCAAGGCGCCCGGTTTTCACTACGATTGCGATTTGTGTTAAGTGGCAATCCGCAAAGAGGGGAAAGAATTTTGCCTCAGAATAACGCGGCGGATACCCCTCTCATCGACCCGGCCAATGAAGATTATCACAGAGATCTGGGCCGTCGACAGATGCAGATGATCGCGATCGGTGGCGCGATTGGCACCGGGCTTTTCCTCGGTGCCGGGGCGCGCCTTCACCAGATCGGCCCTTCTCTCGCGATTGATTACCTCATTTGCGGGTTTTTCTCCTTCCTCATCCTGCGGGCCCTGGGTGAGCTGATCATGTATCGCCCTACGGCTGGGAGTTACGTCTCCTACGCGCGTGAATTTTACGGTGAGCGCGCGGCGTATATCGCCGGGTGGATGACCTTCCTTTATTGGACGATGGTGGGCATCGTCGATATCACCGCTGTCGCGGTCTATATACATTTCTGGCCGGTTTTCGGTGACGTGCCGCAATGGGTCTTCGCGTTGATCGCGCTCTCTTTCATCGGGCTCGTCAATCTGGTCAGCGTCCGCTATTTCGGGGAATTTGAGTTCTGGTTCTCCATCATCAAAGTGGTGGCGCTCGTCTTTTTTCTGATCATCGGGATATGGGTTTGCGGGTGGCATATCCCCGTCGATGGACGTCGTCCGGGCTTCTGGATGATCTCGGCAAATGGCGGCCTCTTTCCCCATGGCATCATGCCCTCACTCCTTCTGCTTCAGGGTATTATCTTCGCTTACTCCGCCATTGAGCTTGTCGGGGTCGCGGCCGGGGAGTGCCATAACCCGCGCGAGATCATCCGTGGGGTGGTGCGGTCGATCTTTCTGCGTGTGACTGTTTTTTATGTCGGCTCCGTCATTCTACTCGTCTGTGTGATGCCGTGGTGGGCCTATCGCGCTGATCAGAGCCCGTTTGTCACATTTCTGGACGCACTCCATGTTCCGGGCATTGAGACCGTGATGAATATCGTCGTCATCACCGCCGCGCTTTCAAGTTTCAATTCCGGCCTTTACTCGACGGGTCGTATGTTGCGTGCCATGGCTTTCGGCGGCTCCGCCCCCCATGCCCTCAAGAAGATGAACCGCTTTTCCGTCCCTTATGTCGCGATTCTGACGACGGTCAGCGTCTATTTAATCGGGGTGGCGCTGAACTATCTGATACCATCCTCCGTGTTTGAAATTGCCCTTAATCTTTCAGCGCTCGGCATTCTGGCAAGTTGGAGCTGCATTATTCTCTGCCATATGCGGATGCGCACCCGCATCAAGGAAGGCCATATCCCGGAGCAGAATTTTAAAATGCCGTGGTATCCCTTTTCCTCCTGGCTGACCCTGGCTTTTTTTGCGCTCGTCATCGTCATGATGGCGTTCGATTACCCCAGCGGGACGATCACCATCGCGTTTATCCCCGTCATCACCATCGCCCTCATATTTGGGTGGAAAATGCGCGGGCGTTATGTGGATGAGAGCGTGGAGGAGTCCGCACGAATCCATCCAGCCAGATAAAGGGCGTCACGCCTCACATAGACATTGTGCGCCGGGGAGATGGAGAAATCCGCTCCCCGGTGTGTCATTTATGGCGGCCGCGATGCTAAATGCATCGCACGCCTTATGTCGCGTCCACATCTTGATTGCAGGAAAAGGGTATGCTTTCTTTTAAGTTCATCGGAAGGCGCAGCGTTGCGCCCGAGGAATCATACCCATCAGGGGACTAGTCCCGATAAGAAAGAAGTCAAGTCTTCGATAATCTCGCCATCGGCTTGAGCTGATTTTCCCACTTCGCCACCAGGGCGGCGGACAGGGAGTTGCCGATAACATTGGTCGAAGACCGACCCATATCCAGAAACGTATCGACACCGAGGATCAGCACAACGCCCTCCGCTGGCAGGTCAAATTGCGTCAGCGTTGCCGCAATCACTACGAGAGATGCGCGCGGCACACCGGCGACGCCCTTACTCGTCAGCATCAGAGTCAGCAACATCGCGATCTGCGTGCTCCATGCCAGGGGGATATCATAAACCTGCGCAATATAGATGCTCGCGAAGGAACAATACATCATCGTCCCGACGAGATTAAAGGAATAGCCGAGCGGCAGCACGAAAGATGAAATCTTCCGGTCGACGCCAAATTCGGCAAGACGTTCAAGGATGAGTGGGTAAGCGGCTTCGGAGGTGCTGGTTGAGAAGGCGACGAGGAAGGGCTCACGCAGCAGGTCAACCAGTTTGAAGGCCGATTTCCCGAGAAAAATCAGTGAAACACCGACGAGCGAGAGCCACAGCACGAGAAGCGCCAGATAGAATTCGCCCATAAACTTGCCATAACTGACGATGATCGAGAGACCATTGACGCCGATGGTCGCCGTCAAAGCGCAGAAAACAGCGATCGGCGCCAGCAGTATGATGAAGTTCGTCATTTTGAGAATGATGTAGGAGAAGCTCTCCACCCATTCGAGGACGAGTTTCGACTTCTCAGGCAGGGCCGCCGCAGCGCAACCGAAGATGACGGAGAAGACGACGATCTGAAGGATCTCATTATCGCTCATCGCGTGGAAGATGGAGTCCGGAACGAGATGATTGACGAAGTCGAGGAGGTTGAGGCTACTCGTCGAAATACCGGACGCAGACGACATGGAGATGCGGTGCATACCGCCACCCGGCTCAAAGAAATTGACAAGCAACATGCCCAGCGTCAGCGAGAAGAGTGACGAACATATAAACCAGAGCAACGCCTTGCCACCGACACGCCCCACACTGGCCGCGTCGGTCATGCGCCCGATCCCAACCGTCAGCGTGGAAAATACCAGTGGCGCGATGATCATTTTAATGAGGCGAAGGAAAATCGTGGAACCAATAGAGACATAATTGGAGATTTGCTGCTGCATGGCCGCGGAAGCACAAAGGGCATGGATGGCGCCCCCCGCCGCGATACCGGCAATCATGGCGATAATGATAGCCCACAACATCCAATTTTGCTTCATACGATACCCTCGATTTTATATGTTCAAGGCTCTATTAACCGGACTCGCCTGTAACGCCAAATCTCGCGACGCCATCAAGGCCGTCACGAGTTTATTTCTGCGCCGGGTCCGGCCATTCAACGAGGATTTTGGTTTTGACCATCTGAGGCAAAGGGACATAATCGAGTCCGCGTGCTTCAGCGTCGCCCTCCATCAGGCCCGCGGCGAAGAAACGCCGGACGGCTTCCTTGGCGTGATCGCACGGGACGAGGACGTAGGTGGCGCTCATGATCGGCCAACCATTCGCCCCACCTGTATCGAGCAGGTCAACGACATTCCCCTTGGCGCGCTGCCACGACGCCGCACGTGCTGCGGCCTCGAAGCTGGCCATATCCGGTTTGATAAAAGCGCCCGTGCGATTGGCGAGGGCGATCACCGGCAGATGATTTTGTTTCGCGTAAGCATATTCGACATAGCCAATGCCGCCATCCGTCTGACGGACACCCGCCGCTACACCGTCATTCCCCCTTGCCCCCGCGCCACCGGGCCACGCGACGGAAGCCCCGGCGCCAATCTCGCGCTTCCAAGATGGAGAAACTTTGGAGAGGTAGGAGGTAAAAACGAAGGATGTGCCGGAAGCATCAGCACGATGCAGGGGCGCAACAGATGTTTCCGGCAGGTTCACGCCAGGGTTCAGGCGTTTGATCCGCGGATCGTCCCAATCGAGAATCGAGCCGTCGAATATCCCGGCAAGGGCGGGGCCATCAAGACGAAGGCGGGAAACATCCACGCCCGGCAGATGCGCGATGATGACGATCGCCCCCATGACACTGGGAAACTGATAAAGGTGCCCCGCTGCCAGACTTGCCATGTCCAATGGCTTATCTGTCGCGCCGAAATCCACGGTGCGGGCGAGGATCTGATTGACACCTGCGCCTGAGCCCACGCTTTGATAATTGACGAGAAGATGATGGGAGGTTTTGACAGCCTCGCCCCATGCACCGTAGATCGGGGCCGCGAAGCTGGAGCCTGCCCCTGTAATTTCATCTGCCGAAGCCGCCTGCGCCGTCAGGCAGAAGACCCATCCCGTGAAAAGAATAATCCATCGTTTGAGGCGCATCTCATAAAGCCTTTTCTGAGGGGCGTTGTTCTTCACTTTTCATCTTTCGCATCGGACATTGTTTTTTGCGCCATTCGTAAGGGACTGACAAGCACCGGAATGACGTTCACGCATGATCGACGGGGGCGTGGTTTCAGGGTCATGATTTGGCGTGGCACCGGGGAGCCATACCTCGCATCGAAACCCCTTCCCCGCCGCGCTGATAATTTTCAGCCGGCCCGCGTGACGATCGACAATATGCTTGACGATGGCCAGGCCAAGCCCGGACCCGCCGATATTTTCATTGACGACACGATAAAATTGTTCCGTCAAACGGGGAAGGTGCTTTGCAGCAACACCCGGTCCGTTATCCGACACGCTGAAAATGACGCCGGACATGGCGTCTCCCCGCGCCGTCACCACAATTTTACAATGCGGCCCGGCATGTTTCAGGGCGTTCTCGACGAGATTGAGAAGCATCTGGGCTAATTGATCCGCATCGCCGGGGAAAGAGATTGAGTCGACTTCTTCCGGCATCATCACCTGACCGGAATATTGACGGCTGAGCCCGGCAATTTCCTCCCTCATGCGTGGCCAGAGCCTGTCGAGATGCAATTCCGTCTCCGGCCGCCAATGGGCGAGTCGTTGCGCGCGGGAAAGATGCAGAAGCCGGTCAATCAGCCTACCCATCCGTGCCGCCTGACGGGACATGATGGCGAGGAATTCCTTCTGCGCCGCCGGGTCATCAGCAGCCTGCCCCTCAATTGTTTCCAATATGGCGGAAATGGAAGCAAGCGGTGTACGCAGCTCATGGCTGGCATAGGCGACAAAATCTGCCTGCTTGCACTGTATGGTGGCGGCCTCCGTATGGTCGTCCAGCACGACGATCATGTGATTTTCCCGCTTGCGCGTCTTACGCGTTTGAGTCTCCGCCCACCTGTTCACGCGGATCTGGAGGACGCGCTGCACCGGCACGTCAACTTCCAACTGCGTGGAGATCAGGTTGCCGGATCGCGCCGCGCTCACGGCCGCCTGCAAAGCGGGATGTCGCAGGATCGCGCCCAGCGCGTCTCCGAACATCGCCACCGCACGATGATTGGTGAAGACAGATCGCCCCTCACGATCCAGAACGATCAACGGGACCGGCACAGATTCTGCAAATGTGAAGCGCGTGTCATCCGTTTCGGTCAGGCTCGACGATGAATCGGGGCGTGATGGAGTAGCGTGCCACCGCCCCCTCTCCCTGGCGCGCGAAATCTGTCGGAAAAGGAAGAGAATGGCCCCTATCATGACGAGCAATATGATCGTCAGCATGGAGGGCTGTCAGGCCTGGTCGTCAAGCGCATAGCCTGCCGACCGGACTGTCCTGATATAATCAATGCCGTCATTGGCTTTCATGGCCAGCCTCAGGCGTCTGATATGCACGTCGATCGTCCTTAATTCGACGAAGATATTTTCATTCCAGACGCGCTTCAAAAGTGTCTCCCGAGAGAAGACCTCCCGCGGGTGACGCATGAAAAATTCGAGAAGGCGGAATTCGGTTGGACCCAGATTCAGCGGGTGCGGCCCGCGTAAGGCGCGGCAGGTCTGAACATTCAATGTGAGATCCTGAAAACGCAGAACCTCCCTTCGTGGCGGGGTTGCGCGGCGCAAGAGGGCGCGGAGCTGTGCCTCCAGCGCTTCAAAACTGTAAGGTTTGGTCAGAAACGCATCTGCGCCGCTATCCAGCCCTTCAATACTGTCCTCCTCCGCCGATCGCGCCGTCATCAGTAAAACAGGAAGGGTGCGCAGTGCCTCTGTCAGCCTTATCCGGCGGCAGAGATCGGGCCCCGACAGGCCGGGCAACATCCAGTCGAGAATGATCGCATCCGGCGGCGCATCCTGAAGGCGCGCCCAGGCCGCCTCCCCCGTCGTGAAAGCCTCGACCCGATAACCCATCCCCGTCAAATTATAGCGCAGCATGGTCTGGAGGGCGGGATCATCTTCAACGAGGAAAATAAGTTGCGCCACGGACGTCACATTACTGGTCAATCGCGTCCGTAGCCGAGCTTTTCCCTCTCGGGCGCACGGGCGGGAGGTTTTCACCCTTTACCGCGTAAAAGACGCGCTCGGCGATATTGGTGGTGTGATCACCAATCCGTTCCAGATTTTTAGCGATAAAGAGAAGATGGATGCAGGGCCCGATATTGCGCGGGTCTTCCATCATGTAAGTCACCAACTCCCGGAACAAAGCGGTGTAATATTCATCGACCTCGCAATCCGCTTCCCAGACTTCCTGGGCGCGTTCCGGGTCCTGCAACGTCATGGCATCGGCGCCACGACGGAGATTTTCCTGCACCATCCGCCCCATATTGCGCAGACCGGAGAGGGAGAGACTGTCCGTCAGGTCAACCCGCGTACTGCGTCGGGCAACGGAGGCTGCGTAATCACCGATACGTTCAAGGTCACTGCTGATTTTAAGCGCCGACACGATCTCCCGTAAGTCGCCCGCCATGGGGCTGCGGAGGGCAAGGAGGCGGATTGCAAGCCCTTCGATGTCCCGTTCAAGCTGGTCGACCATCGGATCATGGTCGATCGCCTCCTTCGCTGCGGTGACGTTATGGTCAAAGACCGCTGAAACAGCCTGAGAAACCTGGTTTTCAACAATGCCGCACATACGGGCCATCATGCCGCGCAGATGGTCAAGCTCGTGCTCAAAACTTTTAACAGTGTGTACGCCATCCATACCCATCTCGACACCTCATGAAAACCGTATCAGCCAAATCGTCCCGTAATATAATCCTGCGTCTGTTTCTGACGGGGGTTGGTGAACATCTTGTCGGCGTCTCCTACTTCCACCAGCGCCCCCATATAAAAGAAGGCCACCTGGTCCGCACAGCGCGCCGCCTGCTGCATATTATGCGTCACAATCGCGATGGTGAAATCCTCCTTGAGCTCATCCAGCAGCTCCTCAATCCGCGCTGTTGAGATCGGGTCAAGCGCGGAGGTCGGCTCATCCAGCAGCAGGACTTCCGGCCGTGTGGCGATGCTGCGGGCGACGCAAAGACGTTGCTGCTGCCCGCCGGAAAGCCCCGTCGCCCCGTCTTTCAGGCGGTCGCGGACTTCCTTCCACAATGCCACGCGCGTTAAGGCATCCTCAACGCGCATATCCATTTCTGAGCGGGATAATTTCTCATGAAGTCGCACGCCGAAGGCGATATTTTCATAGATCGACATGGGGAAAGGTGTCGGTTTCTGAAAAACCATGCCAATCCGCGCCCGCAGCACATTCACGTCAAGCGACGGGTCAAGGATATTGACCCCGTCAAATGTCACCTGCCCCTCGGCGCGCTGGCCGGGGTAGAGGTCATACATGCGGTTGAAAACCCGCAGCAAAGTGGATTTACCACAGCCGGAAGGCCCGATCATGGCCGTGACGCGCTGTTTAAGAAAATCCAGATTGATCTTCTTAAGTGCCTGGTGATGTCCGTAATAGAAACTGAGGTCCCGTACGGCAATGACGGCATCCGCCTTGATGCGCGCCGTGTCCCGCTCTTTCAGTGCTTCAGAAGCCTGACTCATGCAATCTGCCTATCCTTTAACGACCACTGTTGCGAATACAGAACCGTGCGATAATATTGATGCCCAGCACGCCGATCGTCACGATCAGCGCGCCTGCCCAGGCCAGGCGCACCCAATCCTCATATGAGGCCGCGGCATATTGATATATGGCAAGGGGAAGACTTGCCATCGGCCGGCTCAGGCTGAATGACCAGTTCTGATTACCCAGTGATGTAAATAAAAGCGGGGCTGTCTCCCCACTGACCCGCGCCAGTGCCAGCAGGATACCGGTCAGCACGCTGGGCGCGGCGGCGCGCAGGCATAAAAGCAGAACGACGCGCCATTGCGTGGCCCCAAGAGCCGAGCCAGCCTCACGCATGGCTACCGGTACGAGGCGCAGCATATCCTCCGTCGTTCGCACAATGATCGGCACGGCCAATATGGCCAGCGCCACAGAACCCGCAAAACCGGAAAATCGATGGAAGGGCGCGACGAGGATTAGATAAACGAAAAGTCCGATCAGGATGGATGGCGCGGAGAGAAGCACGTCGGAAACAAAGCGCACCGTAAAGGCGAGGCGCTCACCGCTTCGACATTCAGAGAGATAGATCCCGCAGCCCAGCCCGATCGGCGTCGCCATCAGCAGGCCGATAAATGTCTGGATCAGGCTGCCAACGATCGCATTAGCAAGGCCTGAATGATGGCCTGGTGGCCCCATCGGGACCAGAAACGTCGCCAGCGACATGCCGGCGAGACCATTTTTAAGCAGCGTCCATAAAATGGAGACGAGCATAATGACGAGGCTCACCGTCGCCAGAATTCCGAGGAGTGTGGCGAAACGGTCCGCCATATGGCGACGCCGCAGGATACCGCTTCTTCGCCACCCATGATGCTGGGGATGCGGTGCCTGTGAAAGGTGTTTCATGCCTGTTTACCGCGCAGCAGCCATCGCGCTGCACCCAGTGTCGCAAAGGAAAGGACCATCAGGATAAATCCGAGGGCAAGCAGGGATGATAATTTGAGGCTCCCCGCGGCGCTCTCGGGAAATTCAAGCGCGATAAGCGATGCCACGCTGTTGCGGGGGGAAAAGAGTGACCAGCCCATGATATTAACATTGCCGATGACGAAGGTCACCGCCATCGTCTCACCCAGCGCGCGCCCGACGCCGAGGACGATCCCACCGATTATCCCCGTCCGCGCCCAGGGCGCCACGATGCGGCGCATGACTCCCCACCTGTTTGCACCCAGGCCGAAAGCACTCTCCCGCAACATGGTCGGCGCGACTTTGAAGACGTCGCACATGATGGCCGTCATAAGCGGCGTGATCATGATCGCGAGCACGATTCCGGCGGACATCAGCCCGAGGCCGTAAGCCGGCCCGTTTACGAGATCCTGAATGAAAGGAGTGTGCCGAAAGTGATGATGTAAAAAAGGCTGCACATGCCGCGCCATGAAAGGCACAACGACAAAAAACCCCCACATCCCGAAGATAATGGACGGCACAGCAGCGAGAAGCTGGATGGCGGAGGCAAAAGTGGCAGCAACAATGCGCGGCGCAATGAAAGTCAGCCAGAAGGCGGTGCCGAAGGCAATCGGCACGGCGAGCATCACCGCGATGAAGGTTGATGCCACTGTCCCGAAGACAGGCGCGAGCGCACCATATTGCTGCGTCACCGGGTTCCAGACATTGGAGATGATGAAATTGAGGCCGAAATGGCGAAAGGCGGCGAACCCGCCAACCCCCATACTGACGACCAGCCCGCCCAGCGCAAGCAGCACGATGAGCGCGCAGAGGCACGCCACACCCCGAAAAAGGCGATCCCCTTTCCAAAATGGCGTTTCGCCAATCTGAGGAATGGATCGACCGACGTCTCGAGCATCGGAGATAAGCGTCATATGTGTGTCGGACCCTAACCTGACCGGAAAGCAGACTGGACAATAAAAACCAATCCGCTTTGCTGACGACCCGGTTATAACGCGAATGCGCCCGAAATCGTCAAGGGCTCGAATCGCGACCCACGCGGCGCACTGCGCCATGCACCGCTTCCGCGCCCTGTCATCCAGCCCGTCAAGGGGGGCTCCTCATGACGATTTTCCTTACCTGTCCTTGATGCGGGGTTTTTCAGCGACCTTTGTGCAAAGGATTTGTGAAGTTTTTTTGACAACGCCTCTGACACCCCATCTCTGCGCGCTGCATGTCACCACGATGCTCTGAGATAGTGAGACGGCCTGAAATATAACGGTTCTCAGGAAAAGCTTTTTTGACAGCGCATAAGGGAGACACCATACATAAAACAAGGACATTCTCTGTCGATTATTCTTAGGCTACAGGTTCCATCATGACTGCGCAGAGTTCACCATTCCGTGGACTGGTCGATTTTTACGAAAACGGCGTGGCACGCGGTTGGGCCATTCATCTCAATCGCCGCGACCCCCTTTATATCCACGTGCTGATTGATGGGCAGGAAGTCGCCGCGGTGGCGGCTGCGTCGCCGCGCCCTGACCTCGGCAGCCTCATAAAATCCGGCGAGCAGAATATTGGATTTACGTTTGACGTCCCGGCGCCCTATCTTGACGGTCAGGCACGTGCCCTCTCCTTCCGCTTTCCTGATGGCAGTATTGTGCCTGTCAGCGTCTCCGGCACGGGGCAGGACTTCACGGAAGAACTTTTGATCGGCGATGACGCCTCCCAGCAAATTACCGGCTATTTCGAAGGACTGCTCAGGGACAGGTGGTGGGTTGGGTCCTCATCCCGGGGGAAAGCAGGGCATTGGAAGGCGGGGCAACGGTCGCTTTATCGATTGACGGGCGTCATATTGCACGCGTCAAAGCGGATCGCTTCCGCGGGGATGTTGGCGAATCCATCGATGCGGATGGGCTCTGTGGCTTCTCAGTGCCCGTGCCCACGGCGTTTCGTGATGGAAAGCCGCATCTTTACGCTGTCACGGTCGAGCCATCAGGCGTGGAGTTTGTCAACAGCCCGATGCGATCATCCATCGCCGATGATCGGCTGGAGGCAGAACTTGTCGATGTGACAGAGACGATTAATCGCCTGCATCGCGATCTCTCAGCGCTGCGCCGCAAAATCCGTGACATCATGCCGCATGGCGGACATAGTCTTGCAGACTATGATAGCTGGGCCCGCGCTTACTATGCCCGCCTCCGCACCGCGGTTGATTATGAACGAACACGCACACCTTTGCCCGACTCTCCCCGCGTGTCAGTCCTCTGCCCCGTTTATAAGTCGATCCTGACGGATTTCATACAGGCGGTGCAATCCGTCATGGCGCAGACATACCCGCATTGGGAGCTCATTTTCATTGATGATGGCCGCGCTGATGCGACAATTTCACACAAGATCGATACGTTCTGCGCGGCGGATAAGCGGATGCGGGTCATCACGCTCCCGAAAAATCAAGGCATCGCCGGCGCCACCAATACGGGCCTTATGGAAGCGAAAGGCGATTATATCGCGTTTTTCGACCATGACGATGTGTTGGCTGATGTCGCGCTGGAAGTGATGGTCCGCGCTGCTCTGCGCACGCACGCCCAGTTCCTTTATTCCGACGAGGATAAGATTGACCTGCATGGGTGCTTCCGCGACCCGAATTTGAAACCGGATTTTTCTTATCGTTATTTGCTGGGCTGCAATTACATCTGTCATCTGACGATGCACGCGGCGCTCGCCCGCAAAATCGGCCTGCTCGATGGCACTTATAAGCGCGCAAGACCATGATTTCCTCCTGCGTGCGGTCGAGATATTGCAACCCTCGGAGATCTGCCATGTGCAGGATATTCTCTATCACTGGCGCATTACTGAAAATTCGACGGTGGCCAGTCTGAAAAATAAAAGCTGCGCTGTTGAAGCAGGGGTGCGGGCTGTCGCGGCGCATCTCAAACGGCGCGACCTCAAAGCCAGACCGGCTTCCATCGATAAGCTGACGATTTATGACGTGCGCTGGCAGTATCGGGGTCGCCGCGCGTGACGATCATCATACCCTTCAAAGATGAGAGCGATATGACGGAACGCTGTGTCACAGCGCTTCTCGATCGCACGCAATATGCTGCCTTCGATGTTATTCTCATCGATAACTGGTCAGTCACCCCGGCAGCAAAGCGCTTTGCCGCGCAGATGCGCAAAATTGAGGGCGTGACAGTTTTGCGAGTGAAGGAAACCTTTAATTTTCCCCGCTTCAATAATTTTGAAGCTCGGCATACAGATGCGCCTTTCATTTTATTCATGAATAATGATGTCGTCATTGAAAATGCTGCCTGGCTCCGCCTCATGGTCAATGAGTATCTCGGGGCGGAAGATGTCGCCGTTGTCGGGAATATGCTGCTTTATAAAGATGAGACCATCCAACATGCCGGTGTCATTATCGGCCCAGATGTGATCGGCGTACATGCCCATCGCCGTTTCGCGCTGCATGATAAAGGCTATATCGGACGCATCGCCCTGACGCATGAAGTCTCCGCCGTGACGGCGGCCTACATGCTGGTGCGGCGCGATGTTTTTCTCGCTGTCGGCGGGTTCGATGAGGATCATCTCTCGATTGCCTATAGGGCATCGCGTCCTTTATGTGGCGGACAGCGTGGCCCATCATCATGAGAGCCACTCCCGCGGCACGGATGACCGACCTGAGCATGAAACGCGATTTTTCCTGGAGACGCAGTTTATGCGGGAGAAATGGGCCGGATATGAGGATTTCGAGTCCGACCCATATTACGCGCATTACTTCCGCACCGATGTCACACCGTTCATGGATCTGCGCCGACCGGAGGAGATCTCCGCGCCGGACGAGCTTTAGGCCCGCGCATCGCGGGCCTCGTCTGTTGCGTCACTCCATCTCGGTGATTGATTTGCCGCTGGTGCGATATTCCTCAGCGACGCTGGCAAGGTAAATGCCAAACCCACCGAGAGATAGAAGCATCCCGACCCAACCAACGGCACTCCAGCCCAGGCCGGACGTGATGGCGATGCCACCCAGCCACGGCCCGACCGCATTGGCGATGTTAAACGCGCTCTGATTAAGCGCTGCCGCCAATCCCTCAGCCCCCACCGCCACAGCGAGAAGGCGGGAATTAACGACCGTGGCCAATCCGCCACTGGCGCCGATCATGAAGACATTGATGCATAAGGGGATGAACCGGTGCGCTGCCTCCGGGAAACCCGCCATGGAGGCCGCCCCCATCAGCAGCACGCCACCCAGCGTCGGCACCATGCGTCGATCCGCGAGGAAGGCACAAACAACCGTGCCCACCGTCATCCCAACGCCGAAAATCGCGAGGAGCACGGGCAGAAGCGTAGCGGGAACATGGGTGACGTGGGTCAGGATCGATGCGAGATAGGTATAGACGCAGAATACCCCCCCGAAACCGACCGCCCCGATTGCCAGGGTCAACCAGACCTGCTTGAGTTTCAGAACTGACATTTCTGAGACAATGCTCGCATTTTCCCTGGGGCGGACATCGGGTGAGAAGCGGGCAATTAGGACCATGGTGAGGGCAGCGAGGGCGGCAATAAGGGCGAAGGCCCAGCGCCACCCCACAAGCTGCCCAAGAAAATTGGCAAGCGGCACGCCGCAAATGGTCGCCAATGTCAGGCCGAGAATCACCCGCCCCACCGCCTGAGACCGTTTATTGGGCGGGACAAGATAGGAGGCGACAATCCCGGCAATGCCGAAATAAGCTCCGTGCGGCACGCCGCTGAGGAAGCGGAAGATCAGGAAGGCTTCGAAATTGGGCGCCAGCGCACCCAGGCCATTTGCAACACAATAAAATAACATCATTGCGATCAACATGCGCTTGCGGCTCATCCTGGCGGAGAAAAGCGCGATGATGGGCGCGCCGAAGCACACGCCGCACGCATAGAGGACAATGGCATAGCTGGCCTGCGGGTCCGTCAGGCCGAAACTGTGCGCGACCATGGGCACGATGCTCATGGTCGCGAATTCGGCCGTTCCGATCGCGAAGGAACCAAGACCAAGGGCAATGAAAATAATCAGATTTTCTTGGGATGTGCGGGGGATCACATCGTGATGGGAAGCGCCCATAAACTCCTCATTAAGTCTCACCCACCGGCGACAAACGCAGGCTTCGGCAGTTTATGTACCAAGAGCATGCCCCCAAGAAATAGTTAAGCCGGTTCAATGCGTCGATTGACTATTTTTTATTCAACTCGGCACGCGCTCAATCGTTCATCCCCGACGACGCGTGACGCGGCGGACAATCATGGGGACTTCTTGCGCAACATATGTTGTCGCGCCGCATTTCCCTCTTGATTTCAGCACGTGGGCGCACAACGATTAAGTTTGAACCCCTTGAAGGTCAGGGATTTATCCGCGTCAGCGTGGCGGCGGACTGGCCCAGTTTACAAGGCAAAGGACAATGTAATGACTTCCAGAAATATGATGCACACGACGCAGAATAACCTCAAATCCAACGCCAAGGCGGTCTCAATTGATACGCTCAATGCCCGCCTCGCGGATCTGATTGATCTCTCCCTCATCACGAAACAGGCGCATTGGAATTTGAAGGGGCCGCAATTCATCGGTGTGCATGAAATGCTTGATGGTTTCCGAGACAGTATTGACGCGCTTGTCGATGAAGTGGCGGAACGCGTGGTGCAGCTTGGCGGAACCGCTTTCGGCACGGCGCAGAATGTGACCAGCACGCCCTCCTGCAAGCCTTACCCGACTGATATTTATAAGATCGCCGACCATGTGGCCGCACTGATTGACCGTTACGGCACCGTCGCCAATAATGTTCGCGGCGCCATTGATAAGACGGATGACGCGGGCGACGCTGATACAGCTGACCTCTTCACGGAAGCATCGCGCGCTTTGGACAAGCATTTGTGGTTTCTGGAAGCTCACGTGCAGGAGCCGACAGGTGCCATGCGGGACGGCGACGATAAAGGCGCACGTTAATTTCACCTTTTGAATTGAAAACGCCCCCGAGGCGAACGACACGTTCAACCGGCTGGCGCAACGTTTGAGCGCCGATCGTGCCGCCGCGCTTTTAGGCGAAGCCGCAAGGCGTCCGCAGGTGGCGCAATTCGCGCGAGGGCGTGGCATGATGCAAACCACCTTTCCCGGCAGATTCCTCGGCCACGTTGCGCCGTATGGCGTTGAGCTGACCTGGCCCCATGCGAATCGCAGCAGGCAGCTCGACCGCCGATGGCGAAATCGAAGCGGCCCCACGATTCGCCAAGATGTCAACGCCGCGTTAACCGTCGATGCTCTGACCAACAGCCAAATATCGTCCAGCCTCAACGCGATCAGGGTCGGCTCAGCGGTAGCAACAAAATCGCGCGTGACGCGGGTCCGCCAGAGCCATCCGGAAAACGCGCGCCCACTTCCAGGCCGACCGCCTCATGGCCGAAAAACCCAGGCCGCGCATGGCCCTGACGCGCAATCGGACGGGCACGCTACGCAATCAGGAACGGGCGCATGTTCTGAAAGATATTGCTGCCGACTCGAGCGCAGCGACTCGGCCGACGGCGGAGGGGCAATGCGTGATCACGATGTCGAGCGAAAAATGAACCATTTGTAATGTCGACACGAAATTCAGCCCCCCTGGGGCGACCCGTTATCAAACGCTGTCCGAGGCTAAAGCGCGCTGAAATGAAGAGAGGCTGCAAAATTTCCTGAGAAATCAAATAGTAGCGAAGCCATCATCGTGAACAACCATGAGTTGCAGCCTGGATTCATTGCGCGTCAGTGGATAGAAGTCCGGCCCCTTAATATCCCCGAACTATCTGTATCTGAACTTTTCGTGAATAAATTATAGTAGCATTTTAAAACTGGATTGTTATCCTCGTCCCTAGGTTTGAGAGCCCTGCCAACTTAGGCGGACATGCTCACAACGGCTTCAGGGAACGGACAAATATTCAAGATCAAGATGATGCCAAGCGAGACCGAGGTGCTGTTTCCAGCCGGGGTACAATTGACGGAGTTGGAACACGAACTGCGTGAGGACAATATTCCGTTCGGCTGTAAATCAGGTGCTTGTGGCGCATGTGTCATCGAGGTGTTGGACGGCCTCGCGAATCTTAACAACAAAGAAGAAGACGAGGACGAATTTCTAGAGATGCTTGGCTTCTCTGGTCCAGGCTTCAGGCTGGCATGTCAATGCCAACTGAATGGTGCGATCACATTACGTGTCGCGAAATAAATCTATTCGATTCTTAGTAAAAAAACGAAAGGAAATTGTCATGAGTATTCAAAATCGTGTGAAGAATGTGAGTTATGACTATGATGGCGCGCCCTACATCAATGCACAACGTTCCGCGCAATTACGTGCGGAGATCGATGCCATCATCGATCGCCAGGTCGATAATTGGTACGAGACCGTGTGCCCTACGCCGCGCATCTTGAAGGCAAGTCAGTCAACTCCGCTTACTACCAGCGTCACCTGATCGAGACAGCATGGCGCATCCGGCTCCTCCGCGTCGCGGAGTCCAAAGCATTGGCGGAAATCGCCAAGACAAGCCCGCGGGCGGCACAGATCTGGGCGAATTATGAAAATGAAGAAATGCTCCATGACGAGCTGTTCATCCAGGATTTAACGCGCGCGGGCGTTTCCCGTGAGACCTTCCTCGAGACCGAACCCTATCTGTCGACAAAGCTGCTCGTCGGTTACTTCTCCTACCTGCTCGACCATGAAGGGTCGCTGGGCGTCGTCGTTTACTCCTACCTGGTGGAGTACGTGAACGTGAAGCTGGAGCCCCGGAAGATTGAGGCGCTCAAAGAGTCGGTCGGTGAGCAGAACATCTCCGGGCAGATCTCCCACTCCCATACTGACATCAATGATGATCACCCGGGCGAAGTCTGGCAGGCCGTGCGCCATTTGCTGCGTAGTGAGGAGAATATCGCTTCACTGAAACGCTACCTGGGGGAGCATCAGGACATTCTGGCGATGTAGTTCAAGGAGCTTCACGACGACAAGGTCGGCGCGCTGACCGAGACGCTCGCCGCTTAACACCAGCTATAGGAGGTACGCATCATGGAGAACGGTGGCGTTCTTATCTTGAGCCATTGCGGCTTCTCTTTCGCGGAGGATCTTATCGCTGCGATTGAGAAACGGGGATTGCATCCGTGGGTGGTGAGTTCCAGGCCATTGCCTGAGCACGGGGATCAGCGTTTACAGATCCTCCGATCAAAGGAATGGCTCCTCTTCACCGTGGATTCCCACGAGCTTAAGCAAGGCGATGTTTTGAACACCATCGATTCTCTCCAACAGCAGGGCCTTCACGTTCGGGGATGCATCTCAGTATGGGAGGGTTACCGACACTTGATGGCCTATGCCAATGAAAGGCTGGAGGTGCAGGACGTGGCGCCTGCCCTCGTGCCGCTTCTGCGCAATAAGTTCTATGTCAGAAACGTTCTGCACGCAAGCGGCCTCAGCCAGGTCAAAGCCGAGACGTTGACGCCTGAACGCCTGCAAACCCTGCAGGGGACCGGCGCTGACTATTTCATCAAGCCGATCCAGGGCGTTGCGTCCTATGGCACCTTCAAGCTGACGCCGGATTTGACGTGGGCCACGCTTGAGCGGATTGCTGAACAGATTCGGCAGGATACGGTTTACGCCAATGTCATCGGTAGTGGCGTGGAGTTCCTTGTCGAAGACTATCTGGACGGGGCCGAGTTCAGCTTCGAGGCGCTGGTGCTGAAAGGTGAAGCCTTCATCCTCGCTATCCACGGAAAATGTGGGTTGACCGAGAATCGGGTCACTGTCCTTGAGGAAAGCTGCACCAGCCCACCGATCTCCATCGGCCATGAGGCCATCGCCGCTGGCATCAGCTGGATCCGAAGCGTTCTGCAATGTCTGGAAGTGGGTGAAGGCTGCTTCCACATCGAAACCCGTTTCAACGGAGGTCGATGGGATCTGATTGAAGCCAACCCGCGTATTGGCCGGCAGCCTGATTTCCCATAGCGTCGAGGCGCTGAATGGCGAAGCCAGCATGTTGACGCTTTGGCTCGATTTGCTGCTGGAAGGCGCGGCATTCCGTCCCACCCTGCAAAAACTGAGCTACCCGGATGATGGCGAGGCACCGGGTGAGACAGCCACCTTCTTCCGCGTCTACTTCGCGTCGCCAGGTCGTATCGCGCGCATTGTTGAAAACCCGATGCCATGGTCTCCACGGATCAAACAGGTTTTGTTGCAGGAGGAAGACGAAATTCCCGATGCCTCGTGCGAAGTCTTTATGGGCCAATTCCTTTGGCAACTGCCAAGGCAGGAGCGTGAAACGGCGTTCCCGTCTCTTCTGGCTAAATCCGCCGAGGCTCTGCAGGTTATTTATGAGTCGAATGAGATTGAGGTCGGCACCGCGCCGCCGCTGCTGCTGATTGTCGATTATAATCTCTCACACGTCGGTGATGTCGCGCACATCGTGCAACTCGTCCGCGACACTTACGATGCGGGGACTGTCCTTGTCCGACATCGTCCGGGAGAACTTGATAGAGCATTGTGCGACCATGTCGTCGATCTTGACCCGTTGGCGCCAGACTTCGTCGAACAGGCTTTGTTGCAATTGCAGCCACTGCGTTCCCGCCTCAAAGCGGGCCTGGTCTTCTCGGACAATGTCGTTCAGAGCGGTGCACTATTGCTTGAGAAGCTCGGACTGCCGGTCGATTCAGCATCGCTTGCGGCGGGTGCCTACAGCAAACAAGCCTACCGCAATTTGGAAACCAGCATATGGGATCTGCTGAAAGCCCAGCGCGTCATGGCACCGGCCCTCATCATAACAATCAAGGAGTATAAAAATGGAAACCTCTCGCCGTAAATTCCTTCAAGGGTCATCGACGATTGCCACTGCAGGAATGATGCTGGGATTAGCAAGTGGTAAAGCCCAGACTGCGGAGCGGAAGCCGACGCTTGATCCGTCCGATTGGACATCGGTACGTGCACAGTTCAATCTTGATCCCAAACTGGCCCATCTGGCCAACTTCTTCCTCGCCTCCTATCCGGCACCTGTGCGTGAAGCGATAGAGCGCTACCGCGACGCGCTCAACGCGAACCCCTATTCCTATCTGGATGACCATATGTTCATGCAGACCCGCGACATGCTGTGGCGCAATGTCGCCAAGGCGGCGGCGGAATATGTCGGCGGCAAGCCAGATGAAATCACCCTCACCGCCAGAACGACATGGGGACTATCGCTGATTTATAGTGGCCTGCAACTGCGCCCCGGTTAGGAGATCCTGACGACAACGCATGAGTTTTACGCGCATCATGAATCAATCCGCCTCGCGGCCGATAAAACGGGCACAAAGTCCGCAGGGTCACGCTCTATGATACGAGCGCCAAAGCTTCGGCTGATGAGATGGTGAAGCGACTCATTTCAGCCATTCGACCCCAGACGCGGGTTGTGGGGGTCACATGGATGCATTCCGGCACGGGCGTCGTGCTTCCCATCCGGGCTGTTTCTGACGCTCTGGCCAAGGTCAATCGCAATCGCGACGAGTCGGATCTGGTGCTGCTCGTGGTGGATGGCGTGCATGGTTTCGGCGTCCTTGATGAGGATATTGCGCGCCAGGGAAGCGACTTCTTCTCAGCGGGCACGCATAAATGGATTTTCGGGCCGCACGGCACTGGCATGGTATGGGGGCGCAATGAAAGCTGGGCACTCCTGAAGCCGACCGTTCCGTCATTAATGGCCAGTGAGCTGAATGCCGCCTGGCGCGCGGGTCAACCGCCGAAAAGGGCCTGTCAAGGCCGCCTGGATCAGCCCCGGAGGCTTCTTTGCCTATGAACATCAGTGGGCCGTCACAGAGGCTTTCGCGTTCCATAAAAGCATTGGTCGTACACGGATCACCAACCGCATCCTCGATCTCAATGGTTGGCTGATTGAAGGTTTGTCGAAGATGAAGCGCGTCACCATGCACACCCCTTCAAAACGTGATCTGCATGCTGGTTTCGTCTGTTTCGAGGCAGATCAGATCAAGCCTGAAGAGGTCGGCGCGCGTCTGCGCAGCAAAGGCATCATTGCAAGTCCATCGCCATATGCGAATCCGTCCGTGCGATTCTCGGCGGGCATCGTCAATAGCGAAGCCGATATTGAGCGCGCCCTGGATTGTTCATCGCTGGCGCGCGCGGCACCGTCGATGCGCCTGCAGAACGCCCCGCGCGACGTGGCACAATGCGACTCGGCTGCCCGTGAACGACCCTCTGTGGATCATCTCTCTGGAGGCGAGGGCCAATCGAATCCTCACGTCACGCAGAAGCGGGGTCATGATGAAGGCAACTCGTCACATGGTACCCGCAACGGTTATTCCGCTCACCTACCTGAGCCGTCATGATTGACCGGTAAACACCATAACCCACGGTTTCAGGGCAAAGCACCCGATATCAAAAGCGGGATATAAATGCCCAGTCAGCGACCGGTCGTGAATGCGGCCGTCAGATAACCTTTTCCACATATGCTGCCTCGGGCGTCAGGATAGCTCCGTCCCTTGCGATGGGAATCATCAGGGGCACCGACTTGCCGGTCGCCCTCTCAAGCAAGTGGGAATGTCGCTCCCCGCACGTGAATAAATGTCGCTCACCCCATTGCCGCAACGCGACCACGATGGGAAAAAGGCACTCACCCTGGGCCGTCAATACATATTCCTGATAGGCCGTTCCGTCCGAAGCTGACTGCATCTTCAGGATCCCCGCATCGACAAGCTTGCGCAGGCGATGCGACAGAATGTTGCGCGCGACGCCCAGACTCCGCTGGATGTCGCCGAAACGGCGATTGCCATCGAAAGCATCCCGCAGAATCAACAGTGACCATCGGTCCCCGAAGATATCGACGGAACGCGCGATGGGACAAGGTTCATAGAGTTTTGGCTTGCGCTTAGACATATGACATCCGGGCTTTAGGTTAAGTGACCTCTGATGAGTTTCTTTTTAAAACTAAGTGACGTAGCATTCAACTAGTTGTATTTTGCAACCGAATTATCTGGATGGCGAAACATGAAAGTTTCTTCCGAAACGTCGGCATTGCCCAATCGGGACTCTGCCTCTTCCCGAACGTCGACAATGTCGCGCGGGTTAACAATGCTGTTTGCGATCGCCAGCGGTATGAGTGTCGCGAATGTCTATTTCGCGCAGCCCCTGCTGGACACGTTGGCGCACGATTTTTCCATCAGCCGTGCTGTTGTCGGCGGCGTGGTCACCTCAACGCAGGTCGGTTGCGCTTTGGCCTTGTTGCTTTTGGTTCCGCTCGGCGACCGCGTCGATCGCCGCCGTTTAATGGCATGGCAGTTGCTGGGGCTGGTGGGCGTGCTCATTGTCGTGGCCACGGCGCCCTCCACGCCGGTGCTGCTGGTCGGTGCTGGCCGTTGGCATGCTCGGGACGGCCATGGACGCAAGGTTTGATTGCCTATGCAGCAAGTGCCGCCCTGCCTGAGGAGCAGGGGCAGATTGTCGGTATGGTGCAGGGCGGTGTGTTCATTGGCTTGCTTTTGGCCCGCGTCTTTGCGGGCGGTATCAATGACATTGCCGGCTGGCGCGGCGTATATGTCAGCTCTGCGATACTTATGCTGGCGATCGCGCTTCCATTATGGCGTCGCTTGCCAGCCTTGCCGCGCGACCCGAATGCGTTGAGCTACTTCCGGCTGATCGCCTCAATGCTCACGCTGTTGCGGCAGGACAAAATGCTGCAGGTGCGTGGCATTCTGGCGCTCTTGATGTTCGCAGACTTCAATATTTTCTGGAGCGCACTCGTTTTGCCATTGAGTGCCCCGCCTTATAATTTTCATCACACCGCAATCGGTGCCTTCGGGTTGGCGGGCGCGCTCGGCACTTTGGCCGCCGCGCGTGCCGGGCATTTGGCCGATCGCGGCTATGCCCAATATACGAGTGCCGCAGCATTGTTGATTTTGCTGGTTGTCTGGTGGCCCATCTCGCTGTTGGGGCAATCATTATGGGCGTTAATAATTGGCATTGTGTTGCTTGACCTGGGCGATCAGGCCCTGCATGTCACCAACCAGAATTTGATCTTTCGCAACCGCCCTGAAGCGAGTAGTCGGCTGGTCGGGCTCTATATGATTTTTTACGCGGTCGGCAGCGGGCTTGGGGCGATCAGCACGACGGTCACTTATGCGCATTCTGGCTGGCAGGGCGTCTGTATTTTGGGCGCGGCGGTGAGTTTACTGGCGCTGGCATTCTGGGGATGACCCGCCTATTCGCGGCAGGCCGTAAATGAGAAAAATGGGCAGCATTGTCTTCCACAAAGATATCGGTAAGTATCAAGTTGATCACTGTAGTGCCAACCTCCGTCAGAGGCCGTCCCGTAAACGCGCAGTCTGAGGCTGCGCGTTCTTTGTTTCGGGGGTTGTTTATCCTTTGCGCTCGGATAAATATGGCCGTCACGAGCTGCCAATCGTCTCGGAAGCGACTTAATTCAGCTTTCCAATGCGGCGCGTCTATGAGGTGCCCGGGGGCAAAATCGCCGCCATCTCATAAAATGATCTGAATCGGAGCTGAACCGACGTCCCTTCGGCAGTTACGTCCATCGAGCTATTTTTGCGTAAGATCTATTCCGGTCAGCGTCACACCATCAAGGTCATTCTAACCCCAAGTCGTTGGTTGCGAAATCGGCACTTTGATTAAAGACCGTGCCCTAAGGAAACGGCCCCTTTCGGGGCCGCCTTTATGACGCTCTCTAGAATGACACGCTTAAGCCAACGCGGCCTCTTTCTGTCGCGACGCCGCAGGGTCCGGCGTGCGGATGAGGTAATCAAACGCCCCCAAAGCCGCTTTCGCACCCTCTCCCACCGCGATGACGATTTGCTTATAAGGCGTCGTTGTCGCGTCACCCGCAGCGAAGATGCCGGGAACGGATGTCGCGCCATGCACATCAACAATGATTTCTCCCTGGGGATTCAGAGAGAGCGCGTTGCCGAGCCAACCTGTATTGGGCAGCAAGCCGATCTGAATGAAAACTCCCGAAACGGGCAGGGTCACATCCTCGCCGGACGCATCCTTATAGATGAAATGCTCAACCGTCTCGCCATTCCCCGCAATGAACTGCGTCAATGCCTCCATTTTAATGTCAACATTCGGCATGGAGCGCAATTTATCCTGTAAAACCTTATCAGCTTTGAGTTGCGCGCTGCGTTGCAAGAGGGTCACGTGGCTGACGATCCTGGCCAGATCAATCGCCGCTTCGATACCGCTATTCCCGCCACCGATCACGGCGACGCGCTTGCCCTTATAAAAAGGGCCGCCACAATGCGGGCAGAACGCGACACCCTTTGTGAGATATTCAGTTTCACCCGCGACATTGAGGTGACGCCAATGTGCTCCTGTCGCCAAGATAATGGTGCGCGAGGACAGCAGCACATCCCCATTCAAAGCGATCTGATGATAAGCGTCCGGTTTTGACGCGGGAATGAGCCGCTCCGCCTTCTGGCCGGAAATGATTTCCACTTCATAGGCGCGGACATGGGCTTCAAACTGAGCGGATAATTTCGGGCCATCCGTCTCCGGGATCGAAATATAATTTTCAATGTCCGCTGTTTCCATGACCTGACCGCCAAAGCGATCCGCGATGATGCCCGTCCCAGGCCCTTGCGTGCCGCGTAAATCGCAGCCGCGGCCCCGGCAGGGCCTCCGCCGATGATCAGGACATCAAAGGGCGCTGCATCCTTATATTGTTGCGCGGCTTTTGCCGGCGCCGCGTCATCAAGCTTGGCCAGGATCTCCATCGCATCCATACGCCCGGAGGCGAAGGGCGCACCATTCAACTCAATCTGCGGCACGGGCATGATGTTCTTACGCGTCACTTCTTCCTGAAAAAGCGCGCCATCAATGATTTCATGTTTGAAGGAGGAGTTAAGGACACACATCGCATTGATGGCCTGCACCACTTCCGGGCAATTCTGGCAGGAAAGCGAAATGTACGTCGTGAACTGGAAGTCGCCCTCCAAATCGCGAATCTGCGCGATCGTCGCATCCGGTAATTTGACGGGAACACCACCAACCTGCAGCACGGCGAGGACGAAAGACGTCAGCTCATGCCCCATCGGGATGGCGGTGAAACGAATGGACTCCGTCCCATCCTGCGCAGCGACAGAGAAGGAAGGCTGACGATCCCACTCACCATCTTCATGAAGCGCGATGTTTTCGGACAAAGTAGCGCATTCCGACAGGAACTGCCTCATCTTTGACGCGGCGTCGCTATTATCAAGGGATGCACGCAAGGTGACGGGCGTTTCAATCTTCCCCAAAACGTCCCGTAATTGCGATTTGAGGGTTTCTTCAAGCATTTATGCCTCCTCTGCCGATCCTGCATGGGGCGCGGATATTTCACCGCGCCCCAAAGCATTAGATCTTGCCGACAAGATCTAATGAGGGTTTCAGGGTCTCACCACCCTCTTTCCATTTCGCGGGGCAAACCTCACCCGGGTGCGATGCCACATATTGCGTGGCCTGCACCTTCTCGATCAGCTCTTCCGCCTTGCGGCCGACGCCGCCCGGGGTGATCTCGATATATTGGATGCGCCCTTCCGGATCGATCAGGAAGGTGCCACGATCTGCGAGGCCTGCTTCCTCAATCATCACGTCAAAATTGCGTGAGATCTGGCCCGTCGGATCCGCCAGCATCGGGAATTTGATTTTGCCGATCGCCGGTGATGTTTCATGCCAGGATTTATGGGTAAAGTGTTTATCCGTCGAAACTGAGTAAACCTCAACGCCGAGTTTCTGGAATGTTGCGTAATTTTCAGCGAGATCTTCCAGCTCCGTCGGGCAAACGAAGGTAAAGTCCGCCGGATAGAAGAAAATGACAGACCATTTGCCCTTGAGGTCCTTATCTGTGACCTTCGTGAACTGTCCATTATGGAACGCGTCGGTCTCAAATGGTTTGATGACTGAATTGATGCGCGGCATATCTTTGCTCCCTTTAAACACATCATCGTTGTTTAACGACCCTTTCATCCCACGTATGGACATGGTTGGGAAACAGTTTATATCGATGAGTTTGATAGACAAAACCGTTTGTAAATAATTTTAAATAGATGTAGCCTGTCACAATGACCTATATGACGCTCTCCGGACTTTCCCTGCGCGATATTGAATATATTGTCGCTGTCGATGATCTGCGAAATTTCTCCCGCGCGGCTGAACGCTGCGGCGTCAGCCAGGCGGGACTGTCCGAGCAGGTGCGCAAGCTGGAAGCGTTTCTCAATGTCCAGCTCTTTGAGCGCACACGCCGTCATGTCGCGCCCACGCCGGATGGGGCGCGGATCATCCATTTCGCTCGCCATGTCGTGGCGGCCGCCACGACATGGTGGAGATGGCGCGCTCACTTGATGGGCCGTTGGAAGGTGTTTTGCGCATCGGGGTTATTGCGACGCTCGGCCCTTATTATGTCCCGCGCCTGATCCCCCTGATTCGGGAGAAATACCCTCAGCTTCAGCTGCAATTAACGGAGGGCCTGATCGATAAATCGCTGGAGAGGTTGGCGCAGACTGAGCTGGATATCGTCCTTGCCACCCTCCCCTGCGACCAGACGAACCTTCAGTCTCTACCGCTTTTCCATGAGCCTTTTGAGGCGGTCTTCCCCAAAAATCATCCGCTGGCACGCAAGCCGCGTGTTGACATTAACAGTTTGCGCGGCAACGATCTCCTCCTGCTTGAGGATGAGCATTGCCTACGCGATCAGGCCCTCTCCCTCTGTCAATCATCCGGTGGGGAAAGTCGTCGCCTCGCCACCAGCTTCGAAATGTTGTGGCATATGATTGGTGCCGGGGAAGGATATTCATTGATCCCCAAATTGGCATTGCAACATCGGACAGAGTGGGAAGGCTTGATTTCCTGCCTCCCTGTCTCGGAAGGTGGCCGCCAGATAGGCGTGGTCTGGCGCGCGTCAGACCCGCGACAGCAGACTTTCATGGAGTTTGGTGCTTTCCTGCGGCAGCACACCCCGGAGGGCTGTCAAAAAGTCGCCTGAGAGGGGGCGCGAAACGCCTGATTAAGAGAGTTACCCGGCCATCTCAGACTCAGAATAACCAGCTCCAGAAACCATGTTCCTTAAGCGACTCACGACATCGGGCAAATTGGCGCCGATATCGCGCGGCGCGGCCGCCAACATTGCGCGCCACACGCACCAACCATGATTTTCGACGATATGTGCCTTTTTGATAACCGCCCCACCCTTCATGATAGGCGAGATATTGGCGGCGCGCGTCATAAACGGGCACGTGATTGGTACGACGCGTCTCCGTCACATACCAATTGATGAATTTGAGCGAATCTTCGAAGTCCTCCCGGCTGCCACTTGTATCATTCGCCCGCTCATAATCCGCCCATGCACCATTCTGCGCCTGTGGGTAGCCGTAGGCCGATGTGATGTGCCCCCACGGGATCACCCATAAGAAGTAAGTACGTTGCGTGTGCAGGTTACTGTGGAAACCCGATTCCTGATGGATGATTGCCATCGGCACGTTGAGCGGCACGCCCGATTTCTTCTCCTGCCTGATCGCCGCCCGATACCAACTGCGCTTTTCCTTGAAAATTGCGCATATATTTTCCGGGTGGGAGGGAGGAGATGGCACGCAGCCCGTCATGAATAGAAAAACGACGCCGAAACAGGCAAGCCATGCGGCATGCCTGAGAGGGGCACGGCTATTGAAATTTGATGCGTGTCGACCCGACCCCGATATGGCTGGATCTCCTTATTTGTACTTGTAGGGAACGCGCTCATCCGACACGTCATGCCGAAATTTGTCAATCCTGCCGAGACTGCCGTCACGTTGGGACCACGATAAATGTCGCGCGGAGACAACGTGCAGTAAGGTGATTACGATCGGGGGATCGGCCAGAAAAAATGTATCCCCGCCCATATGGCGATCAATGCCAGTGCCATGACGACGAGAAGCTTGTAGCTCGGCGCGCGGGGCGGGCCATCATCCGGCGGGATGTCGGGCGGATTGCGGAAGAGATGTTTGAGGTCCGACATCTCCTGCTTAACCCGCTTGCAATGCATCCTGCATATCCTGCCATTCCCGCTTCGACAGACCGGAATTCTTGACCGTGACCTTTTCACCCTGCAATTGCCGACGCAGAACGGACAGCATGGAGGCAGAAAATATATGTGCGCCGACGCGATAATCCTGAAAAGCCTCGGCAGCATTGGGGACCCAGGCCGACAGAATTTCCGTCATGACTTCTGCATAAGCCCGGATCTCATATTGCGCATGTGCATCAATCCGCAGGCTGAGGAAATGCATGAGGTTATTGAGATCAATTTTCCAATACCATTGGGTATAGGTGTTGAGCGTCAAATTCATTCGGGCCAGCTCACGCGCGACATTATGGCCGTCCGGATCAAGCATTTCCTCATAATGGGCGTAACAACGCTGCGCATCCTCGCGCAGAATGTCGAGCACTTTTGCCGCCTGATCCGGCGGAAGCACCTCGCCACGCCCCTGACGGTTGACCTTGCTTTGCTGCGCAAGCTGATCCGGCGCAGGAATGTAAAATTCTCGGTCAAGAATGGAGTAACGCGCGGAATATTCATTGACGTTAGCGGTGCGGTGGCGAATCCACTGACGCGCGATAAAGACCGGCAATTTGATGTGAAATTTGATTTCACACATCTCAAACGGCGTTGAGTGGCGATGCCGCATGAGGTAGCGGATCAGGCCGCGATCCTCGAGCACCTTCTTTGTGCCTCGCCCATAGGAAACGCGTGCCGCCTGCACGATGGCCGAATCATCACCCATATAATCGATCACCCGCACGAAGCCGTGATCGAGCACCTGGAAGGGTTTATAGAGGATAGCCTCCAGCGCCGCGACACTGGGTCGAAGCGTTTCGGAGGGCGTGCGGCGTTGCGCTTCGATCTCGGCGATGTGTTCGGGAGAAAGTGCCATGGCATGACGCTACACGTTTTTTGCTTGATGACCAATATCATACCCTCATGCGGGCCGGATTTTTTTAGGGCGCGTGTGACGTAGATGCATCGTGCTTGTGTTTCGCATATCGAACACTTATAATCATCGCGCCGGAGGGGAAACCCTTGGCTATGGCGATAAACGGTAAGTGGAATAATCGTTACGGACCCGGGGGCAGTGCCCGGCGTCTCCACCAGATAACCGCCCCTCCGCGGTCAATGGGGACGAAACAGTCTCGACGTGCGTGGTAAAGACTTGTCTTTTGCTCGGCATTGTACCGCCGTTATCGGGCTAACTTACAAGTGCCAATGACAACTCAAAGGTGCTCGCTGTCGCTGCATAAGCGATAAGCGCGGTTCGGGAGGCACCGGGCAACAGAAGCCTCCCACAATCAGGTGACTTAACAAATGGGTTGCCTTTGGTGTAAGGTGGCCCCGTCCTTTACAGGCTCAAGACAAGATGACATGGGCAACCTGCAATGAGCGATTTTTCCGACGATAATGGCCAGGGCGACCTACCGACGAGCCTCCTTCCTTATGATAAATGGCTGGAAGACTCCTATCGCGAGGTCATGATACGCGCCCTTGAATTCGCGCAGGCTAATGGGTTGCCGGGTGAGCATCATTTTTACATCGCTTTCCAGACCGGTGATTCGCGCGTCGACATCCCCGCAGCGCTTCGTGCCCAATATCCAAAAGAGATGACGATCGTGCTGCAACATCAATTCTGGGACCTCAATGTTGATCGGGAGGCACGCCGCCTCACAGTTGGGCTCTCCTTTGGTTGTGTTGCCAGCAAATTATCGATTCCATTCGGCGCAATCGCCGGCTTTACCGACCCCTCTGTCGGCGTCGCGCTGGGCTTTCAGCCGGTCGCATCGCCATCACTGGCTGCCGACGATTTGTCGACTGAGGCAACGCCGGAAGATACAACAGCAGAAGCCGTGTCGGCAGCCAGTGATGGCGATGCGCAGATCGTTCGACTGGATGCGTTCCGCAAACGTCCCACTTCGTAGCGCGTATTCCTCATAAGAGGTGTCGCGTGTACAACACTCCGTCGCGCCGCGCCTGGCCTGAAACGGAAATGCGGCCTGAAGCCATTCGGGACGCGGCCTTTTAAATGAGAGACGCGCGCACTTATCGCCGTCCAGGAGTGATAAGCTGAAAAACTTTATTCTTCTCGCCGCCACCTCAGCTCTTGCGACAACAATTCTCTTTTACATCCAGCTTCCTGCAGCTTTGCTTATCGGCGCGATCATATCGGCCGTTATATTTGCCTCGTTCGATCGGATGATTGCGGTCCCTCAGTCGGCCTTTGTCGTGGCGCAGTGTGGTCGGGCTGTTGATGGTCCACACCCTGCATCTCGATTATCTGAAGGAAATCGCCTCCCAATGGCCGATTTTCGTGGTCGGTGTTTTTTCGGTCATCGTGCTCAGCTATATCATCGGTTACGTCCTGGCGCGAATGCAGATTCTTCCAGGCAGCACGGCGCTTTGGGGCGCGTCGCCCGGCTCTGCCAGCACGATGGTGCTTTTATGTGAAGCCTTCAATGCGGATCAGCGCCTTGTGGCCTTCATGGCCTATATGCGGGTCACCCTTGTCGCCTGTTTGACGACGACGGTCGGGCATCATTACATGACCGGCCACACGCCGCCCGTGTGGTTGACCATGCAATCTCCCGGCTCCCTGCTTCAGACATTGATTGTTTTTGTCATCGCCGTCGTGATCGGGGGGCGATTGCGCCTGCCCTCCGCGCCGATGTTGCTGAGCCTTTTCATCGCCATCGTCGCGCAAACTTATACCGGCAAAACAGCTGATCTGCCTTTATGGCTGCTCGCGCCGAATTACCTGGCCCTTGGCTGGGTTATTGGGGCGCTTCACGCGCAAAGCGATGCACCATGCCTGGCGCGCCTTACCGGCGGTGGTCACGGCAAATCTGATTTTGATCATCGCCTGGCCGATCGCGAAGCTGATGCATACAAGCTACCTTGCCGCCTATCTCGCGACCAGCCCTAGCGGGTCAGATTCGGTCGCGATCATTGCTATGTCGCTTCCGGTCGATCGGGGCTTTGTTATGGCCATGCAGATATTCCGACTTTTCACCGTGCGCGCGACCACGCTGCCGCTTGCCATGGGGCTGGCGCGGTTGCTCCCACCGGAACTGTCAGAAAAGCCTGAGAAGCGCGCCTGACATCACCAGTTTTCACTGATCAGCCAGAATTCCTCCGACGTCAGGGTAATGAGGTTGCCATTCGGGCCTTGCGTGCAGGCGGCCGCTTCCGCCTAGGCCCGGACACGTTCAACCAGAGTTTTCCGGCGGAGATGCGCTTCTGATGGCTCTTTAACCTGGCCCAGCGCGACCAGCGACATCTTCGCAGCTTTGGCGACACGCGTCGCATCCAATAAAGCGTATGACATGTTATTTCCCTCCAAACGTCGTTAATAATCGACGCTCAGTTTTTGAGATTATAGAAGTTTTGACGTTCCCACAACGAAACTCGTGTCGAGCGGAAAGGCATTGAGGGTGCGCCCGGACTTGCTGCCAGCTTCTGCCCTCTACCCGTCATTGTCCACAAAATCGGCCTCCACCCTTCAGCGATCGTCACCTTTTCAGGCGCGTTGAAAACAGCTACAACACGTCATCGCCCCGCATCTCATGCCGATCGCAGGCACCGTCTAACCCGATGCCGCATCAGGCGCGGAGCGTTTTAAGCTGGCATTTACCGTGACTTTCAGCCTAAACGAGCGGCATGATGCGGACGGCCGATTTTGATTTCCACCTTCCTCCCGAAAATATTGCAGCGTCGCCTGCGCGACCGCGTGAGGCCGCGCGCCTTCTTGTCATACCAACGCCAGACACCGCCAACGCCCCCTTGCCCGATAAACTGCCGACCGCGACTGTGAGGGATTTCCCTAAATTCCTCCGCCCCGGCGACCTTGTCGTGGCGAATGATACCGAAGTCATCAAAGCGCGCCTCGACACAATGCGGGGTCATGCGAAAATCGGGATTACCCTTGATCGCATCCTGCCCGATGGAAGCTGGCACGCCCTGGCGCGCAACGCGCGGCGGCTCCATGCGGGCGATCAACTGACATTTTCAGATGACAACGTCTCGGCTGAGATCATTTCAAATGAGGGTGATGGCGGCGTTGTGCTGCGCTTTTCCGCAGAAGGCGCGGAATTTGACGCTTTCCTGACACGCTGCGGGGCGCTGGCCCTGCCACCTTATATCGCCCGGCCTTTCGGCCCGACAGCACAGGATGCCGTCGATTATCAAACAATTTTTTCGAGAGAGAAAGGCGCGGTCGCGGCACCGACAGCGGGGCTGCATTTCACCCCCGCCCTTCTGGACGCCATCGACGCGGCCGGTGCTCAACGTTGCACAGTGACACTCCATGTCGGGGCGGGCACCTTCCTGCCTGTCCGGAGTGACGACCTGTCCCAACATGTCATGCATGCGGAATGGGGTGAGGTGTCGATGGAAACGGCGCAACGTATCAATGAAACACGTCGTCGGGGCGGCCGCGTCATCGCCATCGGGACCACCGCCCTGCGCCTGCTGGAAAGCGCGACGGCGAAGGATGGCACGGTCGCCGCATGGCGGGGGGAGACGTCGATCTTCATCACACCCGGCTATCGCTTTCGCGCGGTGGACGTGCTTCTCACCAATTTTCATCTGCCGAAATCAACCTTATTTATGCTTGTCTCGGCTTTCGCCGGGATAGAGACGATGAAGCGGGCCTATCAACAGGCCATCACGGAGGGTTTCCGCTTTTATTCCTACGGTGATGCCTGTCTGATTTTTCGCCACAAGGATAGCCGCTATGACTGATATGCAATGGATCGCCATCGCGCAGGATGGCCAGGCACGTGCCGGCATTCTGCAAACGGCGCATGGTGATGTTCCGACCCCGAGTTTCATGCCCGTCGGGACAATGGGCACGGTCAAGGCCATGATGGCGGAGAGTGTCCGCGCGACAGGTGCGGGCATCATCCTTGGCAACACCTATCATTTGATGCTGCGCCCCGGCGCTGAGCGCGTGCGCAAACTCGGTGGGCTTCACCGCATGATGGACTGGCCCGGCCCCATTCTGACCGATTCAGGCGGGTTTCAGGTCATGTCACTCGGCGCGCTGCGCAAGCTGGACGAAGACGGGGTGACGTTCAACTCCCATATTGATGGCAGTAAGCATCGCCTGACACCGGAGAGTAGCACGGATATTCAACACGCGCTGGACGCGACCATCACCATGGCTTTCGATGAATGTCCGGCTTTGCCCGCAACGTCGGAGCATCTCGCCCAGTCCATGGAACGCTCCATGCGCTGGGCGGCCCGGTCTCGCGAAGCATTTGTGCCGCGTCCGAGATACGGGCAGTTCGGCATTGTGCAGGGTGGGACAGAGCCGGAATTACGGGCGCAATCGGTCAAAGCCTTGTTGAATATCGGTTTCGAAGGTTACGCGATTGGCGGGCTTGCGGTTGGGGAAGGTCAGGCGCTGATGTTTCAGACGCTGGATGTCACGGCCCCACGCCTCCCCGCGGATAAACCGCGCTACCTGATGGGAGTTGGCACGCCGGATGATATGCTGGGCGCGGTGGCGCGCGGCATTGATATGTTTGATTGCGTCATGCCAACCCGCGCCGGGCGCACGGCACGCGCTTATACGGAACGCGGCACACTGAATTTGCGTAATGCCTGCCATGCGGAAGATTTACGCCCCATCAGCCCATCATGCCCCTGCCCCGCCTGCACGAAGCATAGTCGCGCTTATCTGCATCATCTTTTCCGCGCGGGTGAAATTTTGGCGCCCATGCTTCTGACCTGGCATAATCTCACTTATTATCAGCGCCTGATGCAGAAGATGCGCGCTGCCATTATCGGCGGGACGTTCGACGCGACAGCCCGGAAGATGCGTGATGACTGGGGGCGCGGCGACTAGTCGCTGGATGAATGGCCGCAGCCCCACCTTCCACCCGTGCCGTGACGCGCTCACTGGAAGATCACATCCGGCATCACGCGGCCCCTTACTGGGCTTCAGCAGCGTGGGTTTCGCCCGGCCGATCTGCCCGAAACCGTCTTGTCACGCTTACGGGAATTTGTCGCTGCCGGGCGGCATGGCACCATGTCATGGATGGCAGATCATATGGAAGCCCGTGCGCAGCCGCGTCACCTTTGGCCGGAGGTGAAAAGCGTCATCAGTCTCGGCTTGTCTTACACACCGGAGGGAGACGCACTGGCGACTTTGCACAAACCGGATTGCGGCAATATTTCCGTCTATGCGCGCCATCGGGATTATCATGATGTCGTTAAAGGCCGATTGAAGCAACTGGCCAATCAGATCATCAAATATGACCCGGATGCGCAGGTAAAGGTATTTGTCGATACGGCGCCCGTCGCTGAAAAACCCCTTGCCGCGCAAGTCGGGCTGGGGTGGTAGGGCAAGCATACAAACCTTGTCTCACGGGATGAGGGGTCATGGCTTTTTATTGGCACAATTTACACCACGACCCTGCTTGAACCGAGCCCGCACCGGGCTGGGCAATGCGGCACCTGCGCGCGCTGCCTGGATGTGTGCCCCACCCGGGCTTTCCCACAACCTTACGCGCTGGACGCACGTCGCTGCATCTCCTACCTCACCATCGAGCATCACGGCCCCATTCCCATGGCGTTGCGCCCTTTGATCGGAAACCGTATTTATGGTTGCGATGATTGCCTCGCTGTCTGCCCATGGAACCGCTTTGCCCAAATGACAGCGGAGATGAAGCTGACCGCACGGCCTGACCTGGTCGCACCAACCTTACAGGCGCTTTCCCGCCTTGACGATGCGGCATTCCGCACGACATTCTCAGACTCCCCGATTAAACGGATTGGCAGAAACCGGTTTATCCGCAATGTCCTCATCGCCATCGGCAATGCGGGCCGCCCCGCCCTGCTGCCGGAGACGTGGCGTCTGCAACATGATACCGACCCCGTCATCACTGAAACGGCACGCTGGGCCGGGACGCGACTGCGCAGCCGCGAAATCTGCTCTGAATGAAGCCGCGCCGAAGAGGATCCGCCTATGTCGCAACTGGTCAAAAAGAGCTTCTCATTAAACGGCCACCGCACGAGCATCACGCTGGAGAACGCTTTTTGGGCGCGTCTCCAAAAGATGGCGGGTGAGCGCACCCTGGTCAGCATCATTGTCAAATTCGATACGGAACGCGATCAGAACCAGTCCCTCGCCTCGACATTGCGTCTCGCCGTCCTAAAGCATCTGGAGGCAGAGCTCGCCTCATGCGGCGCGACAGGGCGTGACGGATGATGCATCACCCGTCACGCTGTTTGCGCGGGTGGGGACAGGTGAAGATCCGACGTTTCCGGCGCCTTTTTTTATCACTCTGTGTTGTGGCATGGATGACGTCAGGTACCGCGCCCCTCCCTTGCATGATCTGTGACCCTGTCTGCCGCTGGTCCGGTCACCGTGATCAAAGGTCACGTCGCGCGGGATGCGATGCAGCGTTATCAATTCACCCTCAATCAGCCTCGGGAGATCCGCATTCATCTCGCCTGCGAGGAGGAGGATGTTTCGTTCCAACTAGTTTCTCCGGCTCGCCTGCCGATTTACGATAGTCGCTACGGGGTGGAGGGACGTAACTTCGACATGCTTCTGACCATCAAGGGACGCTACGAAATCGGCGTCATGCCCGGGCTTGACGGGCTGCGCGGCCATGACATCGCAGCGCCTTTCACCCTCTCGGTCGCCGCTGACTAACCTCGCTCCCGCAACAGCTTCCCTGTCGTGATTGATGCGCATTCAATGCTCGTGATAAGTTGAGGGCATGGGCATGTGGGGCAAAATGTTTGGCGGTATTGCGGGCTTCGCGGTTGGTGGCCCGATCGGCGCGTTGATGGGGCTGGGGCTTGGCCATGCCGCCGATAATGGTCGCCTGCTTGAAGGGCCTGCCGGGGGTTGGGGTGAGAGATGGCGCAGCCAGGGCACGCCGGACCCGCATGGCGCGGCTTTTCTCGGTGCGGCAAAAATGGCCGCGCTTCTGGGAAAGACGGACCAGCTTTTTGCCATTGGCCTCGTTGTTCTGAGCGCTAAATTATCCAAATCAGACGGACCTGTGAACTGGACGGAAATTGCCTGTTTCAAAAAATTATTCCAGTTTCCGCCCGATAATGTGCGCGAGATCGGCATGTTATTCGACCAGGCGCGCCTGCGTGTCGATGATTTTGAAATGTATGCGCGCGAGCTCGGGCGTGCCTTCCGACATGACCCGTCCCCGCTTGAAAATCTCCTCACCGCTCTTTTCACGATTGCGCGGAGCGACGTAAAACCGGGTCATGATCTTGATCCTGCTGAAATCCGTTTCCTGCGCCGGACTCATCAGCTTTTCGGCCTCCCGGTCGGGAATTGGGATCGGTTTTATGAGGGGCGGCCACCCCCCGCGACCCACGCGGTGGAGGCTTACCGCATTTTAGGACTGACCCCCAGCGCAAGTGATGCGGAAGTCAAATCCCGATGGCGGGAGCTGATCAGACAGCATCATCCTGACATCGCCCGTCAGAAACCCCTCTCCGACTCCGCAAGGAGAGAGGCGGATGACAGGATGGCGCAGATTAATGGCGCGTGGGACCGCATTAAAAGGGATCGCAGATTGTAAGCCCCCGCATCAATGACGACAATGCACGCGCTGACAAACCGTCCACACCCCGTTAAAAAAACATGAAATTGTGCTGGGACTGACGCCTTCGTACCACGGCATCACATATTTCGGGGCTTTCGCAATTGTGGTATCTTGTTTGAAAGTGTAGATCCGCACTAAACAGTTATTTAGCATCGATGCTCTATCCTCGATTCCGCTATAAACGGATCTGGCGCCGTCAACCGACGTCTGCGCATCATCGTGATGTATGAAATCTGAGGGCGGAGACGCCAATTTTGACTTGCTGGGTGGCAAAATGCATCCAAGTGACGGAAAGACTCGTTTATAATGCCGTTGTCTTCCCCACGATTAGAGGACCCGAATGACAAATTCCTGTGATCAATATTACACTCCCATCGTTGGAAGACGTTTAAAATTCGCGACGATTTTCCGTCGATTTTACTCTTTTAAAACAGCGATAACCGGCATGGCTGTCGCGCTGTTCTTCAATGGATGCACGTCCTGGCGTGTTGAACCGCCTAAAGACCCGGAAGCACTTGCTGATTACAAGGAAGCCAACGACCCTTACGAGCCGTTGAACCGCAAAATGTACGACGTCAATATGTGGGCCTACCACAAGGCGTTGCGGCCTCTTGGCAAGGCGTGGGCATGGGCGGTACCGCGTCCTGTTCGCAATGCGATCGGCAGCATCAATGAAACCTGGTATATGCCTTCCGTGTTCTTCAGTGATGTTGGCGCAGGCAAGCCGCGCCGTGCCGGGGATGACTTCACGCGATATGTCATCAATATGACGGTCGGTCTTGCAGGCATCTTTGACGTTGCGAGTTCGGTCGGCTATCCGCACCATGACAGTGACCCGGGCCTGACGCTGGCCTCGTGGGGCGTACCGAGCGGCCCCTATCTCTTCCTCCCCGGGGTTGGCCCCAATACTTTCCGCGATGCGTCGGGCTTCGCCATCGCACAGAGCCTGTCTCCCATCAATTACGTGCCGCGCGGCTATTACCTCCTGACCTTCATTTGGGGCTACAATGTTACGGGGGCCTTTAATAATTTTACGAACCAGATCGACTCACTTGACCGCCTCGAACAGGACTCTCTGGACCCGTATGCGTTTCTTCGCAGTGCATGGCAGCAGAATCGCGCCAGCCAGGTTGAAGCTCTACGCAATGATCACCGCGCTACCGTTCCAAACTGGTATTGATTGAGGACCGCATTCAATGAAACTCTTCAAATTTCGCAGACATTCGGTTTGCATTCTTGCGGTTTTGGGCGTTTTTGCGCTTTCCACGCCAAAGGCGTCTGCCCTCGATAAAGACGCCTCCCATTTTGTCAGTGATTTCGGCGGCCAGGTCGTGGCCGTCGTCAATAGTGACCAGTCTATGGCGGCGAAGAAAAAGGCCATCCTGCCTCGGACGGTATTGGCGCATTGCCACACCGGCGGAAAGAGCGCGCTACCTTAAGTTGTTTAATCAGGTGCTTGTCAATGCCGTGTACGAGAAGATCGGCCAATATCGCGGCGTCTCGCTTGAGGTGACGGGCAGCCTCCTCTCATCGAACGGGAATGGCACTGTCGTCAGCGCGAAAATCATGCGCCCACACCAGCCTGTCGCCAACATGCAGGTGCTTGTGGTGGATCATGACGGGTTCAAAGTTGTTGATCTCATGGGTGAAGGCACAAGTATGCACCTCACCCAGCGTCAGGATTACTCGTCCTACCTTGCACGCAGCTGATTGCCGCCCTCGAACGCCAGATTTCCCGTCATCGCTGATCAACAGCATTCTCTGACCATCATTTTCAAAACGGCGCGCGGCCACCTCTGCGCGCCGTTTTATTTATGGTCGAGCACCGCCTCATAAACCGGCATTTCACGTCCATCACGTTGGAAGATTTCGCATTGCCGCATCCCGATCGAGCGGAGGACCGTTTGTGAGGCGAGATTATCCGCGTTCGCCACGGCGATGACGCGATGGATCCCGGCCGTGCGCGCGTAGGAAAGGGCAGCGCCCGCAGCTTCCCACGCGAGGCCGCGCCCCTGTAAATGGGGGAAAAGTGCAAAACGAAGCCCGATGCCGCGACCGTCCGGCCTCTCATGGAAACCGGTTAGGCCGACAAAAACCCCTTTTTCCAATATCGAGAAAATACCGATTTTGCGGCACGCCCAAAAGGCCATATCCTCCGCGAGTTCCGCCTCCACCTGCCCCGGCGTCCGTACATCGCCCAGCATCCGCCCAGCGTCCGCCCGAAGGACGCGGCATTGCCTTTAGCCGCCGAAGGTCGGCGAGATCATGCCAGAATACGGGACGCAGAAAGAGGCGCTGCGTGCGGATGGTGCGCAATTGACTCATCGGATCACAAGATGGGTCCGACGCCGTCAGAGCACGCGACATCATGGCGTGCGGGGCGCTCGTCACGGCGTCTCTACCTTTATAAGTCCGATTTCGTGCAATGTCGAAACGCGGGAGGCGGTAGGAACGTGTCGTTACAGCGCCCGCACGCGCTTTGATCAGCGTGCGAGTGGGCGATATTGGATGCGGCTGGGCTCCGTCGCTTCCGGACCGAGGCGACGCCTTTTGTCTTCCTCATAATCCTGGAAATTCCCCTCAAACCACTCAACGTGACTATCGCCCTCAAAAGCGAGAATATGCGTCGCGAGCCTGTCGAGGAACCATCGATCATGCGAGATCACCACGGCGCAGCCAGCATAATCCGCGAGCGCATCCTCAAGAGCACGCAGAGTATCGACGTCGAGATCGTTGGTGGGTTCGTCCAGCAAAATGACATTGCTGTCCGTCTTGAGCATTTTTGCGAGGTGGACGCGATTCCGCTCACCACCGGATAGAACACCGACACGCTTCTGCTGGTCGGCACCTTTAAAGTTGAAAGCACCGACATAGGCACGTGAAGGCACGGCGCGCTTGCCAAGATGGATCACATCCGTCCCGCCGGAAATTTCCTCCCAGACCGTCTTGTCATCTGCAAGAGAATCGCGCGACTGGTCAACGTAACCGAGTTTGACGGTGTCTCCAACTTTCAAACTGCCCGTGTCGGGATGCTCCTGCCCCGTGATCATGCGGAAAAGCGTGGATTTACCCGCGCCGTTCGGCCCGATCACACCGACAATGCCGCCCGGTGGGAGTTTGAAGCTGAGATTCTCAATAAGCAGGCGATCACCAAACCCCTTCGTCAGATTTTCAGCCTCAATGACGGTCCCGCCAAGGCGCGGGCCGGGCGTGATGACGATATCCGCCGTGCCGCCAACACGCCCCTGACTAGCCGCGAGCATTTCCTCATATTTGGTGATACGGGCCTTGCTTTTCGCCTGACGCGCTTTGGGGGAGGCGTTGATCCAGTCCTGCTCCGCCGCGAGGGCGCGTTGCCGGGCGCTTTCCTCTTTTTCTTCCTGCGCCAGTCGCTTCCGCTTCTGCGTTAACCAGGAGGAATAATTGCCTTCAAACGGGTAACCCCGCCCACGCTCGATTTCGAGAATCCAATTCGTCACATTATCGAGGAAATACCGGTCATGGGTAATAACCATCACCGTGCCCGCATAATCGCGCAGGGTTTTTTCTAGCCAGGCGACGCTTTCCGCATCCAAATGGTTCGTTGGCTCATCAAGGAGGAGCAAGTCAGGTTTCTCTAGCAAAAGGCAGCAAAGCGCAACGCGCCGCCGCTCCCCTCCTGAGAGATTGGAGACGGGACTATCCGCGGGCGGGCACCGCAGCGCGTCGAGCGCGATTTCCAACTTGCGATCAAGCTCCCACCCGTCACCGGCATCGATCGCTTCCTGCAACTCGGCCTGTTCTGTGAGGAGGGCATTCATCTCCTCATCGCCCATCGGCTCCGCGAATTTCATGGAAATTTCGTTGAAGCGATCCACCGCTTTCTTGAGGGCACCAAAGCCCTGCGCCACATTCTCCCCGACCGTCAGGGTTTCATCCAGCTTTGGCTCCTGCTCCAGATAGCCGATGCGTGCACCCTCAGCGGCCCAGGCTTCACCCCCATATTCCTTCTCAATCCCGGCCATGATTTTCAGAAGGGTGGATTTACCGGCGCCATTGACACCGAGCACGCCAATCTTCACGCCGGGGAGGAAGGACAGGGTAATACCCTTGAACACTTCTCTCCCGCCAGGATAAGACTTGGTGAGGTCCTTCATGACATAAACATATTGGTATGAAGCCACGTCAGGACCCCCGATCAAGAAAATTGGACATGCCGCATCAAGAAGAGTGCATCTTGCGGAATGGTGCGGCAGAAAACCTATGCGCCCGGCAGGACTCGAACCCGCAACCAAGCCGTTATGAGCGGCCTGCTCTAACCAGTTGAGCTACAGGCGCCTAGGTGGTCCCGAAATTGCGCAGTTTGCAGATCTTTGCAAGCGATTAAGTGCATCTCAGGGATATTTTTGCGCATAATGAAGTTGAAGGCGTAAAGCGGAATTGTCGATCCCCTACGGCACCGCTTCCGCCTGATTCAAGGAAAGATCATAATGATGACGCTGAAAACGGGTCGCGTGGCCATTCATTATTGCACGCAATGTCATTGGCTGCTACGGGCTGCCTGGCTTGCGCAGGAACTGCTGCAAACTTTCGGAGAAGACCTCGCGGAAGTCGCTTTACGGCCCGACCATGGTGGGCGGTTCGAGATCATGGTCGATGATCACGTGATCTGGGAGCGCAAGGCCGATGGGGGCTTTCCGGAAGCGAAATATCTCAAGCAGCGCGTTCGCGATGTGCTCTTTCCTGAAAGAGATCTCGGCCATACGGATCGCCATCGTGGCGCGGACTGAAATTCCGCCTGTGCAAGCCTCCTGACTAAGGGTAAAAGAGGCTTAAATTTCCGCCATTCAAACGTCAAACAGGACTCTATCCATGGATCTCTCAAAAATCCCGACAGGCAAAAACATGCCGGACGATATCTACGTCGTTATTGAAATCCCGGAGGGGTCTTCCGTCAAATATGAGGTGGATAAGGAAAGTGGTGCTGTCTTCGTTGATCGCTTCCTCTTCACGTCCATGAGCTACCCGGCAGCTTACGGGTTTATCCCCGGGACGTTGGCGGCGGATGGTGACCCGGCCGATGCCCTTGTCCTCGCGCCCGGCCCGATCAGCCCCGGCGCGGTGATCCGCGTGCGTCCTGTCGGTATGCTGAAAATGGAGGATGAGAGCGGACAGGATGAGAAAATCGTCTGCGTCCCCCATGACAAAATCCATACGCAATATAGCGACGTCAAAACGATCGACGATTTGCCCGTCATTACCCGCAGCGCCATCTCCCATTTCTTTGAGCGTTATAAAGATCTCGAAAGCGGCAAATGGGTTAAAATCACCGGATGGGCCGGGCCGGAGGAGGCTAAAAAGATTATCATCGCAGCACATGAAGCGGCGCGGAAATAAAGTCTTTTCCACGAAAGTCGGCAAGGATCCTGACCGGCCACGCCTGCCCTCTTTCCCGATACGGGCGGAAGAAAGGACGGTCCGACGTCCCTTCCTACCGTATGATGCGTCGGAATAAACTCAGACCGGTCACGTTGCGGCGTGACCGGCTGTGAATTTCAGAAGCGCGCGACGTCTAAAATGATGCGCTCATAATGATTGAAATAAACGTCGAGATCGAGATGCACCTCAGCCTCACGCCGGACATTCCGTCTTAGATTATTCGACAATTCCCGGTCGATCAAAATCTGGTGGATACTGCCTGTGATCGCATCCGGATCAAGGCAGGATGTCAGAAGGCCCGTCTCCCCATTTTTAATGAATTCCTGCACGGGTTGGGTATCGCTCCCGACAATCGGGCAGCCAATGGCGAGCGCTTCACGAAGGGACCAGGAGGCGACGAAGGGATAGGTCAGATAAATATGCGCATCTGATCGCTGAAGTAACTTCAGGTAAAGCGGGTAAGTGACCTGCCCGAGGAAATACGTGCGTGACAGGTCAAGCCTGTCCCCCAATTCTGCCAGTAGGGCTTCACGCCAATTGGCGAAACCCTTCCCCGGCAGGCGGCCGTAACTGACGCTGTCCCCGCCGACAATCGCGACTTCCACATCCGGCCTTTCAGCCAGAAGGCGCGGCAAAGCACGCATGAAACTGTGGAAACCCCGATAAGGCTCAAGGCTTCGCGCGACGTAAGTGACGAGTTTCTTCTCCGGCGCGATGACATGCCCGTTAATTCCCAGCGGACGTCGCGCCGCACCCGGGTCAGGCCGACAATGATTAAGATTTGACCCCTTCCCTGATCAGATTGATCTGAGGACGCACCCAGGATGGATAGGTTTTCAACTGGAAATCGGTTGGTGTCTGCCCGTGTTCATTTAGACTGAGCGCCAACAGATTGACGGCATTTTTCTGTCGCACGACCGGAAGCAATTCAGCCTCCAGCGGGAATTCAGGGTCAAAATCAACATCGTAACCCTTCGTATGATAGAAAAATTCAAAATATCCGAGAAGCGGTGTGGTTGGGTAGACATCTTTAATATCCAGTAATTCGCCCCAACCATGATGTCCGATAATCACGTCGGGGATAAAGCCGAGCGCTTTCAGGTTACGCGCCGCACGGTCCACGGCCTCCGCGCGGAGAAGGCCGAGCTCATATTCATGCAGCCCGGGCATTGACCTGACTTCCGGCGCATGGGCGATGCGGTAAAGCACGCGGCGCACGTTTTTAATCGCGTTTTCATTGACTTCCGAAATGAAAACAATCTCATTTTCCGGATTTCGTCGCAGATGACGAATAATATGCAGAAACTGACCGGGAAAATTCTGGTGGATGAAAAGAAAGCGCACGTTTTGTTCGTCCTGGGTCTCAGCTTGGAGCCTGTTCCGCGAAGGTGCAGGCGCATTCATCCGTGACGGGCATCACCGTAAGGGTCATGAACGTCGCGGAGGATGCGCGTGACGAACCCACGATTTTCCTCATGCGTCAGGAGGGTGATGACACCGGAAGCGGCCAGGAGATGCAGCGCCTCCCTGAGTTGCGGGTCCGGGGTTGCATCATTGATGACGAGTATTTCCAGGTCACCAGTCCGCGCATCCAGCACGGATTTGAGGCAGGCGCGGCTTTCCGCCAGGCCGCAATAGGCGGGGATGATAACGAGACAGGCTTCCCACCTTTTGAGTGACCCTGCGCGCGGCAATGACGCTGAAAGCCGCGCATCGCCCGACGAAACACGCGGAGGGCGCGTCCCCACAGGGCGCGCAGCGCTGGCGACACAGGGCTCTCCCATCAAATGGCGCCCATAACGGTCCGTCACGTCGATCCGGGCATCGCACGGGATGGATTTCAAGGGAAACGTGAATCGCCGGGCGGCGCGAAATATTGCGTAACGATTCATGTCCCCCGCATCTTCCTGCAGCAGGATGCGATGGGCGTGACCTTCGCTTTTGATCAGGATCTCGGCAGGCGTTTCCGGATCATGCGGATACCAGATCCAACCTTCCAATTTCCCGTTTTTACAGGTGACGAAACCCTCTGTCTGCCGAATGGCCTGCAAGTCGACAGGCGCGCCGAGGAGAGGCTTATCGTCAACTAACACGGTAAGATGCGTCGCCGCCACTCAGTTTTCAGGCAGAGTAAAAGGTAGAGAGACATTTTGCGCGACGAGATGATCATCCAGCTTAATGCTGATCGGCGCGTCGCTCTGCCCGATGACAGCACCGTCATTGCTGACACCGCACCACCCGTCTTTATCGACGTGCCGCCTTACAAGGTCCGCTGTCGGAAAAATTTCAGGTGGCGGGGCGTTCCGGCTGAGGAGCGCTTCTGTAACCACGCAGGCTTGATCAATTCGTTGCAATCTGAGCCAGGTGACCGCAAGAGCCGCTGAGACACGGGGCGACACCGTGAAGTCGGCAAGTTTGCTGAGCTGCACACAAGCTGCCGCCCAATCCCCTGCGGCGAAGTAAGCGAAGGCGTCGCGCTGCGGCAACATTGAGGTCATCCGGCGCCATACGGGTGGCGCGGTCAAGTCAAGTTATGGCCTGCGTGTAATCCCCTGAGAGGGCGGCCTCCGTGCCGCGTCGGTAAGATATCTGGGCACGTTAATCGGTCCAGCATTTCCAATCCGCGCGCTGACGTGCCGAGACTCTATGGCCGTAACCGGTGAAGAGCGGCCGCGGCCTTTTTCGTCGGGCAGGGCCGTCATCCGGCATCGACAACCATCGATTTATTCAGCGCGATAAGGGCCTGTGACGCCTCCGGAACACCGGATTTCTCAGCGCGCTCGTACCAAAGCTGCGCGCCTGCCAGATTGACCTCACCGCCCAGGCCACGCTCAAGATACCGACCCAACATTAATTGCGCCAGGCCGTGACCACGTTCCGCCGCGAGGCGAAACCCGCTTTGCGCCTCTGCGCGGTTCTGTTCCTCAGCATGATGGCCACCGCCCAGCATCGCTCCAAGACCGAACATGCCATCGACATTGCCACGCTGCGCGGCCGATCGGTAAAGCTTGAGTGCACGTGGGTGATCTTCCCCCAGAACGGTTGTTCCGGTCACGAGGAGTTGCGCCAGCGCAACCTGTGCCTCCGGCATCTTGGGCATCTACCGCTTTCTCCAGCCATTCGACGGAAGCCGCCGAGTCCGCTTCGACGCCGAATTCGCCGCCATAAAGTCGACCTAACCAATATTGCGCATTGACGACGCCCTTCGCCGCGACCTTGAACCATTGGATAGACGCCTGCGGATTTTCCTCCGTGTCCACCCCCTGTGCCAGGCAGACGCCGAGATTGAACGCCGCCACCAGGCTCCCGTCTTCAGCCTCGGTCATGAAGCGCTTGGACAGATCTGATTTCTGGGATTCCGACCCGACACCGATCAGGGCCAGATTGCCGAAATCGGCACTTGCGACTGAATCGCCTATCTCCGCCGCCGCATGGCCCATCTCTGCCGCAAGGCGGTACCATCCCCCCGCATCCTCAAAATTGGGGGCGTGGTCAAAGCCACGAATATTCAGGTCGCCGAGTATCGCGGCAGCTTCGGCCTCCCCTTTCAGCACGGCACGACGGAGCCATGTCTCGGCCTGAAAAAAGGTCTTTTTCAACGCCGCGGTCATGGAGCAGGTAAACACCGTAACGCAACGCGGTCGCCGTAACGCCGCCTTCAGCCGCTTTCTGAAAATTCCGCGCGGCACAGACATCGTCGCGCGGCTCGACAATCCCGAGTTCATAAACCCAGCCAAGATAGAAAAAAGCGGTTGGCAGGCCGGCATCCGCCGCCTTACGCAAGAGAGCGATCGCGCTTTTGTCCGGTGACGACTGAAGGCACGCAATGCCGAGGCCGAGCCCCCCTGCGGAGAGCCCTTTTCATGCGCGATCTCATACCATTTGAGGGCTTTCTGCTCATCCTTGATATCATCCGGACCGGATGAATAAATATAACCGAGGAGCCCCGCCGCCTCGACATGCCCGGCCTCAGCAGCTTTGAGGGCCCAGGGCAGCGCCCCGGCCAGGTCAGGCACCCGGCTCTCTCCATCGAAACGCCGCTATAGACGTCCTCACTCTCAGGATCGAAGCCCTTCGGGTAGCCGATAAGGTGAAGTATGGCGAGAAAATATTGCACGTCCGTATGGCCGACCTCCGCAGCGCGGCGCAGTCAGCGCTCACCCTCCCGAAACTGGTAGGGTGTGCCGCATGCCTCAAGGTAAGCGCGCCCGACGCGATATTGCGCCTCAACCATACCCTCTGCCGCAAGGGCCGAGAGGCGAGAAAACCCGTCGACGGCCCGATCATCCTCTTCAAGAAACGCGATTGCGTTTTGCAGACACCGCGGCTTCGGGACAAACATATTCAAGCGAGGGGAAATCGCCACTTGCTTTTACCTCAATGTCTTTGACCTCTTTACGAGGGCTCTCTCAGCCCAGACGAAGTTGCCGCTGTCAAACGATTGAAGAAATATTGCAGCACCGTCCGTTTGCCTACCTGAATATTCGCCGTGACCGGCATACCCGGTATCGGATGGAGAAGGACGGCACGCCATGCAGCGTGTAGCGATCAATCCGCAGACGGACACGGTAAAAGCCATTCGCCATGGATTGTGGTGACTGACCGCGTTCCGCCGCGCCAGCGACGTCCTGAGGGGCATCCTCACTTGAGAACGTATCCGCACTGATGACGCGGACGGTGGCATCCGCGCGCCCATACTGATTATAGGAAAAGGTGGAAAATTTCAGTAAAGCGTGGTCACCAAGTTTCACGAATCCTGCATCCTGACCGCGCAGGACCGCCTCCATCTCAAGCGCCGCGCCTGTCGGGACGAGACTGACGAGAACCTGCGCCCCCTGCACCACCGCCCCGACCGAAACTTTCGCGACGTTTAGGACGACATCATCCTCCGGGGCCCGCAATAAAATCAGCTCGCTGCGCAATTTGGATTTCGTAAATTCGGCCTCCGACTCATCATATCGGTGCTGGGCTTCGCTGAGTTTCGCATAAACATCGGCAAGCCAGTTTTCCTTGAAGGCGGCGAGCTCCTGCTGCGTTGCGCAAGTTTGGCCCTGGCCACGTTAGCATTTTGCTGCGCCTCAATCTGGGCGCGCTCCGCGTTGATCAGTTCACCCTGCGCGCCTAGAGTCATCAAGCGGCTTCCGATAGCTTCCTTCTGAAGTTTCTGACGCATTTCGAGGATCTGACCCCCAATATTGGCGCGCCCCCGATACATGGCGGCACTGGAAACATAACCCTGGATCTGACTCTGAAGTGAGGTGATTTCCTGCTCATATTGCTGGGTTTTAGCCGCAAATTCAAGCCGTCGCTTCAGGAAAGCCGCCGCCTCGTTGACGGAATAGGGATTTTTGATGTCCGCCGAATATTCCTTGCCTTCAGCCTCCGCCTTGAGGCGATTGACCGTCGCCTGATAAGCATCCCGCTGGGCGCGTTTATCGCCAATATCCGCTGTTGTGATCGTGGGATCAAGATGGGCGAGGATCTGCCCTTTCTGCACCATATCGCCCATATTAACGTCAACGGAGCGCACAATGGACGTCTCCAGCGGCTGTACGATGATAGTGCGCTCGACAGAGACGAGCCTTCCGGGGGTCATGACGATTTTATTCATGGGGAATAACGCCGCGGCAAGGAAGCACATGATGAACATCCCCCCCACGACCCACATGATGTAGAGCGCCGCCGGGGAGGGCGGCATGTTGACGAGAGACGCTGTCGGGGAGTGGAACTCCAGCAGCGCGAGCGGCATATCCTGTTGCGCAAACGGGTCGTCAGCCTCATGCGGCGCAATCGGATTGACGGGACCGTCATTTTCCTTCTCGGGATCCTGCTCGACAATATCTTTGTCACTCATTTTTCTTTCCCCCGGGAGAAACATCGCGCCCGGAATCATTATCCGACGATCCGGAGGATTCATGGTGATATGTGTGACGATTCTGCTGCATCCAAAGCGTGCGGCAGACGTCGCAGCGTTCCAGCAGGACGGCATGGGGCGCGACATCAATCACCTGCCCGCGATCCATGACGCAGATCATGTCGTAATCCACCAGGGAGGAAAGACGGTGTGAGACAATCACCATCGTGCGTCTCTGACTGATGCGCTTCAGATTGGCATTCACGAGGGCCTCGCTCTCCGGATCAAGGGCGGAGGTCGCTTCATCAAGGATCATCAGTTTCGGGTCACTGATCACGGCGCGGGCGATGGCGAGGCGCTGCCGCTGACCACCTGGAATATTGGTCGAGCCTTCCTCAATCTGGGTTTCATATCCTGCGGGCATCCGGTCGATAAATTCCTCAGCGCCCGCCAGACGTGCGGCGCGGATAACGTCATTCATCGTGTAACCAGGCCGACCGGAAACGATATTATCAGCGATCGACCCCCTGAAAAGAAAGTTATCCTGGAGGACCACGCCCAGAGAGCGTCGTAAATGCGTCAGATTGATTTCTCGCATTCAAGCGCGTCGAGGCGGAGGAACCCTGTATGCCCCGGCTGACACCCTGTAAGAGACGCGTAATTGTGGATTTGCCGGAGCCTGATCCACCCGACGAGCCCCAACATCGTCCCAGCAGGCACCTCAAATGTCACATTGTTAAGGGCTTTGTTGGAAGATCCGGGATAAGTGAAATCGACATTCTGGAAAGACAGGGCGCCGCGCAGAATTGGCCGCATACCCGTTGTGAGCGCTTTCGTTTCCGTCGGCTGGTTCAGGACAATGCCCGCTTCATTAAGCAAGGTTGTCACCTGATTGACGTCTTCAAGGATTTTGGCGAGACTGACGAGCGGCGACGCAACGCGTGAGCCGAGCATCATGAAGGCCAAAAGCGCACCGACACCGCTATTTGTCTTGAGCGCAAGATAGGCCCCGACGAGGATGATCCCGCGATTGATGAACATATCGAGCGGCATCACGAGTGTGGCAGGCCAGTTTGACATGCGGCCTGAAGCGAGCTTCCAGCGGATGACATTGGCGGTCGTCTCGTCCCATTTCTTCCGCCTTGTCTGCTCCAGCGCGAGGGTCTTGATGGTCCGAATACCCGCGACGGTTTCATAGAGGACGGAGCCCCTCTCCATCTCCGCATCAACCATCTTCGAATAAACGCGCGTCATGGGCGGTAGAAAGACGACGACAATCAGGTCAATCAGGCCAGCACAGGCGAGAGTCATCCAGGCGAGCGTTGTGCTCATGTAAAAAAGTACAGGTAGAATCACGAAAAGCGTGAACATGTCGAGGAACGTTGAAAGCAGCTTGCCCGTCAGGAAGTCACGCACGCGATAAAGGGCCATATAACGGCCAATCACGCGTTCCGTCTGCTCCCGCTCATAAAATTCCAGCGGAAGTGAGAGAAGTCGGTTGAATACGTACAGGAAGATGCGTGCATTCAACCGTGTCGTCATGACAAGCGTCAATTCCCGACGCGCATAAGTCAGCATAATTTCGTAAAAAGTGAATATCACCACAATACCGGTGATCGAAATCAAAGTCGCGGTCGAGTGATAATTAACGACGCGATCCACCATCTGCATCACAATTAATGCGGGAAAGATCTGGAGAACGGCCAGTATCATCGAAGCGAAAACGATGTTGCGGAGACTGACTTTCTCACGCAGGACGATCTTCGCGAACCACATCATATCAAAGCGCGCATCGGCCTCGGAAAGGTCGCAGCGGCGTTTGACGAGCAATATGTCCCCGGTCCAGACCTCGGATAAACGCAACTCATCCACCGGGACGGGTGTCGCATTTTCAGGCGCAAGCGGGTCACGAAGCCAGACAATATTGCGTTCGGGGTCAGCGCGCACCATGAGGGCCGCGGAACCGTCACGCAACATCAGCACCACGGGGGCGTATTGTACATCCGCACGAGAAAGCGCCATTTAATGCGCATCCCCTTGGCGACAGCACCAAAATCATTGAGCCACCGTGCTAGTGTCGCCGGAGAGGGGGATGTTTCACCGGGCTCAGCCGCGAAATCCTTGATATCGAGCTCGATACCGTGGGATTTTGCGGCGGCCATGGCTGCACGTATCCGGATATAAGCCGGACTTGCCTCGCCCGTTAATCCAGTTTGTTTACCAGTCTGATCCACCAATTGCCCTCATACGATGCAATGAAAAACGCGGAAACACTCACTTGGGATTTATAAGATGCCGCTCCTAAAACAAATGCACGCATCTGCAAAGCGGCCTATAGCACAAAAAAGGGCTCTCCAGTGAGAAAACACAGTGCCAGAATTGTCATATTAACTTTAAATTCGTAATATGCGCGTCACAAAATTTACGAATATGGCGGCACATCGAGCGTCACACGCGATGCAAGCATAGGTTGCGCCGCAATGCCTGCCTGTAACGACGTTAACAAGTGTGGTGACGCCACATAAACAAGCTCCTTCGTGAGGGTGTCAGAGGCACTGAGCAAGCGCGATCACTTCACGATAAATCTCATCCGCGCCCTTATGCCGGACCTGACGGCAGGGACATTGTGCAGCGTGACGCCAGGGTGATGACAGGATGGAGGGTGTCTCCGCTATTTTGATAATGCGGTGCCAATGGTGGGATGAGGGCCGTTGACCCTCCGTGAGGAGAATCGCGCCTGATCGTCTTGCCGCGGACCAGTCCGGCACGTGTGCGGCCAAAGTAAGGTTGATGCGGCTCAATATATTGCGCTCCATGTCCGGCCCATCACAAGGGGCCTGCCTCATTTAAGCGTTTCGCGCTCTTGCGCTCAAGCCGGGACGCATTTTAGTTTGACTTTCGATAGGGGCTGACGCGCGACGACACGCCCTGATCTCGTCAGATTTTCACTGAAAGCCTCCATATGACCCGCCCAGCCTTACTCGAACTTCTGAGGGATCGCGTCCTCCTCTGTGATGGCGGGATGGGCTCAAAAGTTCAGATGCTCGATCTTGATACGAAGCGGGATTATTGGGGGCAGAAGAATTGCACGGAAATCCTCTCTCTCACGCCCTGAAATCATCCGGGATATTCACCGCAGCTATTTTGAAGCCGGGGCGGATATGGTCGAGACAAACAGTTTCGGGGGCTCCGTCATCACTTTGGCGGAGTTCGGCCTTCAGGACCGCGCGCGAGAGATCAACAAGCTGTCCGCTGAGCTGGCGCGTGAAGCGGCGGAGAGCTTCGTCGATAGTCACCATCGCTATGTTATCGGGGCTCCTGTCGGCCCGGGCACCAAACTCCCCTCACTCGGCAATATTGATTATGACACGCTGGAAGCGGGGCTCGTCGTCCAATGCCTCGGCCTGATTGATGGCGGGGTTGACGCCATCCTGATCGAGACATGTCAGGATACGTTGCAAATCAAGGCCGCGGTCAATGCCGCGAAAATCGCGAGCGGGCAACTCGGGAAAGAAACGTCGATTTTTGTTCAGGTGACGGTGGAAACGACCGGCACCCTCCTCGTCGGGCCTGATATCGCGGCGGCAGCCACCGTCGTGAATGCGCTGGATGTGTCCCTGATGGGCCTCAATTGCGCCACCGGCCCGCAGGAAATGGCGGAGCATATCAGCTGGATGGCTGAGAACTGGCCGGGGCTGATTTCTATCCAGCCCAATGCCGGACTGCCGGAACTGGTCGATGGCAAGACGCATTACCCCCTTTCACCCGATGATATGGCCAGTTGGGTTGAGCGTTTCGTGCTGGAAAACGGCATTAACCTCGTCGGCGGATGTTGTGGGACATCAACCCCGCATATCGCGGCGCTCGACACGATGTTACGCAAATTGGGGAAGGATTCCTGGCGCCCGACGCCGGTAAAGCGCAGCGTCCATTGGGTGCCCTCCGTCGCCAGCCTCTATACACAGACCGCGTTGCGACAGGAAAATAGTTACTTTTCCATTGGCAAAAGATGCAACGCCAATGGCTCGAAAAAATGGCGCACATTGCAGGAAGCGCATGACTTGGCTGGATGCGTCGCGGTCGGGCGGGAGCAGGCGGCCGAGGGCTCAAACGCGCTCGATGTGTGCACGGCTTTTGTCGGCCGTGATGAGATTGCGGAAATGAATGAGGTGATCACGCGCTTCACCACCGCCGTCAATGCGCCCCTCGTGATCGATTCGACGGAAACGAACGTGATTGGGGCTGCGCTGAAACGTCATGGCGGTAAACCCATCATCAACTCCATCAATTTTGAGGATGGGCGGGACCATGCGGATGCGCCTGGCACGGAAATTCGGGGCCGCCGTGATCGGGCTCACGATCGACGAAGTTGGTATGGCCAAAACGCCGGAAGATAAACTGCGTATCGCGGACCGCCTGATCGAGGTGGCGTGTGGCGAATTCGGCCTGCCGCAGGCCGATTTGATGATCGACCCCCTTACCTTCACGATTGCGACCGGCGTAGAGGATGATCGCAAATTGGGGCTATGGACCCTTGAGGGCATTCGCCTTATCCGGGAAAAATATCCGGAGGTGCAGATTATTCTCGGCCTCTCCAATATTTCATTCGGCCTTGATGCGGCGGCGCGCGCCGTGCTGAATTCCGTCTTCCTTGACCACGCGGTCAAAGCAGGCATGACGGGCGCGATTGTGCATGTCAGTAAAATCCGCCCGCTTCATCTGATCGCGGCGGAGGAGGTGCAGGTCGCGGAAGACCTTATTTTCGACCGGCGTCGGGAGGATTACGACCCTTTACAGAAACTCCTGTCACTCTTCAGCAGACGCAAGGCGGAGGACGCCACCGCCAAGCGCCGCGCCGAAACACCGGAAGAGCGCCTGAAAGACCGAATTGTCGATGGAGACCGGAAAGGGATTGAGGGGGATCTCGCAGCCGCGATGGAGAAAATTGTGCCGCTCAACATCATCAATGACGCCCAGCGCGACGTCATTGGCCTTCAGGTCGTGACTGTCGGGCAGAAAGCGTCGGACCTGGCGCGGGATTGGTTTGAGGCCAATCGATATCAGGATTACCTGTATCTGCACGGCCTTTCCGTCGAGATTGCGGAGGCCATGGCGGAATATACGCATAAGCGGATGCGCGCCGAACTCGGATTTTCCGGCGAGGATGCGCGCGACCGGGAAAAATTGCTGGCGCAGGGCTATCGCGGCTCGCGCTATTCTTTCGGCTATCCCGCCTGCCTACGATTGGAAGATCAGACGTCCATTCTGAACCTGCTTGAAGCCGATAAAATGGAGATTTCGCTTTCAGATGGCTACCAGCTCCACCCGGAGCAATCGACCCCGCGCTCGTGATTTTCAACCCGAAAGCGAAATATTTCACGATGTGAGACCGCTTTGAAATGTGACGACCGCGGCGTCAAACTAGGCCCATCCCGGTCGAAACCGGGATGGGTGTGGGGTTATTTCCCGTAAGTCGGGTAGTCCGTATAACCCTCTTCCGTCTGGGAATAGAAGGTCTTAATATTCCAGGGCCCAAGGGGGAGGTCCTTCTGCAATCACGTGACGAGGTCCGGATTGAAGATGAAGGGCCGACCGAAAGCAATACCGTCCGCCGTGCCGTTCGCAACCGTCTCAATCGCCTGAGACCGCGTATAGTCGGAATTCAGGATCAGAGGTCCGTTGAAAACTTTACGGATCGCGTCGTGAATTTTCGGCTGGTCTGTGCTGCCGTAAGTCCCTTCCGGCCCGATCTCCCGAAGCTCTAGGAAGCCGATCCCGAGATCGCTGAGCATTTTCGCCGCTGGCACGAAGACGGACTCAGGACTCAGGATCAGGCTCAAAGCAACCCTGCGTGTCCCCGTTGGGCGACAGCCGCACAGATGTGCGCGCCGCACCAATCTCCTTGATAATTCGGGCCGTTGCCTCTTTGAGGAAGCGGATGCGGTTGTCCGGCGCGTCACCATATTCATCTTCGCGGAAATTGGAGTTACTCCGCAGGAATTCGTCCAGCAGATAGCCATTGGCGCTGTGAATCTGAATGCCGTCAAAGCCTGCCTGCATCGCATTGCGGGCCGCGATGCCATATTGCTCAACAATCTGTGCAATTTCCTCGACGGTCAGGGCGCGCGCCGTCTCCGCATCTTCCTTGCCTGCGTAGATGTGCAGTTTCATGTCAACACATGTCGCTGAACTTGAAACAATCGGCTCACCCGTGACGGATGAATGCGCCATACGCCCCATATGCCAAAGCTGCGCGACGATTTTGCTGCCCTTATCATGGACAGCCTGCGTGATCGGACGCCATTTTTCGACCTGTTCATCACTCCAGATCCCCGGGGCGTGGGGCCAGCCGAGACCCTGTCTGGAAATGCCGACACCTTCCGAGATGATCAACCCGGCCCCGGCGCGTTGCGCGTAATATTCCGCCATGATCGGCGTCGGGACATGGTCACGCGTTGCACGAGCTCGCGTGAGGGGCGCCATTAATATGCGGTTTTTGGCTTCTATGGCGCCGAGTTGAATCGGTGAAAAAAGATCTGACATAAATTTTCCTATTTGGTCATCTTTCCATCGGGATTGACAGGAATGGGATGTGGCCAGCCCTTTTTTGACCGGCCAGGAAAGGCGCGTTGCCGCCTTTCACCTGACCGAACTGCGCATCACGTCGGGCGATTTCAACCCTTGAAGTCGAAACATATTAAATTTATTATTAATTAATGATTGACGCGGTGATCGCCGTGCGAAACGCGATTGACCTAGCTTTCGTCAGGGTCTCTCTGCCAGATCGCGAATTGCAGCCACGTTGCAAAGCCAAGCCACAGCACCATGGGTGCGATGGCGCATGTTGCTTTGATATCGCGCCGACAGGATGCAGCAACGCCCCCGGAAGCCAAAAGAGTCATCACCGCGGCAAGCCCGGATGCGACCTGCAAACGTCGCCATTGAAAAGCAACGAGGGGGAAGGCTAAAATCCCTGTGGTAAGCAGCGCCCATAAGGTGATGCGCGTCCGTTTCTCACAGGAGGGCGCGTCGGTCATGGCCCGATATCCGTAAAAAGCGAGTCCCAACCCCAAAATCGGCCAGATTGTCGAAAAAACATAAGGCGGAGGCGTGAGATCAGGCTTGTCCAGATCTCAATACCGTTTTGCCGTTGCGGAACCCTGCCGCGCAGGCCCCAGCCATCCGCCAATGCCCAACGACGTGGCAACGGCGGAAAAAGAGATGATCGCAGGAAAAGGACGTATCACACACTCCGGCCAGGCTGGCCGCATCACGGCGGCGGAGCTGGATCTCGCTCCGCCGCCGTGATGCGGCCCGATGAGGGTTCCCAGACAGCAACGCGCTGATCCCCGTTTTGTCCTGAAATCTCGATGATGACATCACCATTTGCACGTGGCACGATATTGGTGATGCGCGATTGACCAGTGACATGAAGCAAAGCGCGACGGACTTCATGCGGGGTCGCGACCTCCGGACGAAGGTGGCGGAAGATGATGACGGTCACCAGCGCGACAAGTCCGACGATGATCAGAACTCCCATCACAATGACGAGTCCTGTCAGGGCGCGAGAAGGGCCGGGATTCGGGTCTTCCAGATTCATGACACACAGCACTTTTTATTTGCTAGAACCACCCTGATGAACCCCCTGCCCCATCATGAAATCGATACAAAACTGGAAGTCTCACCGGAGGATGCCGGCCAGAGGCTGGATCGTTTCCTTACCGGCAAGCTAAGCGCCTATTCTCGCAGTCGTTTGAAAACCCTTATTGAGGCTGGACACATCACCTGCAATGACATTGCCATGACGGAACCGTCAAGTTTGACGCGCGCCGGCCAGGTGATTCGCATCATCGTGCCGGGCGCCCTGCCCGCCACCCCGATCGGCCAGGATATCCCGCTGAACATTATATTTGAGGATCGCGACCTCATCGTGTTGGATAAGGCGCCGGGACTGGTGGTGCATCCTGCCCCCGGCAATGAGGCGGGGACGCTGGTCAACGCGCTGATTGCTCATTGTGGTGACCGGCTGGAAGGTATCGGGGGCGAGAAACGTCCGGGCATTGTGCATCGTCTCGATAAGGACACGTCCGGGCTGATGGTCGTCGCGAAGACGGCATTGGCGCATAACGCCCTTTCAGAGGCCTTCGCCGCCAGAAATATTGAGCGCGCCTATCACGCACTTGCCTGGGGCATTCTCCCTCCCGAAATCATTTTCGAGGGTGCAATCGGCCGGGATCGACGGGACCGTAAGCGTATGGCCGTCGTCACCGGGCAGGGAAAACACGCCATGACAAAGGTGCGGACCCTGTCGGTCCATGGGGGATGCGTCTCGAAATTTGAGTGCCGTTTGATGACGGGTCGGACGCACCAAATCCGCGTCCATCTCGCCCATGCGGGCCATCCGCTTCTGGGTGACCCGGTTTATCTGCGCCGCATCCCCGCAGCCGCGAAAAATCTGCCCCTCCCCGCGCGGCAGGCGGCGCTGGATTTTCCCCGTCAGGCTTTGGATGCTGTGGTGCTAGGCTTTACCCATCCCCGCACCGGAAAAATGTTACGTTTTGAGAAAAGCTTGGCACCGGATATCGTGCAACTCCTTGATACCATTGGTGTTTAAACCCGAGTAATACGGTACTGTTTATTGACAAATTTCGGTGCTTTTGTTATAGAGAGGTATATTCAGGGTGTGACGCAAACTGAAGGCGGGGCATCAAATATGTCGCTTAAATCAAGGGCATATTTCGAGGGCAAATTCCCAAAATGCGTCTCAGGGTTGCGGCCTGGCCGTCCCTGATCTCAGGAGTGAGAGCATATGGTTTCTACCTCAGCGGTCTCTATAGATCCGGAAGCAAGCTTAACCCGTTACTTACAGCAAATCCGCCGTTTTCCACTTCTCACAGCGGATGAGGAAAGCCGCCTGGCCCGTCTTTGGCGTGACCGTCAGGACGCGAATGCAGCCCATAAACTTGTGACATCTCATCTGCGCCTGGTCGCGAAAATTGCGATGGGCTATCGTGGTTACGGCCTCCCCGTCAGTGAACTCATCAGTGAAGGCAATGTCGGGATGATGCAGGCGGTTAAACGCTTCGACCCTGAGCGCGGCTTCCGACTGGCGACGTACGCCATGTGGTGGATCCGCGCCGCGATGCAGGAATACATCCTCCATAGCTGGTCTCTCGTTAAAATTGGCACGACAGCGGCTCAGAAAAAACTGTTCTTCAACCTGCGCCGCCTGAAAGGTCAAATGCAGGCCATTGATGATGGTGATCTCAAGCCGGAACAGGTGAACCAAATCGCCAAAGCGCTCGGCGTTTCGGATGCTGAAATCGTATCAATGAATCGCCGACTGACAGCCCCGGACCGCAGTCTGAACGCCCCGTTGAAAAGCGATGGCGAGGGTGAGTGGCGGGACCGGCTGGTGGATGAAGGCGCGAACCAGGAAAAACGCCTGGGAGAAGCCGAGGAATTATCCGGGCGTCAGGACATGCTCTCCAAAGCCTTGCTGACGCTTAACCCGCGTGAGCGCCATATCCTGCAGGAGCGTCGTTTGAAAGAGGAGCCTTCAACTTTGGAGGATCTCTCTCATCACTATAATGTCTCTCGCGAGCGTATTCGCCAGATCGAGGCGCGGGCGTTTGAGAAATTGCAAAAAGCTATGTCGGCGGAAGTTGAGGCGCGTCGCCTCTCTAACGCAAAGCTGGTCGCGCAACGTCATGTCGAGATGGTGAAATAAGACCTTACAAATCGGGCCAGGGTCCGGAATTGGAGCGGGTAAAAATCATTCCCGCTCCAAAATCGGCCGATCACTTTAGATCCGTCTAGGGATCTCAAAGTTTTAATCTTCAAACGGGTCCCGCATCAGGATCGTATCATCACGTTCCGGGCTGGTTGAAAGCAATGTCACCGGCGCTTCAATTAGCTCCTCAATGCGGCGAATATATTTGATGGCCTGAGCCGGCAGATCAGCCCAACTCCGGGCACCAAACGTTGTTTCTTTCCATCCCTGAATTGTTTCGAAAACAGGTTTGACGCGCTTTTGCGCCGCCGGGCCAGACGGGAAGATACTGACCGCCGCGCCATCGAGCGTGTAACCGGTGCAGATTTTGATTTCATCAAAACCGTCAAGCACGTCCAACTTCGTTAAGGCAATGCCATTGACGCCGCCGACCTTCACAGCCTGACGCACCAAAACCGCATCGAACCAGCCACAACGCCGGGGCCGCCCCGTATTCGTGCCAAATTCGTGGCCACGCTGGCCGAGTGTCGTGCCATTCACGTCAAATAATTCGGAGGGGAAAGGCCCTTCCCCCACGCGGGTGCAATAGGCTTTGGCAATACCGAGCACAAATCCGACATGGGCCGGCCCAACACCGCTGCCACTCGCCGCAACAGCCGCGACAGTGTTGGAACTTGTCACAAAGGGATAGGTCCCATGATCAACATCCAGCATGACGGCCTGCGCCCCCTCGAAGAGGATACGCGCACCGCTGCGGCGGGCCTCATCGAGACGCGCCCAGGCTGTGCAGGCGTACGGCAGGATGCGGGGCGCGAGGCGTGCAATGTGGTCCTTCAAAGCCTGCTTCGTGAAAGTCGGTGCGCCGAGCCCCGCCAATAAGGTGTTGTGATGCAGGAGGAGCTCATCAAGCTTCCAATCCAATGTTTCCTCTTCCGCGAGGTCGCACAGGCGGATGGCACGGCGCGCCACCTTATCCTCGTAAGCCGGCCCGATCCCGCGCCCGGTTGTGCCGATTTTACGATCACCCCGGGCCGCCTCACGCGCGCGATCCGTAGCCACATGCACGGGCAGGATCAAAGCGGCATTATCCGCCACCCAAAGTGTCTCCGGTGACACAGTCAGGCCTTGAGCGGTAACACGCTCAAACTCAGCCAGGAAAGCTTCCGGGTCGACCACCACGCCATTCCCGATCACGCCGGTTTTGCCGCGGACGAGGCCGGAGGGAAGCAGCGATAATTTATATGTCTGATCACCGACGACAAGGGTATGGCCCGCATTATGACCGCCCTGAAACCGCACCACGACATTCGCGCGGCTTGCCAACCAGTCAACGATTTTGCCCTTGCCTTCGTCACCCCACTGAGTGCCGATTACGGTAACGTTGGACATAAAACCCCCTTAAACCTCAACCAATTTATCTTGCAGAATGCAATATACGCAGCGTAACCGCCGCGCTTCCGCGCAGGAGTCCGAAGCATCATCAAGTTCGGCGACGGTCGCAAAACCGTCCTCACGCAATTTATGGGACATTGCGACGGACGTGCCGTGCGGCAGGTAGACCCGCTTTTTCAGGGAAACAGGCGGCCCGAGGCGCTTTTAAAAGCGCCTCGGGCCGCAATGTCATGCCGCAGGCTGCTTCCTGCTCATAAGAGAGATAGCGCCCACCTCGCCCGATTTCCTCCCGCACATCCGCAGCGAACACCGTCATGCACAGACCCGTGTGATATTGCCAGCTCCGAAACTCAGCCGGGTCAATTGTCAGGATAATCGCCGGGTCAGCCGCCCACACGGCGTTCACGACTTCCTGAAGTCGCTTGACCGCGTCGGCCGCGGAAGGCGGCAAATCCAGTTGCGTCAGAATTTCCAATGCGTGGCGCGCAGGACCCGTGGCACGCAGAAGCTGCGTCAGGACGGGCGCGAGCGCACCGCCCAGATCTCGCACCGCCGCAACATCCTTCCGGTCAAGGGCTTGTATCAACGTGACCTCTTGCGCCGCCGTAAATGTCTCTGTGGCAATCAGCGCCCTGGCGATATTCGGGCAGGAGAGGTCAATGAGGACATTCGCCACCTGCAGGGCGCTCAGTGCTGAAGAGGTGACAAGGATCACCCCCGCATCAGCCTGAGCGCTGTCCGGGCCGATCAATTCAAGCCCGACCTGGGTGATCTGCCGGACGCCATCACGCCCCGGCGTCCCGACCAGCACGCAGCTCCCCGCATAGGACAGGCGCAAAGGGCGCGGCCTTTCCGCCAGGCGCGTCGCAGCAATGCGGGAGATCTGCGCCGAGAGCGCCTGGCCGCCCCCCCGCGAGCAAAGACGCTTCAAATTCGATGAGAGGCGACCTGACCTGCTCATACCCGTATTGGGAGAAGACGCCCATGATCCGGGCAATGCCCTGTGCCTGTGCCTCTGCCTCCGCCTCATGCTGTAAAAGGTCGATGAAGCCGGTCGGGAGGAGGGTGACGGGTGGTTCCTGCGGTGCATTCATGGGGCGGCCTCCGCTTTAACCTGCGCATAAGCCCACTCAATCCAGGGCAGAAGCGCCGCGATATCCGCGTGTTCAACCGTGGCCCCACCCCAGATGCGCAGCCCCACCGGCGCGTCTCGGTAATGGGCCAGATCATACCCCGCCCCTTCCTGCTCCAGAAGGCCGACCAGTTTTTTGACGATGGCGGCCTGTCTGTCAGCAGCAAGCGATGTGAACCATGACGCCGTGAATTTGAGGCAGATAGATGTCGGGGAGCGGATCGCGCGCGTCTCCGCGAGGAAGTCGATCCAATTTGTCGCCTCCACCCACTTTGTCACAACGTCGAGGTTTTTCTGCACCCGCGCCTTGAGGCCCTTCAGCCCGCCAAGGGCACGCGCCCATTCGAGACCGTCCCGCGCATCTTCGACGCACAACATGGAGGGCGTGTTGATGGTATCTCCCTTGAAAATACCCTCAATGAGCCCTTTCGCGTTCGTCAGGCGGAAAATCTTGGGCAGCGCCCGCTTCGGCGCGTTTTCAAGCCGCGCCACAGCACGGGGACTGAGCGCCAACATGCCATGCGCCGCCTCCCCGCCCAGAACTTTCTGCCACGACCATGTCACGACATCGAGCCGGTCCCAGGGGAGATCCATCGCAAAAGCCGCCGAGGTTGCATCGCAGATTGCCAGCCCCGCACGCGCTGAAGGAATTGTGAAGTCCTGCGGCATACACACGCCGGATGTCGTGCCGTTCCAGGTCAGGACAACATCATGAGACCAGTCAATCCGGGTGAGGTCGGGCAAGGCCCCGTAGGGCGCAGCGGGGATATGGAGGTCAGGGATGTTCAATGCATCGCGCAGGTCGGCAGCCCAGAGGGCTGAAAAACTCTCAAATGATAGGACATCGACAGGCCGTGTCCCGGCCAGCGCCCAGAGAACCATTTCCACCGCACCAGTATCGGAAGCCGGGACGATCGCCACCCGCCAATCGGGCGGAATTTCAAGGACCTCCTTCGAAAGCTCAATGACGTCACGCAGGCGCGCGCGCCCTTCCGCCGCACGGTGTGAGCGACCGAGAAACGCTTTTTCAAGGTTTTGAAGGGACCAGCCAGGACGCTTGACGCAGGGACCGGAGGAGAAATAGGGCCGCGCAGGTTTCAGAGACGGGCGTTGAAGCATAATCGATCCAGAAATGGTAAAGGGCCGACAGTAAATCGCCCGCGGCGATTCATGCGCACAACCTTTGGTACGAGAGGGGGGACTCGAACCCCCATGCCTTGCGGCGGTCGATTTTGAGCCGACTACGTCTACCGTTCCGTCACTCTCGCATTGCAGCGATCCATATAATGTCTCAGCCGGAAACGCAATCTTAGACGCGGTTTGTGGCGGCAGGGGGCGGGGAGAAGCGTCACGCCGCCGCCATGCCGAGCATGAGGCGGATATTCTGGAGCGCGGCCCCGCTGGCGCCTTTGCCGAGATTATCGAGGCGCGCTGTCAGCACGGCGTGACGGCGCGCATCATTGCCATGTACGCGCAACTCAAGAATATCCTCGCCCGCGAGGGCATCTGCCGTCAACCGCCCGGAAGAGTCGTCCGCAACCCGGATGATGCGGCTTTGCCGGTAGGCCGCGCGGAGACATTGCCGCAAATCCTCGGAGGTGGTTGCACCGAACTGATCAAGATGGAGCGGGATGGAGACAATCATCCCCCGCGCGAAATGCCCGATAGATGGCACAAAGACCGGACGGTGGGAGAGCCCGGCATGGCGCATGATTTCCGGCACATGTTTATGCTCAAGTTCCAGCGCGTAAAGCGCGAAAGCGGGGCCGCCATCGCGCTCATGCTGCTCAATGACACGATGCCCGCCGCCGCTATAGCCACTCACCGCGTTGATCGTCAGCCTGATATCCGACGGCAGAAGACCCGCATCCACCAGAGGGCGCAGCAGCGCAATGGCGCCTGTCGGGTAGCAGCCCGGATTGGAGACTCGGCTGGCCTGCGCGATATGCCGGGCCTGCGATGCGGAAATCTCCGGAAATCCATAAACCCAATCCGGTGCCACGCGATGGGCGGAACTGGCATCAAGCACCCGGATTTCGGGGCGATCAGCCAGCAGATTAATCGCCTCACGCGCCGCATCATCCGGCAGGCACAGAACGACGAGGTCTGCGCTGATCATCTTCTCGAGTCGGGCCTTCGGGTCCTTTCTCTGTACCGGATCGATTGAGATCAACGCGATGTTCTGAGCTTCGAGTCGGGCTTTGATATCAAGACCTGTGGTGCCGGCCTCTCCATCGATGAAGATGTGCGGCATCCAAAATCGATCTTTAAAAATGTTTCTGTAGACGAAACGGTTGGAAATGTAGCTACTGGATTTTATGATGAATATAAAGATCATCTTATCGCAGAATAACGTCAATAACGATGTCCCCGGCGCATCGGCCTCCCATAAACTCAAAGATCGACATATTCGCATGATCGCCCTTGGCGGGGTGATCGGGGCGGGTTTATTTGTCGGGAGTTCAGCGGCGATCCGACAGGCCGGCCCATGCGTGCTGATCTCCTACCTTGCGACCGGAATATTGATCATCCTCATCATGCGGATGTTGGGGGAGATGCTGATTTCCCGCGAGAGTGTCGGAAGTTTCGTCGATTGTATTCGCGTCGCAATGGGTAATGGCAGCGGCTTTGTCGCGGGTTGGCTTTATTGGTCTTTCTGGGTCGTGACCATCGGCGCGGAGGCCATTGGCGGCGCGATAGCCCTTCAGGACTGGGTGAGCATACCTGTCTGGATATTGGCCCCGACGCTGATATTGGTGGTGAATCTCGTCAATCTCATCTCCGTGCATGTTTTTGGTGAGTGTGAGTTCTGGCTCTCATCCATCAAAGTCTTTTCCCTCGTGATTTTTTCAGCCACCGGGCTTATCGCCCTCGCGGGATTTATTGGCCCGCAACCCGTTACGCCGGTCGCCAATCTGATGGTGACACATACACTCGCCCCTTATGGCTGGAGTGCGATTTTCGCGGCCATTCCCACGGTGATATTTTCCATGATGGGGTCAGAATCCGCGACCGTCGCTGCGGCAGAATCCAAAAATGCGGGTGAAAATCTGGCGAAAGTCACGCGCTCGATCGGTATTCGCATCACGGTGTTTTTTCTCCTCTCCATCGCGCTGATTCTGCTCCTTTATCCATGGTCCGCCCTTCAGTCAGGCTATTCTCCTTTCGTGACGGTGCTGCGGCATCTCGGCATTCCGGGCGCGGCGGAAATCATGCAATTCGTCACGCTCAGCGCGATTTTGTCCTGTCTGAATTCCTCCATCTATATTTCATCCCGCACCTTGCGGGGGCTTGCCGACAAGGGCCAGGCGCCGGAGCCCTTCTCCCTCCTCTCCGTACGTCTTATCCCGAAACATTCCGTCTTCGCGTCGAGCGTCATTGGACTTGTCTCAGCTTTCAGCTCCATATTCTCGCCTGACCTTGTCTTCGCCTTTCTCTTAAGCGCCACAGGCGCCGTGATCCTGATTATTTACGGTATGCTGATTGTTTCTCACGCGATTTTCGTGCGGCAGGACCCGAGTAATAAGGCCTTCATCCTGCCCATGAGTGGCGTACTGCATGTCATTATGACCGGTGCCATTGTCGCCGTCTTTGTGGCGATGCTGATCCAGCCTGGTAATCGCGGCACAGCCTTTTCGAGCCTTGGCAGCGTCGCTTTTTATGCCATCATCTATCTTTGCACACGCCATCGACATCGTGAGGTCGCGGCTTAAGGCGTGTGACGTTATCAGGATGAACGATGATTTCGGGCAATAATATCGACCGGCTTCTTAAGATCATGCAGCAGCTTCGTGATCCGGGAAAAGGATGATCACGCGCTCGCTGATGAATTGGGGGATCTGCTTCTCCAGGTCGCTTTTCTCAGCCAGATCGCGTCAGAGAAAAATGCCTTCACTTTCACGGATGTGGTGGACCGGATCTGCGACAAGATGATTCGCCACCACCCCCATATCTTCAAAGGCGAGGCGCTTGTTGGTTGGGAGGATGTCAAGGCCGCTGAGCGACGGGAGAAGGCGCAGAATGGTGCGCTGGAGGGTGTGGCGCAGGCTTTACCTGCTTTGAAACGCGCCGCCAAACTTTGCCAGCGCGCCACACGCACGGGATTCGATTGGGAGGACGCGGCTGAAGTCCTCGAAAAAGTGGATGAAGAGGTCGCGGAAGTCCGGGCAGAAATGGCGAGACGCAATCGTGATCGGCTTGAGGATGAAATCGGCGATGTGCTTTTCACGACGGCGAGCCTCGCACGCAAGCTGGAGCTTGACCCGGAAGCCTGCCTTGAGCGGAGCAATCGGAAGTTCATCTCCCGTTTCGAAGCGATGGAGAAGAAACTCGCCGCCGAAGGCAGCCGGCTGGAGGAAAAATCCCTTGCGGAACTGGAAGCCCTTTGGCAAAGCGTGAAACGAGACCTCTCCCATGCGTCGTCATGACGCTTTACACGCGTGTTTCGATATTGATCGACTGAAGATTTCGTCGCACCATGTGTAATCGTGCCCCCGCCTTTATCTGCGGAAAATATGACCAAGATTGAACTTGCCTGGAGGACGCCGGAAGCGCTTTTAACCGCGTTCGAGGACGTGCCGCATCTTGCGTTTCTCGATAGTGGCGGCACAGTTTCAGCGCGTTCCCGCTGGTCCGTCCTCTGTGTTCATCCGCGGGAAATTTTAAGCAGCGCCAACCTGGATGGGTGGGACCAATTGCGGGGGCTGTTACGTACGAAGCGGGATGACCTGCATCATGACATCCCTTTCTCAGGCGGTGTCGTCGGTTTGGCGTCTTATGAAGCGGGTTTAGCGTTAGAGGGTCTCCAATCTCGTTTTCGACCCTTTATCCCTGCTTTGATCGCGATGGCCTTCGATGGCGCGTTTATATTCGACCGACAGGAAAAGCGTCTTTTCTGGTGCAGCGACTCGGGCAGCCCGATGCCGCCTCTGCCATCGCCCGACCGGGTGAAACGCGTCCGCACCCTGCCTCGCGTGCCCCTGAAATCGGATATGCAGGCAAATGACTGGAAGGACGCTGTTGAAGCCACGCGCGCATCGATTGGCAGGGGGGAACTGTTTCAGGCCAATCTGACATCGCGGTGGCGCGGTGAGCTACCGGATGATGTGGATATTTTCTCCCTTTATCTAAGTCTGCGGGGGACCTCTCCCGCCCCGTTCGGCGGTTTTATCAAGTTCCCCCAATTTTCGCTTCTCAGCGCTTCGGTGGAACGTTTTATTTCCCTTGATCGCCGTGGTTGGCTTGAGACCCGTCCGATCAAGGGGACAGCGCCTGTTGGCAGGGATGGGCAGGAAGATGCGCATATCGCTGAGAACCTCGCACACGATGCGAAGGAATATGGTGAAAATCTGATGATCACCGACCTTATGCGCAACGACATCGCGCGTGTCTGTGAGGTCGGGAGCGTGTCCGTCCCCGCTTTATGTCAGATCGAGCGTTTCACCCATGTGCATCACCTCGTTTCCACCGTGCGCGGCAAGCTGGCACGCGGTAAAACGGCCGTGGATCTCATGCGGGCCAGCCTTCCCCCCGGTTCCGTCACCGGCGCGCCGAAACATGCGGCGTTGCAATTGATCGACCGGTTGGAGGGCTCAGCGCGCAATGCCTATTGCGGCACGATGTTCTGGATTGGAAATGATGGCGCGATGGATAGTAACGTTGTGATTCGTTCCATCCTGATCTCGGGTGGGGAAATCGAGATTGGCGCAGGGGGTGGCATCACCTACCCGTCCGATCCGCAGCGGGAGTTTGACGAGATGTGTCTGAAAGCCGAGCCACTCTTAAAGCTGTTTAGATAATGAATCATGTCTGCATAAATGGGCGTTTCGTCCGTGCTGCGGAAGCCACCATCCCTGCGGATGATCGCGGCTTTCTGCTCGGTGACGGCATTTTTGAAACAATCCGCGTTGCGGACGGGGATTTGCAGCAATGTGACCGCCATATGGCGCGCCTGTCACAGGGGCTTGAAACGCTGCATTTTCCCTTCATCCATCAGGACGATCTGGTTGAAAATATGTTGGCGCTGCCGCAGCGTAACGCCGTGAAATCGGGCGCGCTGCGCCTGACCATCTCACGCGGTTCCGGCCCGCGCGGCCTGACACTGCCGCGCCCTGCCTCTCCGCATTACATCATCACGACGCATGACACGCCGCAGACGATGACAGAGGTGCAACTCGCCGTTGCGCGCTTCCCCAAGGATCATCTCTCGCCGTTAGCGGTCATCAAACATACGAACTACCTCCCAGCGATCCTCGCGCGGTGCGAAGCAGCTGAGCAGGGTTTTGATGATGCGCTCTTCCTGAATTCTGAAGGATATGTGGCGGAGGCGTGCGCCGCCAACATCATTGCCCTTTTTGGTGACAGGCTGGTCACGCCGCCTATCCGGGACGGTGCACTCCCCGGCATCAGCCGCGGGCGCCTGCTGGAAAAAAATCTCTGTTCAGAAAAATCTCTTACCGCCGGTGAACTGACAGTCGCAGATGCCATCTGGCTGAGTTCAAGTTTGGGACTTGTCGCTGTCTCTCACATTCATCATCACGAAATGCCGCGAAACGCGACCCTGCAGCGCCAACTGACAAAATTTTTATTCGGGTAAGGCCGCGCACCGTCCGTTAGCGCAACTCATCGCGATCAATGCCGTCAACATCAATCAGGCGAAAGCGTAGACGCTTGATGGATGCCCCCAGATAGGCCCCTTCACCCTTCCCCCGCATATTAACGCGTGTGCCATATTGATTCTCCATCATGAAGACGTTGCCCCCGCGCCCGAGGGCCGCATCCGCGCTGAGAGACCAATAAGTGCCGTCAAAATCAGTTGGTTCTTGATGTCAAAACCCGTCCCTGACCCGATACTGAGGAATAGCCGAGGGCGACAACGCCGCCACCTTCAATGCGGAAGTGATAGGTCTGACCATCATAATGAAGCTCGCCCTTACCCCAGCTATAACCGATACCCAGAGCCGCCTGCCTCAGCGTGAATTTGAATGTCAAATCTTTGTTACTTATCGGCGCCTTATTGCCTGTCGACGCAGCATTCTCCGCCGCACGCACCTGAATGCCCCCAAGCACGAGGATCATGATGGCTCCGAGGAAACAGATCAGTTTCTTCGTCATATGCGGCCCCTTTCAAAGCACCGTTTCACGGCGTCAATATGGAATAAGAGTTTGCGCGGACGGGTCTCTGACTCAATATTTACGACGATTTTGAAAAATAGCCAGACGCGAAAACCGCTCGATCTCAACGCGCCCTTCTGTCATAAGATGCTTTACATATGACGGCATAAAAGGCGGTCCTTCACGCACTCATCTCGACCCGCACAATTGTGGAAAAATATCAGTGTCATGGCCAATCATACCGACGATCATTTAAAATCCCGGTTATGCAGGTGGAAGGGCCGGTTTTTACCATAAGCTTCTTCAGTTGTCTTCTCGTGATGATCGGTGGCGCTATCGGCACGCTCGGGCGTTTCCTTGTCGGATATGCCGCTCGACCCATCAGTCATGGATTTCCCTGGGGGACTGTCCTGGGCATTAACGTTGTCGGATCATTCATCATCGGTTTTTTCGGCACATTAACTCTGGCACATGGGCGTTTTCCCGTTTCAGAAAATACCCGCTTATTTGTTATGGTCGGTCTGTGCGGGGGATATACGACTTTCTCAAGTTTCAGCCTGCAAACGCTGGACCTTATCCGTTCAGGCGCATGGGAGAAGGCGTTGACCAATGTCGTCCTCTCCTGCGCCCTTTGCGTCCTGGCTGTCGCTGCCGGACATGGGATTGCCTCCCATTTGAACGGCCATGCAATTGAGATTGCCCAGCTGGATATTGAAGAAGAGAGCTGAGCAGGGTCCGGCGCAGGCCCACGCTTCGAATCGTCAAGCAATGTTACCAGATCTACCGTGCGCTCGGACGCGACGGGGTGGACCGAGGCATTTCAAAGGTCAATTTCACTGCGGGGCGCTGACGCGGCAGCCTGGAATTATGTCGTGAAGTGTCTCACTACGTTGCACCCGCCTGACCATCAGCAAAGATGCGTGAAACGTTTCAGCCTATAAACGCTTCACCGCAATAAGCGTGTCGATTGACAGCGGCCTCATCCGATCATATCAGCTTCCCCACATGCAATGCGCCAATCATCGTCGCTTTTTTGCGCGAGACGTACAATGTGATCATGAGGTGTCATGTTGAGTCGTTCTGCATCTTTCAGCAAAAACCAGCACGAATCCAATATCGTTATACAATCTCCTCCAAGTCGAATTTATAGTTTAAATCAAGTGAAAATTTATCTCTACTATCTCGATATTTTGTTGAGTATTTGAGAAATTTTTTGATATAATCCGTCATCATCGATGATTTTAATCGAAAAATTTTACGCGTCCTCCAGAAGGAAGGTACGATTTCTCAACGTGAACTTTCGGACCGTGTCGGCCTGTCGCAAAATGCATGTTGGCGACGTATGCAGATCATGCGCGATAAAGGCATCATCATTGGTGAGAGAGTTCAACTCAGCCGGGAAGCGCTTGGGCCTCGGCCTCACTGTGTTCCTCCTTATCAGGACGCGGCAGCATTCAGAGAGCTGGCTTGAAAAGTTCCGGCGCATCATGCTGGACATCCCAAACGTTATCGATTTCCATCGCCTCGCCGGGGATTATGATTACCAGGTAAAGCTCGCTGTGCCGGACATTAAGGAATTTGATCGTATCTACCGAGACTTGATAGCGCGTATCGATCTGAGAACGGTAACTTCATGCATCTCGATGGAGGATTATTGCGACGACCGGGAATACCCGATTTAAGAAATCTACTGCGTTATATGAAACGCACCTCCCAACTCATGATATTCCTTGAACCATGTCGCAAATATTTTGAGCCCATCTTTCAGGGAGGTCTTCGGTCGCCAACCGAGGACTTCACCCACATGGTCGAGCGATGCCCAGGTTGACAGGACATCCGTTTTCGGGAGAGGCGATAAGGAGATGTGGGCTGGTTTGCCGAGGCATTCTGCCAGGAGCGTCACCATGTCACGGATGGGCGTGGGCTGGTCACCGCCAAGATTGAAGATGCGCGCCTCGCCTCGCTTACCTGGATGGTCCATCGCCGCGACAACGCCACTGATGATGTCATCAATAAACGTGAAATCGCGCGCTAAACCCTCGGCATCATAGAGCCGGACCGGCGTGCCCGATAAAATCGCCTGTGCAAATTGATAATAGGTCATATCTGGCCGCCCCCACGGTCCATAAACCGTGAAAAAGCGAAGACCCGTCTGCGGAAATCCGTAAAGATGTGCATAGGCCTCGGAAATCAGCTCATCCGCTCTCTTTGTCGCGGCGTAGACGGAGCTGGGCCGATTTACCGCATCGGTTTCCTTAAAAGGGAGATCCGTATTGAGACCATAAACGGAGGAAGAAGAAGCATAGACGAAATTCTGCAATCCGGGCATGGCGCGTGCGCATTCAAGCATTGTGACATGCCCCTGCACATTGGACGCGACGTAACACGCCGGCGCCGCCAGAGAATGACGGACACCCGCCTGCGCGGCGAGGTGGACAATATGGGTCACATCCTGATGCGGCTTTAATGCGGTCGAAATTGCCGCGAAATCAGCCAGGTCCCGCTGATGGAACGTAAACGCCTTGCTTTGACGTAAATGCGCGAGGCGCGCTTCCTTTAAGGTGACGTCATAATAATCATTGACGTTATCAATCCCGATCACACGATCTCCACGCGCCAGAAGAAAGCGCGCGAGGTGGAAACCGATAAACCCGGCAACGCCGGTGAGGATGACAATCCCTTGAGAATTCAAGGCTTCTGAACCTTAAAATCATCATAAGCCAGTTTATCACCCACACGAATGCCGCGCTTTGCCGTTGTCATGGCGGGGAGCTCTAGCACAGCGACAGAGACGCCATGCCCCCAAATCAGCGCCTCACTCAGTGGCACGGTGTTTTCAGCAATCGCGGCAATCTTATGTGACGCGTCGATAAAGACGATGTCGAGGGGGATGTAGGTATTGCGCATCCACATGATTGAATTGCGGGGCGCGGGCCAGATGAATAACATCCCATGATCAACCGCCAGGCTTTTACGAAACATAAGGCCCCGCGCCTGATCCGCTGATTTGACCGCAACCTCGACGGTAAATCGGTGGGTGACGCCATCCCGCGAGGTGATTGTCAGGCTTTGCGTCGGCAAAGGGTGGATTTTGCCGTCCTCATTGGTTGACGGCGCGGCATGGGGAAGGGCCTCGGCGCATGATGCCGGTGGCGACAGCGCGATCTGCGCCGTGAAGGCGATGGCGATTCCGTAGAAGAGCGTCCAGGACGATTGAAGGAATTTCCGCATAAATAGCCTTTCAAATGTTCGTGACGCGTTATCTGAAGTAGTCGTTATACTGTTTCTCAACGTGGATGAAACTCGGCAATCCGTGCCCGGGCATGATTTTATAGCGGTCGGGCAGAGACATAATTTTTTCTTTGATACCGGAAATGAGGAGATCATAATCACCATAAGCAAAGTCGGTGCGCCCCACCACGCCGCGGAACAACGCGTCTCCCGTCATGACGACTTCTTCCGTCTCATCAATCAGGACGATATGGCCCGGCGTGTGACCGGGGACGTGCCGGACACGTATGACGCGCCCGAGCAAATTCAGCACGTCTCCTTCTTCAAGAAAGCGGTCCGGTATGACCGGACCTGTCTCAAACCCTGATGCATCAACCAGAAAAGCCGCGAGTTGATCCGCCATTGTGTTGAGAAGAAAAGCTTCATCTTTATGCAGCCCATAGACCGGCACATCAGGCTGCCCCCTCTGGGCAAGGTGAGCCTTAAGAGTGTTGACACCACCAGCATGGTCAAAATGCCCGTGCGTGAGCAGGATGGCCTCGACACGCGCATCGCCCAGCACCTGCATGACAAGATCAATATCGCCACCAGGGTCGATCACGACGGCCTCTTTGCGGGCGGGTACCGCTTCTTTTTTCCAGAAAATGGCGCAGTTCTGCCGGACCGGGGTGACCCTCACGATCTGCATAGGCATTTCAGTGTCTCTCCTTGTCCAGACTGACCATGTCGACGGGAAGCGATAACGCGGCGTTTCCGCGCTGGCAAGCGACATGCGTGCTTGACCCTGAGGTCCGTGACCGGCAAAATTACGCCTCGCGCGTCAGCGTGCCGTAAAACGCCATGATCACCTGTTACAGAATCGTAAGGATACGATAAATGAGTCGCATATTGAGGTCCGACCCAACACCCAGCCTCTCTAAAGCTGTCGAATATCACGGCTTTATTTTTACGCAAGGTGTCGTTTCGAGTGATCTCGCAGGCGATATTACTACACAAACTCAAAATATTTTCATGCAACTTGATGCATTGCTCGAGCGTCATGGCACTGACAACACACGTATTCTGCAATCACAGATCTGGTTAAAAAATATTGAGGACCGCGCAAAATTTAATTCTGTCTGGGAAAATTGGCTGCCGGAAGGCCAGGCACCAGCACGCGCCTGCGTGCAGGCCGTACTCGCCGATCCGCGAATGCTCGTTGAGGTCATGCTGGTCACAACGAAATAACGCTGAACCCTGCCTCCGATGCACCAAAATTTTTTGGAAGAATCGCGCAGGAAAATCGGTGCCAAAGCTTGTCAGATTGCCGGTTTACAGTTACTTCCATGCAATAGGTGATAGTATCAGAAAGATGGGAAGCCGTTCGTGAATAAAAAACTCCGCCCAGCGCGCCCGACAAATCGACTTTATCTGACCTGCCTTTCTGCATTATCGCTCCTGGCCGCAAATATTTTCGGCGCTGCTGACGCTTCCGCCCGCACAAAGACATCTTCCCGTCATGGCAAGGTTTCGGCATCGCATCACGCGCGCAGCCATCACGTCACGCGCCTGGCCCATCATCGTATTCGTCACAGATATCGTGGGGGACGCGTGATTCAGTGCGTCGCCTATGCCAAAACGGCCTCCAATGTACACCTGCATGGCAATGCGCGGGATTGGTGGCGCAATGCGGCAGGGATTTACGCCCGTGGTGCAGCGCCTGAGGCAGGTGCCGTTCTCAATTTCCGCCCGATCCGCCGGATGCCCCTGGGCCACGTGGCGGTCGTGCGTCAGCTCGTCAATGACCGCACCATTATCATTGACCAATCTCACTGGGGACAGCGTGGCGTAGCGCGAAATACGCGGGTGATTGACGTGTCGCCAAATAATGACTGGAGCGCGGTGCGCGTGGCCATTAACGGCCATCCTGAAAGCTTTGGCAGCATTTACCCGACCTACGGCTTCATTTACGAGCGCCCGGATCAAGGCATGATTCTCGCGCATGAGGACAGCTCCAATTCGGCGCCCATGTCGGCTGTCGCTCCCAGAATGTCTTCCATGCGGAATACCGAGGTCGCTCAAGTGCCTGAGACGGCTTTCAGCGTTGATGGGCCGGAGCATCGCCTGCAATAAGCGGCCCCACGACTTCCCCTTATCGAAGCGAACACGCCACGGAGTCAGTCACGCCGTGGCGTGTTCGCTTTGAGGAGACGGTAATTTCAGGGACGCATGGCGCGATGGTAAGGGTGCCCGCTTGAAATTAACCGTGCCCGATAGAGCTGCTCAGCCAACATGCAACGCACCATCATATGCGGCCACGTCATTCGGCCAAAAGAAATTTTGATATCGCATTGGTCGAGAACCGCACGATTCAACCCCTCCGCGCCGCCGATCAAAAAGGCGACACCCTTGCCGTGAGACAATATTTTATCAATGGCCGCGGCAAAGCCAATACTGTCGAAGATGGTGCCCCCTTCATCCAAAGCAACGCGCTGATAATTCCCACGCGTCGCATGAAGCAGAGCTGCGCCTTCCTGACGCCGTTTTTCCGCAAGTGCGCCCCACGCTTCCGATAGTTCTGAAATCTCAAGTCGGGGACGAATGCGTGTCTGGTAACGCGCGACGAGCTCACGTTCCGGCCCCTGACGCATTTTACCAATAGCGGCGATCAGTAACATCGGGCTCAGTTATCAGTATCATCATCCAGCTCCGGCGCCCACATCTTCTCAAGGGCATAATGCTGGCGCGCCCGATGATATCAATAATGGTAATGTCCTCCGCCTTGTCCGCCATAAGACTTTCACGAATAACATCCATCAGAATATCGGTGTCGACATCCGGCACGGCGGGGCGGGATCTCGCTTTTTTTCAGGTCCGGCTGAAACGCGCTTTTTCCGGCTTGTTTTGTCAGGAGCCTGACGCGCACCCGTCGTCGCAATTTGAAGAGAAGCTTCGTCTTGAGGCTCATGAGAGGGAAGAGACGCGGCGTTCTTCAACCGCGGGGAAGGTTTGGTAGGGATGGGTTCGTACTCCAGTCGGTAATAGGTCGATAATGTCCCGTTGCGAGACGCTAACCGACGCAGATCGGTCGAAGATATACCGCTATGCGGCGTCATAAGGAAAGCCCACCCCGGCGCATCCAGCGGCGCCAGGATTGGCGCACATCGCGCCTGTTTGCGTAAACGTCTTAACCTTTGCGCCGTTTTGCCGAGAAGGGCACCACGCGTTTGACCCGGTCGGGGCACGACGGCAATCGCCACCATCTGGATGATTTTCCGCCAATGATTCCAACGCGTCAGGGAGGCAAAACTATCCGCACCCATAATCCAGACAAAGGTGATGTGCGGAAAACGCCGGCGCAACATGGTTAATGTCTCGGCGGTGAATTTCGCGCCCAGGCGCGCTTCGATATCCGTTGCAACAATGCGCCTTCCGTCGGAAATGCGCCGTGCGGAACGCAATCGGGCCTCGAAAGCCTCCGAGCCCTGATGTTTCTTGAAAGGGTTGCCCGGTGTCACCAGCAACCACACCTGGTCAAGCCTCAAATGCTTCAAAGCATAAACAGCGAGGCGCTGGTGGCCCTCATGAGCGGGGTCAAAACTGCCGCCCAGAAGGCCGACCGTCATACGCCGTCCATCCCCGAAAACGGGGAAAGAACCGAGTTCAGGGGCGCGTTTGGCCATCGCCCCGAACTTCGTAACGATAAGTGGTTAATTGCGCGACACCGACCGGGCCACGCGCATGGAGCCACCCCGTGGAAATACCGATTTCGCCACCAAACCCGAACTCGCCACCATCACAGAATTGCGTCGAGGCATTCCACATCACGACGGCACTCGGCACACCACGCATGAAGGCTTCTGCCGCCGCTTCATTTTCCGTAATGATCGCCTCTGTGTGCCCACTGCCATAACGCCTGATATGCGCGCATGCCCCTTCAACGCCATCCACAATGGCAATGGAAAGTTCAGCATCAAGCCACTCCGTCGCGAAGTCACGTTCCGAAGCAGGATCAAGTGTTGGCAGGACGGCGCGGGCCGCCTCGTCCCCCCGGCAGTGACAGCCCAAAGCGCTGAGATCCGCGACCAAAACGGGAAGAAACGTTGGCGCAATGGCGCGATCCAGCAATAAAGTTTCCGTCGCCCCGCAAATGTCGAGTCGCCGCATTTTGGCATTAGCAATGACGGCGCGCGCTATCTCAAGCCGGGTATCCTGATTCACGAAGCTATGACATAGCCACTCAGCATGTGCCAGAACCGGCACGCGGGATTCCTGCATGACGCGCGTCACCAGAGATTTACCCCCGCGCGGGATCAGTAGGTCGATTTGCCCTTGAGCGTGCAGCATCTCTGTCACGTGGGTACGATCCGTATCCGGCACGGATTGCGCCGCTGCATCGGGCAGTCCCGCATGGCGCAGGCCCTGTTGAACAGCCCGCATCAGGCTTTGCGTGGAATGGAAACTCTCCGAACCGCCACGCAGGATGATGGCATTGCCCGATTTGATGCAGAGCGCCGCCGCGTCGACCCCGACATTCGGGCAGCTCTCAAAAATCATCCCGATCACACCGATCGGGGTGGAAACCTGCCGGATGACGAGCCCGTTGAGCCGGATCCATTCCTGCATCACCTTGCCCACCGGGTCGGGAAGCGCGGCGATGCGTTCGACGGCTTCTGCCATGTCTTGCAGACGCTGGGAGGTAAGGGTCAAGCGATCCAGAAAGGCTGCATTGCCTTCAGCGTGGGCAAGGTCACGCTGATTGGCCTCAAGGATCTCCGCTTCATGCGACCGCAACGCGGAAGCTATCTCTATCAATGCCTGACGGCGTTGCGCGGCTGAACTGGCGGAAATGACATCATATGCCGTGCGCGCCGCTGTCATGAGCGCGGTGAGATCCCTTATGGAAGTGTCTTCCAGCATCAGCCGAGCCTTCTGAAATTCAACGTTCTCGGCATCCTTGAAACATGCGGGATTTGCAATCCCGTTCCGGTCACCACGCTGATATAAGGGCGGCGCGTGTCAGACATTGAAGCGAAACAGAAGGACATCGCCATCTTTAACGACATATTCCTTGCCTTCGATGTGCAATTTACCGGCTTCCTTTGCACCGGCCTCACCTTTGAACGTCACATAATCACCGTAGCTAACGGTTTCACAGGCGATAAAACCGCGCTCAAAATCATTATGAATGACGGCAGCCGCCTGCGGTGCTTTCGTGCCCGCGACGATTGTCCAGGCGCGCGTTTCCTTCGGGCCGACAGTGAAATAAGTCTGTAATCCGAGAAGTCGATATCCGGCAGCGATGACGCGGTCCAGGCCCGAATTTTTCAGGCCAAGACCTTCAAGAAATTCGCCACGTTCCTCCGCCGCGAGCTGACTGACTTCCGCCTCAATAGCGGCGGAAACCACCACCATGGCCCCACCTTCCGCCGCCACACGCGCCGCGATTTTGTCGGAGAAGGCGTTGCCCGTTGCCGCATGGTCCTCATCGACATTGCAGACATATAGGACGGGCTTTGTCGTCATAAGCTGAAGGCGACGCGCCGTTTCCTCCTCCCCTTCCGGGATGGCGGTGCGCGCAGGGCGATCTTCACGCAGTGCCGCCAGGATAGGCTGTATCACGGCGAGAAGCTGCTGCGCCTCACGATCATTACCGCGTGCGCGTTTCTGCAAAGCGGGTTCCCGCTTTTCCAGCGATTCCATATCGGCGAGCATCAGTTCGAGCTCGATAATCTCCGCATCCCGCTCCGGATCGACGGAACCTTCCACATGGGTGATGTCGCCATCTTCGAAACAGCGCAACACATGAATGATCGCATCGACTTCCCGAATATTGGCGAGAAACTGGTTGCCCAGCCCCTCCCCCTTTGAGGCGCCACGCACAAGCCCGGCAATATCGACAAATTCGAGACTTGTCGGCAGGGTGCGTTGTGAGTTGCCGATGCGCGCCAAAATCTCGAGCCGCGGGTCCGGGACGGCCACGCGCCCCACGTTCGGCTCAATCGTGCAGAATGGATAATTGGCCGCCTGCGCCGCGACAGTTTCTGTCAAAGCGTTGAAAAGCGTGGATTTGCCAACATTCGGCAGGCCAACAATACCGTAATTAAAGCCCATGAGTGGCCTCCCTGACCAGAAGGGTCGTTTTTGTCATGAATTCTTCCGGCTGACTGTCCGCCAATAAAGGGCAGGCAATGGCGATGGAGTCGAGGTAAGCGGTCAGGAAAGGCGTTTCGCTCTTACTGAAGTCACCCAACACGTAACCATGCACCCGGTCCCGGTGGCCCGGATGCCCGATCCCGAAGCGCACACGCCAATAGGATGCTGAATCTAAATGCTGGTCGAGGGAGCGCAACCCGTTATGGCCCGCAGCGCCCCCACCTTTTTTGACGCGTGTTTTACAGAATGCCAGATCAAGCTCGTCATGAAACACAGTGATATGGTCAAGGGCGAGCTTGTAGAAATGGACGAGTTTCTGAACGCTCTCACCTGAGCGATTCATGTAAGTCATCGGTTTGAGGAGGAGGATCTTATGCCCGTCAATCACGCCTTCACTGGTCAACCCGCCAAGGCGGGCACGCCAGGGCGAGAAACCATAGCGACGGGCAATCTCATCGACCGCCATGAAACCGATATTATGGCGCTGCCGCTGCATTGAGGGCTCGGGATTGCCGAGCCCCACCCAAAGAAGCATAAGCGCCCCCTCGTCAGTTTACTTCTTTTTGTCGTCGGCGGCCTCGGCCTCAGCCTTCGCTGCAGCTTCTGCCTCCATCTCCGCATCCACGGTCGGTGGCGCGATGGTGACGATCACAACATGAGAAATCTGCCCGACAGGTGTCACGTTTTCCGTGCCCTTCAGATCTGCCCAGCGAATCGTGTCATGAATGTCGAGACCGGACAGGTCAGCCGTGAAACTGGACGGAATCTTGTCCGCATCGGCCAGGACTTCCACTGAGTGGCGCACGATATTGAGCACACCGCCGCGCTTGATGCCCGGTGCAGCTTCCTCATTCTCAACATGGATCGCGATTGTGACGTGGACTTTCTCACCCGCCGCGAGACGCTGGAAGTCGACATGAATCGGCACATCCGTCACCGGATGAAGCTGGACATCGCGCATGATGGCGCGGACCGGGCCGCCCTTCAGCTCAAGCGAGAACAGGCGTGAGCGCCAGCCATTACGGTGCATTTCACGCATGAGGACGCGCGGATCGAGTTTGATCAGCGTCGGCTCCTGCTTGCCACCGTAAACAACACCGGGCACCATCCCGGACCGTCTCGTTGCGCGCGCTGCCCTCTTACCAGCCTTCGCACGCGTCAAGACCTCAAGTGAAGTCATGTCAACCACGTTAAAACTCCTTGCAGATAGACGAAGATCAGGCCTCCAGGGGTGCCTGATCCGAACCGGCGACTTACCCGAAAACCCGCATCCTTGCAAGTTTTACCCATCCGACAACAATATGCACATGCCCGCGCGCGCTCGTGTGCCCGTGGACAATGCGTTGCCTGATTGGCGGCGGCGTGACCTCACTCCGTGATCTCATAAGACGTCAGGGACCACGCACCCTCATTGAAAGCGCAATATATCGGGGTTGCGTTGGGCAGGCGCGCATTAACAGGCAGATTCATCGCCGCACGTATCGCACGGAAAAGCGCGCCATGGGCGACGATGAGCGGTAACCCTCCATGCGGCTGTTTCAGAGCGCGATTCACAGCAGACACAGCGCGGCTTTTAAGATCGTCAAAGGGCTCACAGCCCTGAGGCAGGTAAGTCCCGGCAATCCATGGGTCATACCAGTCTCCCATGGGATGGCCCTCTTTTTCCCCGAAGGACACCTCATGCAAATCATCATCATCAGAGAGAGGCACGGCTTTACCTTGCACCGCTTCCAGCGCGGATTGCGCTGCGCGCGCCGTTTCCCTGGCGCGCCCCAAAGGGGACGTGACGATATGCGTGATCGGTTTCGCACCACGGTCCCAATATTTTTTCAGCTCTTCTCCCGCCGCGACAGCCTGTTGCCGCCCCACCGCATTGAGGGGAATATCACTGCGGCCCTGGGACAGGTTCCGGGCATTCCAATCCGTCTGACCATGGCGCAGATACCAGAAGGGCTGCGGGAGAATCATGCATCAATCCTCAATGAAACAGAGAAGAGACTGAGCTCTCCTCAGATACGGCTTTCATCGCGTCAGCGAGAAGATTCGCCGTGCTGATCTGCCGGATATTCGGTGCGGCCAGCGTGGCTTCCGTGGCCGGTATTGTATCGGTGATCGACAACATTTTTAAAGGCGATTTTTCAATGCGGGCCACCGCATCATTCGTCAGCACGCCATGCGTTACGTAAGCCTCGACACCGGCAGCGCCGCAATTCATCAAAGCTTCCGCCGCGTTGCACAATGACCCGCCACTATCGGCAATATCATCGACCAGGATACAATAGCGCCCCGTCACTTTACCAATGACATTCATCACTTCAGAGACACCTGGCTGCTCACGCCTTTTATCGATAATGGCCAGATCCGTCGCGAGACGCTCCGCCAATTGTCGCGCGCGGACGACGCCACCGACATCAGGTGAGACGACCATTAATTTCTCATTGGCATGACGCGCCTGAATATCCCGCGTGAAGAGCGGCGCGGCATATAGATTATCCGCCGGGATATCGAAGAAGCCTTGTATCTGCATGGCATGGAGGTCAATCGTCAGGATGCGGTGCGTCCCGGCTTCCACCAGCAGATTCGCGACAAGCTTGGCGCTAATGGGTGTGCGGGGGCCGGATTTACGATCCTGACGTGCATATCCGAAATAAGGCATGACCGCCGTCACCCGCCGTGCGGAGCCGCGACGCAGCGCATCCAGCATGATCAGTAATTCCATCAGATTGTCATTTGTCGGCGCGCATGTGCTTTGAATGACAAAAACATCTTCGCCGCGAACATTCTCCCTTATTTCAACAAAAACTTCCGCGTCCGCGAATCTGCGCACGGAAACTTCGCAGAGCTTCATATTCAGCTTCTGCGCGACGGCAGAAGCGAGCGGAAGGTTACTGTTACAGGCGACAATCTTCATCGAAAGACGACTCCGGTTGGAGAAGGCGGGAATGCGGGCTTCTAACAATGCTGGGCATTCATGTCACCCGAATGACGTAAACCGAAGCAACTTCGATAAATTTCTCGCCTCATGCGTGTCCTGACTGCACCGATTTCGCGGGGGCGTAAAGTCAATGCGCATTTTTCGGCAATGGTTGATAATTGCGCCCGGAATAGGCGGAAATGATCTGTCGCACGGCGCCAGCCGCCTCCTGCGCGGCAGCGAGGGCAACATCCCCCAAGCATGGTCAAGTGATCCGGAAGGAACATCATGAAGTTGCGTCGCCGCCCCGGCTTCCTTCCCGGCTCTGTCACGCACGTGCCATACGATTTCGATATGCTGGCTTGATTTGCCCGTCGTACCTTTCGGGCCATCCGTCATTTTCACACGCCCATCCACAGTAAAATCGGCGGACTCTTTTTTAGTCGTGATCTGGTCATATTGATCAGGCAAGGATGTCATGAAAGCGCGTGACAGGGAGATATCGCCGTCCCCCGGCGTGCCCTGCACACCAAGGAACTGGATTTTCGCAGCGCGGCGCTTGAGACTGTTCGGGTCCGCCATCATGGCTTCCGCCTTGATCCCGGTCAGAAGGCTGGCGATGCGCGGGGCGGCCTCCATCATAAATTGCCGGCGCGTGGCCTCTGACAGGCCGTTCCACTGCGACTCATTGATGGCGGGGCCGTCAATATGTCCCCGCGCATTCCCATCCGGCGCGATGATCGTGTAACGGGACACCACTCCCGCCTGCGTTTTTTCGGGCGCGACTTTCAGCCACCAATCACCCTGACTGGTCGTTTTTGTCACAGCAGGAAGGGATTGTGAGACGAGAGCCTGCGTCATGACACGCGCGAAATCGAGAGATGTTTTCCGATCTCCGAAGAGGGCGTTCGGCGGCGGCACGGCCAGGCGTGGCGGCGGGAGATTGGCGACCAGCCTCTTCCCCTCCTTGCCCGGATCGTAAAATGGTTTGGATACGGAAACGCAGGCAGCAAGGCCTGTCATAAGCGCGATTCCGAAAAATGCGCGGAGAGTGCGCCTGCCTGGCATCATATTCTTTTTCCTGCCTTGATCGCCGAAATCTGACACCCTGTATGCGCATGTCCGCCAAGTGTCATGCGGCGATGGCTGAAGAAACGACGTGGATCACTGAGCGTGTCCAGTCTGATCTGTGAAATGTGGCGCAATCCGGCGCAGGCGCAGGCGGAGGGCGCAATAGCCTCCAAGGTCAAAAGATAGGCGCCAGCCCGCTCAGCATTGATGAAAAAGCGCGCGCTTTGTCATCCTGCGCCAGCAACTCAGCGCGCATATCCTCCTCAACCTCATAGCGCCTCTGGCTGATACGCAGGAGCTGACGGCCGTCAGCTCCTGCGCGCCGAGGGCCTGCATCGTCCAGATCGTGTTTTCAATAACGCCGCGCATGGCGCCACGCCACCCCGCATGAATGGCCGCCACAATATACCCCGACGCGTCGGAAATCAGGATGGGCCCTCAATCCGCCGTCTGCACGCCGATCGCGATGTCACCGCATGTTGAGACGATGGCGTCGGCCGGATCGGCGCTTGAGGGTCGCTGGAGATCGGTCGGGTTCTGGAGCGTCAGCACGTCAGATCCATGGACCTGATGCACCGTGACGAGATGATGTGCGGGAACGCCCATAAATTGGCAACCCGCTCCCGATTGGTCGCCACATTCTCCGCGCGATCACCCACTGACGTCGAAATATTCAGACAATCATAAGGGGGCGTGGAAACGCCGCCCTGACGGGTGAAAAATCCATGCACGATGTCCGGCAGGGCCTGGGCCTGTAAGACATGTTGCGGCGAGAGGACTTTAACCATGATCGCCGCCTCCCGCCATCATGGAAGTCCCGCGCGGGTGCCGCATGGCGTAAATAATGAGGCCGATCCCGGCGACGGCCATGGGTATGGAAAGGACCTGCCCCATTGTCACCCCGAAAGGCAGATAGCCGATGAAAGCATCCGGCTCCCGGAATATTTCACAGAAACTACGCGCCACCGCGTAACCGAGTAGGAAAAGGCTTGACAAAAAACCAAATCGCGCCCGCACCCAGGGGTTTCTGACCGCCCAGAGCATCACGGTGAGGAGCATCACCCCCTCCGTCAGCGCCTCATATAGTTCGGACGGATGACGCGGCAGCGGACCCGCATCGGGAAAAATCATGGCCCATGGGAGGTGATGCGCTACGGGCCGCCCCCAGAGCTCTCCATTGATGAAGTTGGCGCAGCGTCCCAATCCGAGGCCGATCGGCACAACGGGCACAATGCGGTCGGAAAATGCCAGAAAATCGAGGCCATTCCGCCAGGAGAAAATGGCCAATGTCAGTATGACGCCCAGCGCGCCCCCATGAAACGACATCCCACCATTCCAGACTTGAAGGATCGCCGCAGGGTGGGTCAGGTAATATCTTGGCTGATAGAACAGCACGTAGCCGAGGCGTCCGCCCAGAACAACGCCAATCATGGCCCAGAAGACGAAATCATCCATCTGCTCCCGCGTCGCGGATTGGGGCGGGAGGGCTGCCAGATGGGTCGCGATCTTCCAGCCAATATAGATGGAGAAGATATAAGCCAACGCATACCAGTGCACGCTGAGAGGTCCCAGATGAAAAGCGACCGGGTCAATATGCGGAAAATGCAGGGCGCTTTCAGTCATCAGTAATTCCGATCATGAGGGATGGCATCAAGGCAGAGGAGATTGATTGCATGATGTCGGCCCCTGATGCAATCTCGCCGGGACGTTGAACTCACGCAGCCAACGCGCTGAACGACCGGCAGGCTCGAGCGTTGACCTGTTTTCAGTCGCGAAGCGGGCACATCGTGCTTCCACAAGCCGGGTCGCGATCCGCAGGCCGCTTCGCCTTTTATAACGGGCGCGCAGAACGCGCAGCGCAGGAGAGTATCATGAGAGACCGCCCCAGAATATTTGATGATATGTCCGGCCTTGTCGGAGGTGCCTTCTCTGCCCTGACGGGTCTGCGGGAGGAGCTTAAGGCGCTTGTGCAGAACCGTGTTGATGAGTTTCTCGCCCGGCTGGAAGTCGTGCGGAGAGAGGAATTTGACGCCATGGTGCAGATGGCGAGCCATAGCCGCATGGAGACAGAGCGTCTGGCCCAGCAGGTCAAACTTCTGCAAGACTGCCTGAATGCAGCGGAGTCTCGCATCCCGGCCACGTCAAAGTAAAAACCGACATCACCCTGATAACGCCGCCGCCAGCCTGCCCCTCGGTTGAAGAGCCTTTCTTATGCCGTCAAAACAACTTCCTTCGATTCTTCTTATCGGATGCGGGCATATGGGGGCGCTCTGGCGGGGGTGGCTGCGACACGGCATCGCGTCTTCCGTCATCGTGGATCGCCACCTTGAGGCGGTCCCCACAGGTCATCAGATCTGTCGCAAAGCTGCCGACATACCGGCGGACTTCAAGCCGAACTATATCATCCTCGCCGTGAAGCCCGCGCGGATGGAGGACACGCTTCGAGAAATCGCGCCCTGGGTCGGTGACGCCGTTATCATCTCTGTTCTCGCCGGTCGCAGCGTGGAAGATCTGCGCAGGGCCCTGCCACAGCCGGAACTCGGAAATCCCATCATACGCGCCATGCCGAACACGCCGAGTGAAGTCGGCCAGGGTATAACCGGCGCGTATGGGGTAGGGTTGTCAGATGCGCAGCGCCGCATCTGCGATGCGTTGCTCGCGACGGTTGGTGTCGTTCTGTGGCTTGACCGGGAGGATGAGATCGAAATCCTGACCCCTCTCTCCGGTTCAGGCCCTGCCTATGTCTTTCTCTTCGCGGAATTGCTTGAGCAGGAGGCGGTGGCACGGGGATTAGCGCCGGCGGTTGCCCGCATTCTGGCCCGGCACACTGTGGCAGGGGCCGGTGCGCTCCTTGTCACATCTGAGGAAGACAGTGCGACATTGCGCCGCAACGTCACAAGCCCTCATGGCGTTACACAGGCAGCTTTAAACGTCTTCATGCGCGAGCATCAGGGGATAAAGCAACTCGTTTCCGAAGCTATAGCGGCTGGGCTTCAGCGAACGAAAGAGCTTTCCAGGTCCTCCTGACCCTACCGTCGCGACCGCGCCCGATGACAGCCGACATGTAAGATAGGATGAAGAGATTGACGGCAACGCACCACCGCCCCGAAGACATTGAGAAAAAGATCCTTCGCGCCATGATGACGCGCGCCGCTGAACGGGGCTGGGCCCATGCGTCCGTCTACCAGGCTGCGGAAGAGGCCGGTGTCACATTGAGTGAGGCGCGACGGCGCTTTCCAAATAAGAACAAAGTTTTGATCTATCTGGGTCAATATGCGGATCAGCTCGTTTTGGGACATCACGCCAAGGGCACCCCGCGGGAGCGCCTGTTTGACCTTATGATGCGCCGTCTCGACGGGTTTCAGGAATATCGTGAGGGCGTCCGCGCCGTGTTGCGGTATATCCCTTTCGACCCGAAGCTTGGGCTGATGCTGGCTGTCATGACGGAAGGGTCCATGGAATGGGTGGCGGAAGCTGCCGGGATGGATGTGAGTGGATGGATGGGCAGGATACGCCTCAAATCGCTTCTGGCCCTATGGGGTTATCTCATCCGCATCTGGGAACGTGATGATAGTGAGGACCTGGCCGTGACCATGTCCGGACTTGATAAGGCGCTTGACCGGGCAGAACGCCTTGGATTGCTGAGATTAGCAACATCTCACTTCAATGATGACCCGCCAGAGCCCTTTTCCGAAAATCTCGACCGGCAGGTGAAATAGAGGCTTTACCTCCGGGCCGTCTCAAAGTAGAAACGCGCCGAGATTGGGGTGTAGCCAAGTGGTAAGGCAGCGGATTTTGATTCCGCCATGCGGAGGTTCGAATCCTCCCACCCCAGCCAGATCTTCCGATGACAATCATCCGGGCTGCTTGCGACCCCGCCCGATCATGGCCAATAACGCACGTCCAGAGACCACGCCATGGTCACCGTGCTGGACAAGGCATAACCGATTGTGATGACGTTCCATAGTCGGTACCTGGCAGAACTGGCGGCCATCAAAGCCGTGTCAGGCCGCATCGCGACGATAAGGAAAGCCGCGACGGGTATGAAATAACGCCCCTGTAAGACGATAATCTCATCCTGACCCACGATTGTCCAAATGATGTAAAGCGATATGCAGACGAGTATTGTCGCACAGACCATCACGGCCAGAGTCATCACGACACGTCGCCTCTCCCAAGATGACCGACGGATTTTCGGCAGGTAGAATATGAGCAGGATGAGCGCAAATATCACGGAAGCGACATAGAAAGCGTGGGGCAGAAATGTATCGAGCCAACCCAAAACACCGATGAATTGCTCGCTCAAATGCTGGCCTTGCAGGTAAAATGTGCGCAGCATCGTGCCCGGGAACTGAAGGGGATGGTGCAGCAGAAATTGTATCTGGCCGTGTTCAGACATACCGGCGGATGACTCATAGGCTGCCTTACCCCACCTGATACCTGTGAACGCCCAGCCGATTGACACCACGAACGGGATGGCAAGTGAGACGAACCAGCGCCAGATGAGCGGCGTTGTCAGGATTGGCAGGATGGCAAAAACCAGCATGGGCGGCTTGCCGACAAACGCAGCAAAGCAGAACCCGACACCCCAGATGAGCGCCTAGCTGGGAGGTTCATCGACTCCCTGACGCGTCAGGAGCGCCGCAGCCATAAAGGCGGCGGAGATCAGCAGGGCATCCTGTGAGCAACTCCCGAAAAAGATGCAAGGTCATGGGCATGGAGGCCAGCGCCACGAGGAAGAGCGTCCCCTTGCGACAGAGCGCGATCGCCAAGGTTGTGAGCGTGACGGCGAGAAGACCTGTCGAAGCCCGCGCCAGCATGAAAGTGGTGAAAACCGAGAAATGGAAAATCCTGCCAAGCCAGATTCCAACCACCACGCCGGGATAGGACCAAGGGGGGATTTACGGCCGTATTTGCGATTCCGAAGTATTTAACGGGACCACCCCAGCCATTTTGTTTGACGAAAGCCAGTCTCTCAGGCGAAATACGTTGATCAGCATGAAAGTTAATATCATCGTAAGCATGAAGCACCCGCATCATTTCAGCCGGGAAATAACCGCCTGAGTCGGTGGGCGCCACTCTTTTACTGTAGAATACCCCTTCTGAAATCTGAAGCGCCCTCGCAAAGTGATTAGGCTCATCCGGTATAACGCTGATCGGAGAGAACCAGATATTACAGAGAACCGCGCTCAAACCGATAATAAGGTAGATAATGGAAATTTTTCGACAATCATAGTGTAATGGCCGTGAAGTGATCATATCGCGTTTCATAATGAGGCACAATGTCTGTAGATCCTGGCAATCTCATCCGCCTGGTCCTCAAGCGTCATCAGATCGCCTTTAAGAGGATTAACGTAGAAATCGAAACGTCCAGGATTATCGACCAAATTCTGCATCGCAACCATGAGGGGTTTTGGATTTTCGCCCATGGGGATGAGGTTGCCATTGACACCTTCCACAATCGGTTCACTTTACCCCCGGCATTGTTGAGATAACCCAGACATCGCGCGCCAAAGCCTCGAGCACTGTGAGCCCGAAACTTTCCTCCCACTGTGAGGGAAACAGCAAAACGTCGATCTCGTCGAATTGGGCAGGAAAAATCCGTTATTATTGACGATGATTTTTTCCGGAGGGATGCCGTTCCGCACATAGGCGCGTTTATGGGATTCCGACGGCGCGAGAAGCGCTGCCGCGTGCGTCAATATGTCAAAAGACAATCCGCGCCGCGTCGATAAGAAAGAATCGTGGCGTGAAAGGGGTGGCGTCCTTCCTGCCTGTTTGAGATTATACTGCCCGTGATCATCGGTGATGAAAAGATTTTCAGAGATCCACCAGCAATCATGCAAAGTGATGATATAAGGGATATTACGTGCGCGGCATTGCATCGCGAGGCCCATCCCCATCGTCTGGATCGCGTGCAGATGCACGATATCGGCCGACTAAGCATCAAGCCATTGCCCGAATACATCGCCCGTTTTCGTATTTGACATCCAGAGACATGGCTCAGAAGGCGTAGCAATAATGGGCATCCCGTCAAAATCATAGCGAATAACGTGATGATCCTCGTTATTTGCTTCAGCCTTTGTCGTAAACATACTGAGGTCGAAGCCGCGATCTCGCAATAAAGGTTGCAAGGCTTCAACCAGTAAAGCGGCCCCGCCGAAAGATTGTGGCGCGTAATAGACGCTGGCAGAGAGCACTCTGAGTTTTTCCTTCAGGAAAGTCGGGGGTAAATCGAATAATTCGAGCATCTGGTGCCGGATGATATTTTCGGATGAGAATTTTGTTTCCACAGTCTGGCGTGCTGCCGCCCCGATTTCAACCCGCTTCCCAGGATCCGCACATAGCATCATGATCGCGCGATACCAGGATTCCTCTGTATCGGCGATCAGTCCATTCACGCCGTTCTCCATAACTTCGCAAATAGTTTGCGACGGGGAACAAATGACGGGAACAGACAATATTCCCGCTTCCATGAACTTGATCACGCTTTTGCAATCATTGAAGCGAGATTTTTCCAGGGGCGCGATCGTGAAATCAGCCGCGCCCAAGTGACGCAGATATTGCTCGAAAGACGTTTCCTGGGAATGACGGAACCGATCACCATAACGATGCAGCGCGTGCGACGGCACAAGATTTCCGACGAGGTGCAGATGCAGGCGGGGCTCATCCGCCATGGCGCGCAGGATCGCGCCTTCAGCCTCTCGGAAATCGACATTACGCGCACGGCTACCCGTGCCAAAGCAGAGCCATATCGGACCTGTTTCTGAAGATTTTACCGGAAGCTTGGCCGCGATTTCTCTCGCGACGTCCATCGTTTCGTGATCGAGCGCATTTTCAATAACGTGAACTTCTTCCACCCCGGCCTCAACCATAAATTCGGCAAGGGCGCGTGTGGATGCAATACCTCGACCCGCATAGATGAGGCTTGAACGGTGACGATCCGCCTCTTCAAAGTAAAATGCGCGCTCCAGATAAGAGATCGTTTCGAGATTACCATTTTCTTCGTAACTTTGGCGATCAAATATCAGGTCATCGACTTCCCAGTAAGTCTGAATGCCTAAATGCTTCGCCAATTTCATGGCGCGCTCAATGCGGAGCGACAATGTCAGGCGATAAAATATTGCGATCGTCGCTGTTAATATTGGGGTGAGAAGATCACGCTCGCGAAATGGGTCGATCACGAGGACTTTCCAGCCAATCTTCTCAAGATGCTCTTTTCTTTGCGTTACACGGTACTTTGTGCAAGCACTGATACCTTGATCAGCAATGATGACAATAGAAGGTCTGACAAGGCCGGGATTTGGCGTAACGTCCCAATGGTAAACCTCCGCACATTTTTCATAATGATGCGTTTGCACAAAATGGCGACCGCCGGTTTTGGCCAGCAGCACAGAGCGCTCCCAATTCTGGCGCAGGCACTGAAAGCATGTTTTAGCGCTATGCTCTCTAAAAATGGTAACTCCATGCTGAAGGAATTTCGTCGCAACGCCCCTCTTTACCCCGCTTGAGAGCAGGGTTTTAGCAAAACGTAGCGGCCAGGTGAGGCGCATCGATATTAAGTTATAAACGCATTCCTGATGATGCCTGAGGTCCGCAACCTCAACCGTCAATCGGTATAAGTCATTTCGGAGAAGGGTTTCCTCGTCACTATTTCCGTTAAGAACGCGAGGAATATCTTTATCAATTATGTCGAGCAAGTTGGACCCCAATGCTTTCTTCGCACAAAGGAGTGTATATCGAAGATAGGCAAGTGGAAATACAGTATTTGGTAAAAAATCCTCGAAAACAATATTTTTCGAGGCGTTAAAAGTTATAAAAACTTGTTAATTTTTAAATAATGTCGAAATTCGAAGAATTGAGACGCGTAATACCTACGAAAAGTCACGGTAATATTGTTGTCGAGAGTAATCGTCTTATTTTTACCGTTAACTACAGCTGTGTCGAGAAGCTTCTGAAAGGCCTATGCCGGATTCGCCGGATTGTAATTATACATGAAGAACTTGTTACCAGCATTGGACATGAAGTCCTCGATAGTAATGTGACCGCCGGAATGTCCCTTAAGCATACCAAAATCGCTGAGACCCTGACCAGACCGGACAGTCGCGAAGCTGTCACCGCTCGTCCCCTGGAAGGCTGTGCCGAAGACGAAGTGGTTGAAGCCCGAACCACCAATAAGTGTCTGGCTGCCAGGACCCGTCCAGAACTCAACTTTACCGGTTGAATTGGACGCATTGATGTTCTGATCACCCACAGAGCCAGGCTGGTTTGTGGTGTAGATCAGATATTTATCCGCGGACAATGACAGATTGAGCCCGGATGCGCCCCAAACCGTTCCATATTGAGTCGTGACACTGGTATTACCCGTGCCATTAATGAAGCTGAGCGCGCCATTGACACTGATCGTGTGGTTGGAGCCCTGGGCCAGGTAGAGATCACCTGCCGCAGAAATCGTATCACCCGACCAACCAATGATTGAGCCTGTCGCCCCAGAGAAGGTGATTGTCGAGCTGATGGCACTATCGACCGTGCTCGCATTACCAACGTTGATTGTGCTTCCGACAGTAACGCTGGCATCCGTGTGGACGTAGGAATTTGTTGCGAGGTTAAGGATTGGTGTTACCACTATAGACGGTGACATTCGCGCGCCCGCCAATTGTGCCATCGACCGTATCCGTCCCATAGAGACTGACGTTGTTTGTACCTTTGCCGAGGCGGACCGTATTATTGCCGACACCCGTCTGGATCTCGTTATTACCGTCCGATGCGTAAATTTGGCTATTGCCCTGCCCGGTCACGATCGTCCAGTTGCCGGTCGTCCCCGAAGCCCTGAAAGCATTATCCCCCGTCGTCGCGACGAAAGAGCCGTTATAATTGCCCGCCGTGAAATCGACACCCGCCAGATCACCTGACAGTACGGAGAGGAACGCTGAGTTTATATTGATGGCGTTGACAGTAACACGCTGATTGAGCTGCGGATCGACAATCGTGCCAGCGAGGACATTTGCATCTGCGCCCGTACCAATAACAAGGTGGGTATAGTCTCCCGACACAGTGTAACCGCCATCGGCTGAAATGACGCCTTAAGACACGGTGATCGGCTGAGAAGGTGCTTGACCAATATTGTTGCCTGACGTCATGAAGTCTTCCGACGTAAATTTACCATCGGAGTAAGCCGTCAAAATCTGCTGCGCATAGTCTTGGGCAAGGGTTTGCGCTCCCCCACCGTCGACAGTTACCTGAACCGACCCACCTGAAGACCCGACAACTGTTACAACGGCCATTCCCGTATCCTCATTCAAGTTATCCCGCCGTTAAGCTCGGCAACGTTGTTGCGACCTCTGTATTTACTACTTCAAGTTACAGATAAACTAAAAGTTAATTCACTATCAAACCAAAACGCGCAGTCAAATGGTAAAACTTAAAGTTTCTTTACCGCTGCACCTTCTCTTGACTCGACTAATACGTGTGGCCGAACCAACAACCGCGAATGACACAACTTAAAAATGGTTAACGCGAGTACACAGAATTAAACAGACAGCACCCCCCGCGCTGTCAAAGTGCGAAACCATTGCCATGCGAAATATATTTTAACCATTTGGACCAACTCCAGCAAGAAAAATCTGCCTGACTCACAAGTTTTTATGAAAATCGCCAATTTTTTAGGGAACTTTCCCGAAAAGCTCGTTCAACCAGAGTTGCGCTTGCGAGTCGGAAGGCATCCGCCAATCTCCACGAGGGGAAAGCACGCCGCCGGGACTGATCTTCGGCCCGTTCGGCATAGCGGAGCGTTTAAATTGACTGAAACTAAAGAATCTTTTTAGAAATACTTCCAGCCATCTCCTGATATCAGACAAAGTATAACATAACTTTCTTCCCTCCGGGTAGTTCGCAGGCCACTGGCCTTGTGAGGGGTTTAACCATGCATGCATTGCAAGAAAAGCGATTTTTGACGGTTTCAACCCGTATCGCAGCGTAAAATATAAAAAGAAATCCTGTAGGTCGTAAGGGCCCACAATGTCCTCGGTTCGCTGCACGCTGCCATTTTGCGCCGGCACGAGCTCAGGTGAGATTTCTGCCTCGATAATTGATCGGATGATCGGCACTGCCGCTGCCGAAGGAAGTTTTTCGGCCGCCAACCAACGTAATACATGTTGAATCAGGGTTTTCGGCATCCCGGTATTGACGTTGTAATGCGACATCTGATCACCAACGCCATAAGTGCACCAGCCAAGGGCCCATTCTGATAAATCACCCGTGCCGATAACAATGCCGCCTGCCTTATTGGCGATGCGGAAAAGATAATCCGTCCGCAGCCCGGCCTGAACATTCTCGAACGTCGTGTCGAAAACCGCCTCCCCGCGCGCATAAGGGTGGTTCAGATCGCTCAGCATACGTGTCGCGGCGGGACGGATATCCAGCTCACGCGGTTCAATGTCCAGCGCGCGCATCAACGCCACGGCCAGCGTTTTACTTGCGTCGCCCGTGGCAAAACCCGGCATGGTATAAGCGTGTATCGACTCCGCGGGCCAGTCCATCTGTTGGGCGACACGGCGACAGACAAGCAGCGCGAGTGTCGAGTCGAGCCCTCCGGAGATGCCGATGACCATCCGGGTGACGCCACTGGCCCGAAGACGCTGGATGAGGCCCGTGACCTGGATCGTCCACGCCTCAAAACAATCCTGCGCGAGGCGTGATGCCTCATTCGGAAGGAAGGGAAATCGCGGAATATTCCGCTTCAGACCGATATCGACTCGAGGCGGTTTCGTATGGAGAGATATGTCCCGCCATATTTGGGCTGCGTGACCTGTGTCAACCTGCACGACACTCTGTCGTCTCAGGCGCTCCTGCACGATGCGCTCAAGGTCAATATCGGCGTGAACAATTTTCGCGCCGGAAGGAAAACGCTCCGATTGCGCGAGAATTTCACCCATTTCATAAATCGAGACCTGCCCATCCCAGGAGAGGTCAGTCGTCGATTCCCCCTCCCCCGCAGCGGCGTAAAGATAAGCGGAAATTGTCTTGAGCGATGCCGCACGGCAGAGGAGATCCCGCGTTTCCGACTTGCCGATCGTGATGCTGCTGGCTGAAAGATTTGCCATGACCGTCACACCGGCCCGCGTCAGGCAGATATGGGGTGAGTCCGCAACCCATAAATCTTCGCAGATCTCCACGCCGAGGATGAAATCAGCTATGTCTTTATATCTGAAAATCAGATCGCGGCCAAAAGGCACCTCGTCACCCGCAACGGAAATCACCGCGCCATTTATCCCTGAACCAGCCGAGAAATGACGGCTCTCGTAGAATTCGGCATATTCCGGCAAATGAGATTTCGGTACCACGCCACAGATCCTGCCGCCCTGGAGCACGACCGCACAATTATAAAGCCCGTTCCGGAAACGCAGCGCGGCGCCAACAATCAGCGTGATCTGTAAGGCGCGCGTCTCATGTACAAGCGCCCGGATCGCCTCATGCGTCGCTTCAATCACGACAGTTTGATGGCGGAGATCCTCAAGACTATAACCTGTCAGACATAATTCAGGAAAAACAGCGAGGACACTGCCTTCCTTCTCACATTGCGCTGCGAGTCCGGCGATGATTTCCGCGTTATGAAGGGGTACGGCGAGTTGGACGGGAAAAGTGCAAACACTGCCCCGCGCTATCCCGTGACTGTAGATTGAGTAAAAATCTTCCATAATATCAACACCGTTCAAACGGCTCGGCAGAGATGACGTTGCACGTTTAAAGGATATATCACAAAATGGGAGCGAGCCCGGCCGCCCGCAATACCTCCCGAACGCGTCTTATCTGAAAGAAGCGCTATGGCGGAATCGTTTCCGCGATGTCGTGAAATAAGCGTGCGCCCAATAGACCAGAGCGATCATCACAACAAGGGAAACAGCCCCACCCATCAGGGCCATCGAAAATGGCAGATGAAACAGATAGATCGGCGCGTCACAGGGTTTCACGGGGCGCGGGGGCATGGCCGCCAAATGCTGTGAAAAACTACCACCTTTAAAAACGGGCGCATGGCAGGCGGGAAAAGGGCTCTCCCACCATTTCTGCTCAACCCCGATATTGATGGCGGAAAGCACAACCCCGACGAATGTCATGGGGATGGCCGTGACATTGGCGATGGCACCGACACGCCCATTGACCAGCAACGCCACCGCACCGAGGAAAAAGGTGATCTTCCACGGTATGCGCTCAAGCAGGCATAATTCACAGGGCGGCAGCCCGATGACGCGCTCCGCGAACCACGCCGTTGCAAGAGCAAGAATGCTGAGCAGGAAAAGAAACGCCCCACAGGCCCGGACGGACATCATGTCACCTCACTTTCTTGAGTACGGAGAGGAATTCTGCAGCCCAGCGCGCCGCCGTGTTGCGTTGCACCTCGACGTTGAGAAAACGCCATCTTTTTTTCCGTGCTTCTTTTTTCATTGTCAGCGCAAGATGAAGCGCCTCAGCGATCTGATCGGGATCATAGGGATTAACCTGAAGGGCGGCCTTAAGTTCAGGCGCCGCACCGGCCAGGGACGATAAAATGAGGACGCCCGGGTCATCCCCATCCTGCGCCGCAACATATTCCTTCGCGACGAGGTTCATCCCATCCCGTAATGGCGTCACGAGGGCGATATCCGCGCGGCGATGAAACCCTGCCAGGACATGTCGCGGCACGGATTGCGTCAGGAAGCGGACAGGCGTCCAGTCAAACGTGCCGAACGTGGCATTGACATGTCCGCTCAACTCATCGACTTCTCGCCGAAGATGCTGATAGGCGGACACCCCCGCGCGTGAGACCGGGGCAATCTGCAACATGACAACTTTCGCCTCATGCTGCGGATAACGCCGGATCAATTTTTCAAAACCCTTGATACGTTCCGGGATGCCTTTGGAATAATCGAGCCGATCAACACCGATCACCAGCTTGCGGCCGCGCAGACTATCCATAAGGCGGACGACTTCCGGCGCATCGACGTTGCGGCGTGCCTCTTCCCGGAATTCCTCCGGCGCGATGCCGATCGGAAAATGCTCCACCCGCGTAAAAAGACCGATTGCTGAAAAGCAGCTATTGAAGTTTTCGCGATCTTCCTCAGTCTGCACGCCTATCAGGTCATATTGCGTCAGGTCGCGCAGCAATTCCGTCACACAGGGCAGAACCCGCGTCACGCTCCAGGGTGGTAGCGGGATATGCAGGAAATAGCCGATGCGGTTTCTGACGCCGAGGGCGCGCAGCTCGGCACCCAGAGTCATCAGGTGATAATCATGCACCCATATGACGTCGTCTTCCTGCAATAAGGGAGCCAGCTTCCGCGCGAAAAGCGTGTTGACCTCACGATAGGACTCATAATCCTCCCGCCGGTAACGGATCATCTCAAGGCGGTAATGGCAAAGCGGCCAAAGCGTACCATTCGCGAAATTCTCATAAAAGCGGGTGTGCTGATCGGTTGTCAGATCAATCGTCGCGAATGTGACCCTTTGAAGTTGCTCAATCTGCACGTCGGAAGAAACAGCATTCTCCCGATGTTGACCGGACCAGCCGAACCACAGCCCCTCTGTGTCACGCACGGCGTCGCCAAGCCCGACTACGAGCCCACCGGCCGACTGCACGCGCTCCTTGACATCCGGCACGCGATTGGACACGAGGACGAGACGACTCATGGTCGCATCTCCGCGAAAAGTCGTAACCAGGCCCGGAATATATCTGAGGTTGCGAAATCTTCTGGAATGAGATACCCTTTCCCGCCCATTGCCTGCGCTGCATGCACACCATCAAGATCCGTTCTGTCGTCGCCGACGAAGACCGGAAGTTTATCACGAAATTTTGGCAATGACATGATGCGCCTCAGGGCCTTGCCTTTGTCAACGCCTTTCGTCCGGATCTCCCACGCCATTTTCGCGGGTTGAACATAAAAATCAGTGTGATCCGCGGTGATCTCACGCGCGAAACGCTCAAAAACGTCCGCAGCATCCGGACAGTTCCGGTAATGCAACACCAGCCCGTTTTTCTTCGGCTCAATAATGCTGCCTTCATGCGACGCACCTAATTGCCGGGCCTGCCGCAACCATTCAGGCGGCGGCGTTGGCATATCGAGATGCGTGATGGCCGCGTCGGGCGCTTCCCGGAGAGTTGCGCCATGTTCACCGGAGATGGCGTAGACAACATGCGGTAGAAAGTGGTCGATCTCCTCAATCGTCCGGCCCGAAATAATCGCGACCGCATCGCCCGTTGCTACTCTCAGGCGCTGCAATGTCTCAGGCAGTCCCGGCGCGACCGTCACGGCATCCGGGGTGGGCGCGATATCGACGAGTGTGCCATCAAAATCGAGGAGAAAAGCCGTCTTGGCAAGAGTCAAGGGGGGAGGCAGTGCGGGCGGGTTTTGAGCAGGGTCAGAGGCACGGCGAGGATGCATCTTGTCTCAACTTCTCCCGCTTCTACGGGTTGCGCGGCTTAAGCAGCGATGAGAGATCGCGCGCGGAAAAAATCTCCGGATCTGCCGGAAAAATCCGGAGATTTTATCTCTCGATTCCTGTCAGCTCAGGGCGGCGCCAATTGCAAGGGCGCGTCTTGGGGCATTTTGCTAGATGGGGCGCTATCGGCGGGCGCGGTCAGGCCCTGCCCCCCGGGCGCGAGTTCGAAAGGTGCAGCTTGCTGCGGCGTTTGAGAATTCGGGCTTGAAAGCTGTGGCCCGGCAGCTTCCCGGGTCGACCCTTGCGCATCTTCCGGCTTTTTGACCGCATCCGGCACCGGCTTAGCCGGTGCCGGTAAGGGTGCCAGCAGGGGGGCAACCGGGTTGCCCTCACATCGCACGACACTGACCCCGTAAAGCGGGTTTGTATAAGTCGAAAGGGCGGGGGCATTCTGCACGATCCACCCATCGAAATGAAAATCCAGGTTCGTGTCATCGCGGATGGAGAGGCGGGCCGCCGCGTCTCGCGGCAATGTCGGCGGTTTTTCAACGCATTGTTCGACATGAAGGTGCAACGTTTTATATTGCCCCTCCTGCCCGACGGGGATGGTCATTTCCTCAATATGAGAGTCGACCCGGCGCAACACGCGGATGACGGCCACGCTCTTCCCCTGCCAGAGGTTCGGCGCATACATAACCGGCGGCGCGACCAGATCCGCCGCGCGGGCCGTTTCTCCCCCGGACAAATGACCCACCAGCCCCAGTAGAGCCACCGCGATCAACCGGCCCTCTGCCTGGCGCGCCCTTCGCATCATGAAGCTGACCCTTCCTTCAACCCAGTCACCAGTTTTTCCAGGTACGTCCGCATGATGGCCGGTGCCACGCCCATCAAGATGGCGTCATCCCACGCATCCCGTAACACCTGCTCAAGCTCCGCCGCATTCTCATCAAGGAGGCGCCGTTTTTCGAGACAGGAGATCGGCACACCATGCACGTCTTTCCAATCCGGCCGCATCATTTGAGGGGTGACCCGGCATTATCAACATCCGACCGGTCGTTTTTCTGGATGCTGTCCGTCACAGAGAAGATAAATTTGCTCAAAAGCTGCTCCAGACTAATGGAACCCTGGGTGATGAACATAAGCTGTCCTGATTTCAGCAGCGCCGCGTCCCCACCAGGAGAGAGGGCGATGTATTTGCCGCCCAGCAGACTATCCGAGGTGATGATTGCCGCACTATCCACTGGCAGGGCAACCGAACGATCGACAGTGAAGGTGATGTTGGCGCGATAGGTTTTCGGGTCAACGCGCGTGGTGGCGACGTGTCCAACTGTAATCCCGGCGAGCCGGACGTCCGAGCCGATGGAGAGGCCGTCAATCTGGTTGAAATCCGCTTTTAAGTTATAATCGTCCCCGCCGCTGCGATAGCGTCCGGCGATGGCAAGGACCAGCATCAGGAGGAGAACGGCAAGCACCAGCATACCGACAATGATTTCTGCGGTCTGCCGTCGTGTCTGAGTGGCTGAAACGCGTTCCATATTCCTCCGCCTTACCTTAAATTGACATGCCGGCCACGCATCCATGCGCCCGGCATGACCAGCGCCACCGAAGTCTCTGACCCTCTCAGACAACTTGTGCGCCGATCCATATCAAGTTATCCACCTTATCCTCGTTATACAGACCATTAAACGCCTATCATGCGGTTCGTATAGCCTTTTTATCTCGCACGACCTCACTTAAGCTGACGGTATGACGATGATGGAAACAATCAAAGCCCTCCCCCTCCGATCCGTCCGCATCGGCGCGGACCCGGATACCGGCCCGCTTGGCAGCGTCACCCTTCCCATCACCTGGGATGATGTGGCGGCGCGCGCCATGCTGGATCTGTCCCTGTCGCAGGACTCCCTCACTTTTGATGACGCCATCATGCCCTGGCTGACAATGATCCAGGCCAATATCACAGGCGATGAGAATCTGGGCGTCGAACGGTGCAGGGAATTTCTTGATCTGCTCTTACAGCGTCAGGTCGCACCGACTGCCGATTTATGGCAGGGGCAGCATGACCGTCAGGGGGGGCTTCATCGTCAATGTCGCGTCCCTCTGCGGTCACGGCGTGTTTGATGGGCGCCGGGTTATGTCGCCGCATTGCGTCGCGTCTGCGGCACGCTGCGTGAGATCCACGCCCATGCCGGCACGCAGCTCAATGGAGAGTTACCGCTTTTCGACACGCCGGAAGAAGCTGACATAAGCGCCGCACCGCCGAAGGACGCGCTTCTTCCCCGTCGGGCGGGCACGCTCCTTCTGACCAATATCGACGCAGCCCTTGCCGCGCTCGGCTTTGATTATGACAGCGATGCAGGGCGGGATGCCGCGTGTTATATGGCCTGGCTGACAACCTCCGTCGCGCGGCAAAATGCGGGGCCGGTCCCGCTACCGCCCACATCATGCCCTATTGCCGGGCTTGCCTCGATCGGTGAGCAGATCCGTGATGAGATCGACCATGCGGATAACAGCCTGCCATCCCAACCGCTGATTGAGACCGGGTTTTCGGCGCCAGGTCCCATTGATTGCATTCTCGGTGTCGATGCTTGCGGTTTTACACCGATTTTCTCCCCCTTCAACGAGAATGGCGCGCTCAGAGCGAGCACACTCGCGCGGCTCGCTTATCAAGGCTTCACGCCCGAGACAGCCCTCGCGGCCGCTTTTGTGGGACAGACGCCCCTCACCCAGCCCGATATTGCGGCCCATCTGGCGATGCATCGCGCCATAGCGGGTTTTGTCGATCGGATGCCCGCGCGCCCTGACCCGACGCTTGTCCTGTCGCCGCAATCCCGGCTGGAGCGTGGGCAGCGCAGGCTGCTACCGCACCGGCTCAATGGCGTCTCCATGCGTGTTTCCATCGGGGGCAGCGCCTTTACCTTCGGACAGGAGAATTTGATGACGGCTCACTGGGTGAAGTCACGATCAATGCGGCGCGCGGTAATTCGATGGTCAAAGGGTTGATTGACAGTCTCAATCAGGCCGTGTCGATCGGGCTGCAATATGGTGTCCCGCTGGATGTCTATGTGGATCAATTTGCCTATGCACGTTACGGGATTGGCGGCACGGTTGAAGGTGACGCCACAGCCAATCATGCCTCATCCATAACGGATTATGTCTTCCGCAGCCTTTCGAAAACCTATCTGGGTGTGAAACTCCCGGATATCAGCCCGGAATCGGAGCATGACCCAATGTCGTCCGCCGATCCTTTCCTCCCTTTCGAGGCTGACGCGGAAGCAGGTGATCTGGACGGAGCTCATCGGCAGCATTTACGCGTCGTGTAAATGTTTTACTAAAGCGATATGGCGCTCCTGATACGCCTGACCTATAAATTCAGCTCCGTCATGCATGCAATATGCGTGAGGCTAAAAAAGTAAAGGGTCACTCCATGTCTCTCGATATTGAAAAAAATTGCCGCATTGGGCCTGACATTGCCTGAAGCCGCAAAGCCGGTCGCCAATTATGTCGCCTGCGTCCATACAGGCTCACTTCTCATCATATCCGGCCAGTTACCGCTTGAGGCGGGCACCCTGAAGGCGAAAGGGAGGCTCGGAGGTGAGGTTTCGGAAGAGATTGGCTTGCCTGCGCGCAAGCCTGCTTCCTGAACGTCGTTGCCCAGGCGAAGGCGACTCTCGGAAATCTGGAGCGTGTCAAAAGAGTTGTGCGCCTCGGCGGATTTATCAGCTGCGCGCCCGCTTTCACCAACCACGCCAAAATCATGAATAGCGCCTCTGGCCTCGCTGTCGGGCTCTTCGGGGAGCTCGGCATCCACGCGCGCTCAACCATCGGCGTTCCCTCTCTGCCATTGGATGCCCCGGTGGAAGTCGAGGCCATTTTTGAAATTGCGCCCTGATGAACCGTTACAGCGGGCCGGAGGGTTTCAGCCCTCCCGCCTGCCTTTCGCCGCATGACAGGTAACGATTTCAGCATCGCACCCCGTGCGGAGGCTATTCCTCCAGAGGACTGGCGCCTTTGTGTCGGCGATGACGTTCTGACGGGCCGCGATTTCTTCCTCGCGCTGGAGCAGAGCGGTTCCGCCGTTCCCTCTCAAGGGTGGCATCCCTGTCACGACGTTTTGCGTGAGAACGGTCAGGTCCTAGCCATCGCCCCGCTTTACGTGAAAAGCCACTCTTTTGGTGAATATGTGTTCGACCAACCATGGGCAGAGGCTTTTATGGAGGCAGGCGGCCGATATTACCCAAAGCTCACGGGATGTGTCCCCTTCACACCCGTCTGCGGGGCCCGCATCTTATGCGGCCTGACCGGAGAAGGGCGGGCATGGTTAAGCGTCGCATGGCGGCGCACATGGTTGAAATGGCGCAATCTGCCGGGCTTTCATCCGCGTATCTGACATTCTGCTCGGAGGAGGAAGCCACCCTCCTCGCGGAGTTGCGCTGGTTGACGCGCCGTGGCCTGCAATATCACTGGTATAATGATGATTATGCGGATTTCAGTGCGTTTCTGGATTCCCTCACCTCGCGTAAGCGAAAAATGATCCGCAAAGAGCGGGAATTAGCGACATCCTACGGCCTGAGCTTTTCAATCCAACGCGGCGACACGTTACGGCCGGATGAATGGCGGCGTATCAACGCGCTCTATCGCGCCACGACGGATCGAAGATTCGGAAACGCCTATCTCGCCCCCGGATTTTTCGCGTCTCTTGCAGCGTCACAAGGCGAAAACATCATCCTAATGACCGCCTCACGCAATGAGGAAATTGTCGCTGCCGCTTTTAATATACTGAGTGGTGACACGTTTTACGGGCGTTACTGGTGTTACGCTGAGGATTGGCCCGCTTTGCATTTTGAGCTTTGCTATTATCAAGCCATTGAATGGGCTATCGCGCATCAACTCAAACGCGTTGAGGTCGGTGCGCAAGGGACGCACAAAATATTGCGAGGTTACCGCCCAACATATACGTGGTCGGCGCATTACATCGCGCATGAAGGTTTGAGGAAAGCCCTGCGGGACTTCCTGGTGGAGGAGGCAGCTGAGATGGCCGCGCAGAAACGCGCCTTTGAGGCAGCTCTACCTTACCGTAACATTTTTAGTTGCGAATAATTCTCATAAACATTATTGTGGTGCTCTCTTTTACAGCCCGCTATTCGGAGGCCACCCCGATGATAAGATGTCTCGCCACCGGACACGAAGTCATCGCACGACTCATGAATGACGCTTCCATATCATCTCCGGATGCGCAGCAAATGGAGTGGCTGTAATTTCTCGGCTTCGCGCCCCCTGCATCGCCGGAGAAGACCGCCCATGCGGCCAAACCCGGAAAAAGTCCTCGGCGGAACGACAAGACTCATTGAATAATATCGGGTAAAAGGGCTGTGCTCCCCGAATTGGACCCGACTTATGACACGTCATCGCTTTACAATTACTGCGCTCTATCATTTCACGCCCTTTCCCGACCCCGCATCGCTCAAAGCGCCGCTTCTCGAAAATGCAGGGCGCACTCCATTTGCGGGACGCTTCTCCTCGCGCAAGAGGGGATAAACGGGACCATTGCGGGCCAAGACAATGATATTCGCGCCATCATCGCTGAAATTAAAGCTTTGCCCGGATGCGAGTCTCTGGAATGGAAATTGTCACACGCGGACGCTCCACCTTTCCACCGTATGAAAATACGGCTCAAGAAGGAAATCGTGACGATGGGTCAGCCCACTATTGACCCGCTGAAATCGGTCGGGCGTTACGTCGCGCCGGAGGCATGGAACGCGCTGATTACCGATCCCGATACGATCGTTATTGATACACGCAATGATTATGAGGTCGCCATCGGCAGTTTCAAGCACGCGATTGACCCTAGTACGAAGAGTTTCCGGGATTTCCCCGATTGGTTCCGACAATTCCGGGCGCAGCAGGCGCAACAAGGTCGGAAGGCCAAGTTGGCGATGTTCTGCACGGGCGGCATTCGCTGTGAAAAAGCGACCGCCTTTGCGCGGGAGGAAGGGTTTGAGGAGGTCTATCACCTGAAAGGCGGCATCCTCAAATATCTGGAAACTGTGCCGGAGGCGGAAAGTCTGTGGCAAGGAGATTGCTTCGTTTTCGACCATCGTGTCAGCGTACAGCACGGCCTCAAGCCCGGCGATTATACGCTCTGCCACGCCTGCCGGATGCCCCTCTCACCGGATGATCGCGCATCGCCTTTTTATGTGGAGGGTGAGTCCTGCCCTCATTGCCATCATGCGCGCAATGCGACGCAGCGCGTCAGCGACAAATGGTGATAGCGCAAGCGCGCGTCACCGTGCATCTAGGGCATCCTTATGCGACGCGCCCTTCATCCGGGACAAAGCGCGACGAATAGGTGCTGACTTCGGAGAAAAATCGCTGAGACGTGTCAACGCGTCTCAGCAGTTAAGTTTCAAAGCAGGCGTGCGACTTTGAGAAAGATCCAAGTCAGCAACATGAAGACCGCACAGACAATCCCGGCCCAGATGGTGCCGAGCGCGCCTGTCTGGAGGAACATCCCCCCCGTATTCATCCCGAAAAACCCCGTGACCAATGTTGCGGGAAGCATCAGGATTGTCGCGACGGAGACGATATAGAGGCGGCGATTTGTCTCCTCAACCTGCATGGAAGAGAGCTCATCCTGCAAAGAGCGTGAGCGCTCCTGTACCGCCAGCAAGTCATCCAACGCGGCATGAACCTGGTTTTCCAACCGGTCACGCAGCTCATCCTCCGCCCAAAGCGGCAGGTTGAGATCCGCATCGCGTATCACGCGGTCGATCGGGGTCACGACGCGGCGCAACTCCGTCGCGCGGCGGCGGGATTTACCCACAATCGCGCCGAGATGACCGAGGTCGCGTTTTCTTTCAAAGCGCAGAAGGGCATATTCAGCCCGATCAACCTCATCATCCAGCCGACTGATCTGCCGTCGGACGCTCGCAATGAAGACGCGTATGGTGCGCTCAATGACGCCGATCGGCCCCGCCGAGACTTTCCCCGCCTTGAGGGATCGGAAGGTGCTGCCCAGAACCGGGATCGGGTTACGGCGCGTCGTCACCAGCAAGTCCTGGCGCATCGCGAAGCGCCACGCGCAGAAATCGCGATCCTCCTCAAGCACCGCATCATCGAAAGCCGGCATCGCGCCCCAGACGACGTGGTCCGTCGCTTCGAGCGTGATGCCGTATTCCGTCTCCGCCAGGACCTGACATGCCTCGCGCGGGAAGCATGTCAGATGCGCAACCTGAAGGCGCGCGGCGCTGTGTACCGTGTCAAAATGCAGCCAGAGCCATTTATCAACAATGCCCGGGACTTCATCCTCCGCAGGCATACTGCCATTGAGAATGGCGTTGATTTCCTCATCCGTCAGAGGTTGCGATTCGCCGGATGACGCGACGCTGACCGCCCATACAAGCCCATTTACGACACCACTACGCTTGCCGCGCCGTTTGACGAGATCCGTCCCGCCAATAATGGGATACGGTTTCTTCACACGTGGGGATGACATCTTACCCTCCCGGGTCTGCATTGCCCGAAACCCGAAATTTGAGGCCGCCCATGGCGCATCAAAAACTCCCAGCCCGGTCAGATGTTTCCAGAGTTCTTAAAATTCAGCGATCTGTATACAAGTCCGAAACTTAATGGGAGTAAAAATGTTCAAAGGCTTGGGGCCCGTCGGCGCCTGGTTGTCCGGCATCTGAAACGCTCTCCGTCATAAGGTTGCTGCATGACATCCGTGCATAAGAGTTTTCTCACCCTCGCTGTACTGGCGGGCTTTTCCCTGGCCGCCGCGGCGCAGGCGCAGCCAACCTCTGAACCTTCAAACGACGCGCCCCTACTGCTGAAAAGGCAGATCGGATGCGCCAGCGATCTGCGGGCGCGCATAATCCGACGGAGAAAAACCCAACCTACCGAAATCAGGCGATGGAGCAACCGACTCCGGCCCGTCCGAGCAAACCGCAGGTCAAACTCAAACCTGGCGAGAAGACGACGGCGCAGCATGACCATCGGAAATATCGGCGCGCACCGCATCTCTAAGCGCTGTTAACGTCGGAAGACCGCTTCAGGTGCCACTTTAGGCGCGCAGCCATCTCCCGCCATCGACATAAACATACTGAAATCCAGACCTCGTCACATTGGGCGCAGAGGTGCCTCAAACGGGTAGGCGGCGAAAATCCGTCTGACAATTTCGACATTACCCGTGGTGGGCATCCTACCAAAACAAGGCCACTGGCCCTCACGCCTCACTCGCTTTATAACCCTTGCGAGATAAGACTGCTAACAAGTGAGGCGCCGCGCACATGAGCGATTACAAAGTAAGTGATATGTCCCTGGCCGAATGGGGCCGGAAAGAAATTTCCATCGCGGAAGGCGAAATGCCAGGGCTGATGGCCCTTCGGGAAGAATTCGGCAAAAAGCAGCCCCTGAAAGGCGCGTGCATCGCGGGTTGCCTGCATATGACGATCCAGACGGCTGTACTCATTGAAACGCTGATCGCACTCGGCGCGGAAGTGCGCTGGTCATCCTGCAATATTTACTCCACCCAGGATCAGGCCGCCGCCGCGATCGCCGCCGCCGGTATCCCGGTTTTTGCGTGGAAAGGCCTGTCGGAAGAAGAATTCTGGTGGTGTATTGAACAGACCATCAAAGGCCCGAATGGATGGACGCCCAATATGATCCTCGATGACGGGGGTGATCTGACCGTTCTGATGCATGATAAATATCCTGAAATGCTCAAAGATGTGCGCGGCCTGTCGGAAGAGACGACCACGGGCGTGCACCGGCTCTGGGAGATGGAGAAGGCAGGCAAGCTGCTCGTGCCAGCCATTAACGTTAATGACAGCGTGACCAAATCAAAATTCGATAATCTTTATGGCTGTCGGGAAAGCCTGGTCGATGCGATCCGCCGTGGCACTGATGTGATGATGGCGGGCAAAGTCGCTGTCGTCGCCGGATATGGTGATGTTGGCAAAGGGTCAGCCGCCTCCCTGCGCAATGCAGGTTGCCGCGTCCTTGTGACAGAGGTGGACCCGATCTGCGCGCTTCAGGCCGCGATGGAAGGTTATGAAGTCGTCTCCATGGAAGATGCAGCGCCGCGCGGAGATATTTTCGTCACCTGCACGGGCAATGTCGACATCATCACGCTTGAGCATATGCGCGCCATGCGACACCGCGCCATTGTGTGCAATATCGGCCATTTCGACAGTGAAATCCAGATTAAGGCGCTACGCAATTTCAGATGGGACAACATCAAGCCGCAGGTGGATGAGGTTGTTTTTCCGGATGACAAGCGAATCATTCTGCTTTCCCAGGGCCGTCTGGTCAATCTCGGGAACGCGACCGGGCATCCTTCTTTCGTTATGTCAGCCTCCTTCACGAACCAGACGCTCGCGCAGATTGAGCTTTGGACGGCGCAGAAAGGACAATATGAAAATAAGGTCTACACGCTGCCGAAGAAACTTGATGAGAAGGTGGCCGCGCTTCACCTCGCGAAGGTCGGCGCCAAACTGAGCCGCCTGAGCCCCGAGCAGGCGAAATATATCGGCGTGCCGACGGAAGGCCCCTTCAAACACGAGCTTTACCGTTACTGAAACTTCCATTCAACGCAGTTGAAAAAGGGGCCCGTTCGGCCCCCTTTTTTTGCGGTCGGGAAAGGTGCTATCTGCCGGAGAAGTCGAGGAAATACGAGGGAACAGTTTAGAGCACGCCACGTTAAGTAAATGACAAATTTTTCCCTGATTTTCTTCTGATTTTGAGGTTAATATGAGTATCTTCAGCACCCTCGTTTCCAAAATTTTCGGCCGTGCCGATGCTAAAACACCTGGCACGATGGAGGGGAGTTCAGCTGGCACGGATGTCAACGCCATCCTGACCGATCTTGCCAATAAAAAAGGTGGTGGCGCTTCCAATTGGAAAACATCCATTGTGGATCTTATGAAGCTCCTGAATATGGACAGCTCTCTTGAAGCGCGCAAACAGCTCGCGAAAGAACTTGGCTATACGGGCGACATGAATGACAGTGCCAGCATCAATATCTGGCTCAGCAAGCAGGTGATGCAGAAACTTTCAGAGAATGGCGGCAAGCTTCCCGATTCTTTCAAGAAGTAAAATCCGTCCTCAATTCTGCTTCAATGACGCCCGCCTCGTGGACGGGCGTCAGACGCGTCACACTTAAACTGCCGGCATCATCAGTCCGCCAAGATAAGCGGCGAGGTCAATGCGTAAAGGCATAAAGTAAATATTGCTCTTCTCCCTCTTAACGAAGTCGAGCATTTTCTGCGCGAAAGCAATATTTGCGGAAAGAGACGCGTCAAAATCCCGTGCAAAGACGACGTGATTGACGTTTTCCCAATAAGCGCGGCTTTTCTCACTCACGACCGGGGACACACCCCAGAAAACGGACTGACCCTCCAGCCACCTGGCGCAAAGCTCCAACATAGGGAGGTCAAAAAGCGGCTGTGTAAAAAACCCGACAGCACTCGCATCAATCTTCCGTTTGACGGCCTCAAGCTCCTGATAAGGTGCGCGGCGATAGGGGTCAAACGCGGCATAGACTTCCAAATGCGGCGCCTCACGCTGGTAACGCCGAATGATACCGACGCTGTCATTCGGATAGGTCGGGCGCGACGGGTCGGCGGGCGGATCACCTTCCACCACCAGAATTTCGTTTATACCGGATTGGTGGGCGCAGGGCAGAGGCGCATCCGGGGCAATATCAATCGCACGAATATGCGGGATCACCGGGACATCCCCCTCCCGTTTAAGGAGATGCGCCGCCTCCCATGATCGCATCTCCATACGTGTAAGATCGGGAATATTGATCAACCCCGCCTGAGGCAGAGCGCGCCGCACCGTCTCAAAATCCTGACGCAGCGACGCCGCATCACGCGGCACAAGTTCAATGGATATCCGCGTCATGTGACGCCCTTATCCGCTTTACACGCCGCGTCGAACGTGTTACTGAGCAGGCAGGCAATAGTCATCGGCCCCACCCCGCCTGGCACAGGGGTGATGAAAGCGGCTTTTTCAAGCGCGTCATCGAACGCCACATCGCCAACGAGGCGGGTTTTGCCATCGGGCAGGTCCTTGCGGATGATGCCGACATCAATGACGGTTGCACCGGGCTTGACCCAGTCACCCGGGACGAGTTCGGCTTTCCCCACGGCGACAATGAGAATATCCCCCTGACGCGCCAGACCACCTGGATCTTTCGTGTCGATATGGGCGATGGAGACGGTGCAACCCTGCTTCAGCAGGAGCTGCGCCATCGGCTTGCCAACAAGATTGGACGCGCCAATGATGACGGCATGCAGGCCACGCAACGTCCCCAGCGTTTCCTGAAGCAGCTTGAGGCACCCCAAGGGTGTGCAAGGCACATGCCCGTCCATACCCAGGCTGAGTCGACCGGCATTAACTTCGCCCAGCCCATCCACATCCTTATGCGGCGCTATCGCATTGATGACGATATTCCGGTCAAGATGCTTCGGCAAAGGGAGTTGGACGAGGATACCATGGATCGCCACATCCGCATTGAGCCGCGCGATCAACTCAAGCAACTCATCCTGCGCAGTTGTTTCCGGCAGCATATGCATGAAAGAGCGCATTCCCGCACGATGTGTCTGGATCGCCTTGTTTTTGACGTAGACCTCACTGGCCGGGTCATTGCCCACCAGTACGACCGCCAATCCCGGGATTTTGCCGATCTCAAGGCGGAAGCGCTCCACTTTATTCTTGATGGACTCAGTCAGAGCGCGGGCGATCGCCTTGCCATCTATGATTTTGCGCCGACACGCTTCGTCAGGTTTCATCGCACACAGCACCTGTTTCAGGGAACGTTTTGTCGCGTCCAACCTCCCCTTACAGCAAATTGACAGCGCAAACCACCTTGCCCGCCCCGTCAATATGGCGTTTCGGAAGCGTGAGGCAGAGAAGCGCCGGATGCCATTTATTGCACCCGGCGCGTCGCCTGGTCATGGCGGGAAACGATTTTTAATCATCATCCCGATTATTATTCTGAGCGATCGCGATAAAAATCCGCTGACCGTCCCGATAGATTCGGAGTAGGACCGGCTTATTTTTTCTGAGTACGGCGCGCACGGCCAGGGTCGCTGCCTCCGGATTCAAAACCGGCGTGCGATCAACACTCTGCACGATATCACCGGGGCGAATTCCGGCCTGTTCCGCTGGGGAGCCAGGCGTGACCGCACTCACAACGGCACCTTTCACGCTTCTGTCGACACCAAGCTGGTGGCGGATATCATCCGTGAGCGGGGAGAGCGATACGCCAAGCTTCGTTGATCCCGCATCGTCCGCATTATCCGAGTCGGATGATGCGACGTCACCATTTTTGGGAAAATTGCCGACCCGCGCCTTGATGGACTGGGGTTTGCCGTCACGTAGCACCTGAATCACAATTTCGGAGCCAGGCTTATTGGCGACAGTTTGCATAACGACATCATGGTCGTTTTTCACCTTCACGCCGTTGACTGACATGATGATGTCACCACTGCGGATACCGGCGTGATCCGCGGGGCCGCCCGCGATGACATTGGCCACCAGCGCCCCCGTCGGCGCGATACCGGGTGACGGGTTTGTCAAGCCAAGCGCTTTCGCCATCGTTGGCGAAATCCGCTGAACCGTAACGCCGAGATAGCCCCGCGTGACATGCCCCGTTTTCTGGAGCTGATTGACCACATCCTTGACCGTGTTGGACGGGATGGCAAAGCCAATCCCGATTGAGCCGCCGGACGGCGAGATGATGGCCGTGTTCATCCCGATCACGTCCCCGTTTTGGTCAAAAAGCGGCCCGCCTGAATTGCCGTGATTGATCGGCGCATCAACCTGGATAAAGTCATCATAAGGCCCGGCACCGAGGTCACGACCCAGCGCGGACACAATCCCGGATGTGACAGTGCCGCCCAACCCGTAAGGATTGCCGACGGCCACAACGAAGGCACCCGGCTGCACATTGTCGGAATTACCCAATCGGATGAAAGGGAGTTTATCAGTGGTTTTGATTTTCAACAAGGCGACATCGCTTTTACTGTCACGGCCGATGATTTTCGCGGGGAAGCTCGACCCATCATCAAGCGTCACCGTCACTTTTGTGGCGTTTTTGACGACATGGTTATTCGTCACCACATAACCATCCTGCGAGATGATGAAGCCGGACCCATGCGCTTCCACCATGCGCTGGCCGGTGGGCGGTGCAAATTGGAAAGGAAACGGAAAGGGAAATGGCATCGCACTTTGCGGCCACTGCCCGTTATCATCAAAATTACCCTGATCATCCGCGTCCACACGGATGCGCGCCGTGATTGACACGACTGCGGGTTTAACAGCCTTGACGAGTCCGACGAGATCCGGAGCATTCTGAAGCTGCGCCCCGGGCTTGATCGGGCCATCAGCATAAGCCCGCGGCGGGATAATCGCGCTGAGTCCGATAAGCGGCACGGTCATCAGTGCTAAATGTTTTGATATGGAAAGATGTTTGGAAATCGGACGAAAACGAGTTTTCACGGGCCCTCTCCATCAGGATCATATGACCGACCGTCGGCGCATCCTGATCAAATAGTGTTATTTGCGCAACGAGTTTAAGAAAAATGTCTGGCCTCGTAAAGATTCTCTTGGTGTCTTTTTATTTAAAAACGATGTCAGGGTTTTTCCGCCCCCTTCTCCGCTCTCAACCTACTAAAAAATCCCGTCAGCAGGGCGGCGCTTTCCTCCCCGCGGACGCCGCCAATCACTTCCGGCCGGTGCAGGCAGTTTTTCTGCTCAAAGATGCGCGGACCATGCTCAACCCCGCCCCCCTTCGGGTCATAGGCGCCAAAAATCAGGCGACCGAGTTTGAAATGCACCATGGAGGCCGCGCACATGGGACATGGCTCCAGCGTGACATAAAGTGTGCATCCCGACAGATATTTCGTCCCGCAATGACGCGCGGCCGCCTGCATCGCGCGCAACTCCGCATGGGCGGAAGGGTCACCATCGGATTCGACCTTATTGGCCTGAGCTGCGCAAAGGCGCCCATCTGCGTCCAATATGACAGCCCCGACGGGCACCTCCCCGGCCTCACCGGCCTCCCGGGCGAGAGACAGGGCCAGCTTCATCGCCCGTTCGGGTGGAAGCTCTTCCTGCACCTTTCAGAGATTCTTTCCCGTGAAGAAAATCGCTTTTTTCTCAGTCATGGTTTGATATTTGCACATCATATGATGCAAAAACCATGTCGTTTGCACGCGAACGTGCGTGAATATGCTTTTCCTGCCGCGCCCTGAGGGCGATTTGCAAAATCCCGATCGGGCGCGGACAAAGGTCGGAAAGTCCCTCCCCGGGGCTTAAAAGGATGTTGAGATCATGACGGACGACGTCAAAGGCGAACGTATCGCGAAGTTTCTGGCGCGGGCCGGTGTCGGAAGCCGTCGCGATGTGGAGCGTATGGTGGCGGAAGGGCGGATCATCGTGAATAACGAGGTCATCCAGCAACTTGCAACCTTTGTCACCGCTCAGGACATGATCCGCGTGGATGGCGCCGTCATCGGCCCGCAGGAGTGCACGCGCGTCTGGCGTTATCACAAACCCACCGGACTGGTGACAACCCACCATGACCCGCAAAATCGCAAAACCGTTTTCGAATCCCTTCCCCCCGGTTTACCGCGCGTCATCAGCATCGGACGTCTGGACCTGAATTCCGAAGGGCTGCTTTTATTGACGAATGACGGTGCCCTCGCACGTCGGCTTGAATTGCCTTCTCACCAATGGGTCAGGCGCTATCGCGTACGTGTTTTCGGCCTGGTGGATGAAAAGCGCCTCGCCACCCTCGCCGAAGGCTCGGTTTTTGATGGGGTCCATTACGGGGCGATCCAGGCGGGTCTCGATTCGCGCAAAGGCGATAATTCCTGGCTGACCGTCAGCCTGCAGGAGGGGAAGAACCGGGAGATCCGCCGCGTCATGGCGGCGCTGAACCTGCATGTCAGCCGGCTGATTCGGGTGGCATATGGCCCGTTCCAGCTCGGAACCCTTCAGAAACGTGCCTTGGAAGAAGTGCCAACCAAAACATTGCGAGAGCAGATCGGGGGTTTCGAAGCCGCACCCCGACGCAAAGCCGCGCGCTCCGTGGCGCGCTGATGCGCGTTATTGCCGGCATGAGGCGGGGCCTTATCCTTGATGGCCCGGATGATCAGGCGACACGCCCGACCTCAAACAGGGCGCGGCAGGTCATATTCGATGTGCTCGCCCATGCGGGATGGGCCGCCACGCACCCTGTGCGGGATGCGGTGATTCTTGACGGTTTCGCGGGCACGGGCGCTTTCGGCATTGAGGCCATGTCTCGCGAGGCCGCTCACGTTACTTTTATGGATCACCATTCTGCCGCACATCGCATTTTGCTGAAAAATCTCAGGCGCGCACGCTTCGAAGATCATAGCGTTGTGCTGAAATGCGATATCACCGCACCGCCACGTGCCACCGGGCAGATGGATATCGCTTTTCTCGACCCGCCTTACGGCCAAAATCTTCTGCCGCTTTCCATCGAGGCACTTATGCGGTCTGGCTGGATCGGGCCTGATACATTGATCATCATGGAGTCGGAGAAGAATCTGGATCCGATCAATTCCGAACCGTCTCTCGACCTGCGCACAATCGGAATCGGGAAGATTTCCTTCTGGAAAGGTGCGCAATGGAAGGGGGTTTGAATGCAAAACCGGAGCACCTCTATTTTTATTTTAGCGACGTATCCGCGCTTCAGATGTTAACTTGAACAAAACAAGCACGCTCTCCATCGCGCATCCGACCCTAACTGGACATCAAGATCAGAGGTTACAGTGAGTTTATTCCGGCGTCGCGCAGCTTCAGGCGGCACAACTTTCCATTTTCGTCACGCCGTCTCACTGCGTCTCATAGAATGTGGCGGGCTCGCCCTTGTCGCTGTGGCTCTGTGCCTCGCCGCCGCACTTTGGTCTTATAATCCGCAGGATCCTTCGTTCAACACGGCCAATGCCAATGTTACCCCCTCCAATTACCTCGGGCTTTTCGGCGCCTTTATCGCGGATGAATTTGTGCAGTGGCTGGGACTGGCCAGCGCGTTGCCCACCATTATTTTTACATGCTGGGCATGGCAGATTATCCGATACCACCAACTCGCTTCGCCGATCCTGCGACTCATCAGCGCGATGGCGCTGATCCCGACCGTGGCGATGACAGTCGCCTCACTTCAACAGCTCCTCCCGCTGACGCAGGTCGCCTGGCCATCCGCCTCAGGTTTTGGCGGGACGGCGGGTGACTTGCTGGCACGGAAACTTATCGAATCGGGGCGGTCATTGCTCCATGGTTATGGCGCGACGGGGTTCTTCCTCCTGGCCATTGCGCTTTGTTTCCTCCTCGTGCCTCTTGCTTTGGGTCTCCAGCGTCATGAATGGCGGGCTCTGATGATCGCCGTTATGCGCACAAGTCGGGGCATTGCCTCACTTTTCCGCACGATCGGGCGGCGGGGCGTTGCCCACGCCGCCCCGGATATCGCTGGTTACGCGCCGGAGGAGCCTGCGCGTCGCGGCTACGCAGACGCTTCACCCGCTTATGCGCCACCATCGGGCCGCACGCAGAACGCCACGTCACATCACGGCGATGAATGGCTCCACCCGCCCGATGCGCGACGTGAGCCGCAAATCTCACCAGCTTCGACACCGGGTCATGCGGCACCGGGCGCGCCTTCACGGACCGATAATCCCTATGCGCGTCAATTGGCGCAAATCTCCCCCCAGGAACAGGACGCCGCGCGACATCATCCGGAAATAATGCACGCTGAGGAGGAAAGCAGCGTCGACCCCATGACGATGCGGATTGAACCTCAAAGATTGGCGCCAGAGCCGCCTGCGCGGCGGGGATTTTTCAGCTTCGGGCGGCCACGCCAGGCGGCCAGTCCGGCGGAACCGCCGTCACGCCCGGCACAGATGGATCCGCAACTCGATGGTTGGCAGCTCCCATCCCTCACCCTTCTCAAGCCGGCCCCGCCAGCCGCGAATTCAGGTCCGACGCAGGAAGTCCTCCAGACGAATGCGCGGCTGCTGGAGCAGGTCCTGGCCGATTACGGTGTGCAGGGCCAGATCGGCGATATCCATGCCGGGCCGGTCGTCACGCTTTATGAGCTTGAACCTGCACCGGGTATACGCTCTGCCCGCGTGATCGGGCTGGCGGATGATGTCGCACGCTCTTTGTCGGTGCTGAGTGTGCGCATCGCGACGGTGCCGGGGCGCAATGCCATCGGCATTGAAGTCCCCAATGCGATCCGTGAGACGGTTTTCCTCAGTGAAGTCCTGGACACGCCCGAATTCAAGGAGCCCGGCTCTCACCTCAAACTGACGCTGGGGAAGGATATTGCGGGGGATCCGATCTGCGCTGATCTGGTGAAGATGCCGCATCTCCTCATCGCCGGCACGACGGGGTCAGGTAAGTCGGTCGGCGTCAATGCGATGATTCTCTCACTTCTCTTCCGTCACCCGCCGGAAGAATGCCGATTGATTATGATCGACCCGAAAATTCTGGAATTGTCGATTTATGAAGGCATCCCCCACCTCCTCACCCCTGTTGTCACCGAGCCGCATAAAGCTGTCGCCGCGCTGAAATGGGCGGTGCGAGAGATGGACCGGCGCTATCGTGCTATGGGGCATCTGCAGGTGCGGAATATTGCCGGTTATAATCATCGCGTCCGTCAGGTCCATGCACAGGGTGAGGTGCCGATGCGACGCGTCCAGACCGGCTTCGATTCCGAGACGGGCCGACCAGTCTTTGATGAGCAGCGACTCAATCTCGAGACCATGCCATTTATCGTCATCATCATCGATGAGATGGCGGATCTCATGATGGTTGCGGGTAAGGATATTGAGGGTGCCGTGCAGCGATTGGCGCAGAAAGCGCGGGCGGCGGGCATTCATGTCATTATGGCGACGCAGCGCCCCTCCGTCGATGTCATCACCGGCACGATCAAAGCGAATTTCCCGACGCGGATATCCTTTCAGGTTATCAGCAAATTCGACAGTCGGACGATCCTGGGTGAACAGGGAGCGGAGCAGCTTCTGGGCCAGGGTGACATGCTTTATATGCAGGGCGCAGCGCGCATCACCCGCGTCCATGGTCCTTTCGTGGCGGATAGTGAGGTTGAGGCGGTCGTGGCGGACCTCAAATCCAAAGGTGAGCCCATTTATAATGATGAAATCGTCGCAGCCGAGCCGGATGAGGATCTCTCTTCCTCCGGAAATGGTCTTAGCGGCGGATATGATGGCGAAACCACCCTTTTTGACCAGGCGGTTGACCTCGTCGCGCGTGAAGGCAAGGCGTCAACGTCCTTTATTCAGCGTCACCTCTCCATTGGTTATAATCGTGCTGCCAAAATTATCGAGGAGATGGAAAAGCAGGGCATTGTCAGTGCCGCCAACCATGTAGGGCGGCGTGAAGTTCTGGTAAGAAGCCGGCGTGACGAGGGGTGATGCCCGGCAGCGCCAAAGAAACTTGCCGGTAAAGGAAGCGCCCCCTTTCGATTTGGACATTCTTTATCGCAGCACGCATTTCGTGGCCATCAACAAGCCGGCCAGACTCCCCGTTCACCCCGGTCGCGGGACGGCGCTTTCAGTCGAGGCATTTTTCCCATCTCTTTCAAAACGGAAAGACGGGCCTTGGCTGGTGCATCGGCTTGATCGGGACACGTCGGGATGTCTGCTCATCGCGCTTCGGAAGCAGGCACTGATCGCGGCGCAAACCGCGTTCTCGCAACGTCAGGTCACGAAAACCTATTGGGCCATTGTAAGCGGGCACCTGGCCCGTGACGCTGGAACCTTCGATTTGCCTCTCTTGCGGGTTGAGAAAAACCGACAATGGAAGATGGAAGTCGATCCTGAAGGGCAGGAAAGTCGCACGCACTGGCGCGTCCTGCATCGTGGCTGCGACGCGACCCTTTTGGCGTTGCAGCTTCTCACCGGGCGTACCCATCAGACCCGTGCACATTGTGCCGCAATGGGCCATCCGATCATTGGCGACCCGATTTACGGCGCGTCATCCAGTGACTCGCAACTCCTCCTTCATTGCCGCGCCCTGAATTTGACTTGTAATGAAGAGGCAATTTCCGTAACGGCACCGCCGGGCGGCGCCATGGCAGACTGGATCAACGCTGTGTCAGGCGACGGTTTCTGAGATCGCGCCTGACGTTTTTTATATTGTTCGGAGCTTGCTTTGCCCTGGACAAATCATGGGGTGAGCGTGCGCGATTTGTCATATTGAAGCGCTATTTCCCGTCCGCGGCTATGTGGCTGAGACGCACGCCGCAGGATAAACCACAGGCAAAACATGATATGCTCCAACCGGCCCTGACGCTGCAGGCCACGATGACGGAAGAGGAATTTGACACGCTCAAGTGGCGACGCCATGAGCGCTTCCTCAATCTCATCCAAAAGCGCGCGATGTTGCTGTGCGGGGACTTGAAGCGCTTTCGACGCGCGCTCTGACATTGCAGCGGAAAGAAGAGCCGTCGCGACTTGCCGCAGAGAAGCGACATTGCCCGTAAATCGCCGCATGAAAACAGTTGGCCCGCGCCGCATCGCGCGACGGGCCCGTATTAGAAGGTGCGAGGTGGCGCCGACCATATTCTGACGATGTTGCCGGTAAAGACTTGCCGGGCGATTATCCGTCATGATCTCGCCGCCGAATAAAGCAACGACGAGATAACTCCACCAATCAAGAAGCACATCCTCCGGCGCGACGCTTTTCTTGATGAGCGCGATAGCAGCAGGGTTGAGGAGCACCGTATGACCGACTGCGAGGTTCTGCGTCAGGGCCGTCGCGAGATGAAGGCTTTCACCGGGCGGCAGCGCGGGGGACAGGCGGCGATGACCAAGATTTTCATCAACGATATATTGACGAGCACAATATAAGGCCGGTTTGCGTGATGCTTTCAGAGCATTGAAGGCACGTGAAAGCTTGTCATCCAACCAGACATCGTCTTGATCGGCAAAGGCGACATAACCATTGTCGGGCACGTGATTGAGTAAGAGCTCGTAAGAACGTCTCACGCCGATGCGACGTGGTGACGCAGACACTTCAATGCATTTCCCTGAGGCGCATTCCGCTGAAAACGCCCGCATCAAAGCTCGGGACTCGTCGCTCGACTCGTCATCCCGCCAAAGAAGCTGCCACGACCGGAAATCCTGCCGCAGAAAGCTTTCCAGCTGGTCAGGGAGATAGGTTGCACCATTATAAAGCGACAGGAGAATGTAGATAACCGGCGACTCAGATGCCCGAAGCGTTGAAGCCTCTCTAACATGAGAGGCTTCATCTTTAAGAGAAAAGGTCAAACCGATTTACATGTAAAAACCTCGCCAACGGCGCGTTTGAGGCTGGCGCGCCAATCCGGCAGTTCAATCCCGAAGACCTCTTTCAATTTTTGACATGACAGGCGCGAATCCATGGGGCGCTTTGCGGGCGTCGGCCAATCTTCCGTCGCGATCGGCGTAGCTTCCTCCGGGAAGGGCTGACCATATAACACTGCATCCTCTAACGCCGCGACCGCGAGTCCATGCCATGTGGTTTCTCCCGTCCCCGCCGCATGATAAATGCCTCCCAAAGCGTCTCCTTCCCCTTTCGAGAGAAGTTGATGCATGATTTCGAGGACGGCTTCGGCCAAGTCGTCCGCATTTGTCGGGTTGCCGCGTTGGTCCGCAACCACTTTCAAGCGTGGATTTTTAGCGCCGGCATTCAACATCGTCCGCACAAAGTTTTTGCCGTGCGGCGCGTAAACCCATGATGTGCGCAGGATGACGCTTTCGGGGTAAGCCGCCATAACGGCCGCTTCACCCTCGGCCTTTGTCCGGCCATAGACGGCGCAGGGCGCGATCGGATCGGATTCCCGATAAGGCGCGCCCTTATCGCCTGAAAAAACATAATCCGTCGACACATGGATGAAGGGCACACGCGCCTCACGACAATATCGCGCGATGATTTCCGGGCCCGATTGATTGGCCGCCCTTGCCTCAACTTCATGACTTTCGGCGAGGTCAACCGCCGTCCATGCTGTCGCATTGATAATTACGGAAGGTCGGTAGCGCGCCAACGTTTCCAGAATAGTCTCCGGCCGATCGAAATCAAACTCAGGCCGACCGACGACGACAACCTCACCCGGTGCGCGTTTTTTGAGAGATGTTGCGAGCTGCCCGCTTCCCCCGGTGACGAGGATTTTTTGTTGATTATTTTCAGTCATCAATATTTGAACCAGTCTTTGACTTCCGTGAAATGAGGCGTCTCCCAGTCCTTTTCCGACAGGACAATGTCGGAGGATGGTAAAGGCCATTTGATACCGAGATGCGGACAATTCCAGATAACGGCACGTTCAGACGCTTTGTCATAGATGGAGGTGCACTTATATTGCACCATCACGTGATCGGTCAGGGTCATGAAACCATGCAGAAAACCCGGCGGCACCCAGAGTTGAGACCAGTTTTCCTCAGATAATTCCCCGCCGACCCATTTCCCGTGTGTCGGGGAGCCAGAGCGCGCATCCACCGCAACATCCCAGATAGCGCCCTGCGTGCAGTGCACAAGTTTGCCCTGCTCATAAGGTGCCAGTTGACAATGCAGCCCGCGCACCACGCCTTTCTGGCGCGACAGGCTTTGATTATCCTGCACAAAAGGAAGCGCGATCCCGGCCTCCTCATAACGTGCCGCATTATATGTTTCGGAAAAAAACCGCGTGCATCGCCGAATTTTGGCGGCGTGACGAGAATGACATCGGGGATGTCCAGTCGCGTGACTTTCATATTTTATCCTTTTTACGACCTGGCTTTAATTTTTCAATTTATGAAGCATCCGGGAGAGCATCGTTTTACCGAGCGTGGCCGCGTGGTGATCCAGCTGCGCCTCATCAACAAAACCCATGCGGTAGGCGGCTTCCGATGGCAGGCCCACCAACATGCCCTGACGGGACTGGATCGTCTGCACAAACAAACCTGCCTTCATCAGGCTGTCGGGCGTGCCCGCATCAAGCCATGCACAACCCCGCCCAAGCTTATCGACCTGAAGCGTTCCTTCCTCAAGATAGATCTGGTTGAGGTCCGTAATCTCCAGCTCTCCACGCGCGCTGGGTTTCACTTGCTTTGCAAATTCCACGACACGATGATCATAGAAATAAAGTCCCGTAACGGCCCAGTTTGATTCAGGATGCGCGGGTTTCTCGACGATGCGCAGCGCCTTCCCGCTTTCATCGAAACTGACGACGCCATATCGTTCCGGATCACGGACCTGATAGGAAAAACAGTCGCGCCATGGGTCCGTGTCGCGGCGTCACGCAACATGGTGCTGAGATGTTCAGCGAAGATGAGATTGTCACCCAGGGTCAGCGCACAGGGATGCCCGTCGATCCAGTCTTCTGCGATCAGGAAGGTCTGGGCCAGGCCTTCCGGTGAAGGTTGCACGCGATATTCAAAATTAACCCCGAATTGAGATCCATCCCCGAGCAGACGTTTAAACTGCCCGATATCCTGGGGCGTCGAGATGATCATAATATCGCGAATCCCAGCGAGCATCAGTGTCGTCAGGGGATAATAGATTATCGGTTTGTCATAGACAGGAAGGAGTTGCTTCGATGTCGCCAACGTCATGGGATAGAGGTGTGTCCCCGATCCCCCGGCCAGCAAAATACCCTTCATGGCGTTATTCTCGTTTTTTGACGACATATTCTCAGATTCCCAATCTTTGTCCGTCATAACGCT